>NZ_JALNTH010000039.1:0-64250 GCF_023161935.1 Pseudoalteromonas sp. 2CM28B
TTATTGTTAACCGACAAAAAGAAAGTCGATGTTTTTATTTGAAAAAAGCCTAGAACATAGCAAAACAGCTAACAGCTTATTGAACACCATTTTGGTGGTTTATAACACACCGAAACGGCGTATATTACATACCCTGATAATTTCACCAATAATTACCTTTGTAAACAAGTAATTAAAACAGCTAGGAATTAAGCATGTTATTTTGCCCCAAAACGGCGTTTAATAATGTTATTGGACAAAATTAGATTTCTACTTAAAACACAGGAATAAATTTAACTTTTTCAGTGTCCGGTTATCGCTCAAAGCCGACCTATAGAATAATTGCTTTAACACGTTTTGGGGCAGAAACGAGTTACGGCTGATAGTCAGCTTATGGCACTCTCCAGTCATTCGACAACATAAAAAATTGATAATAATTGGCAAGGTATTTTACTGTGTCGGATGGCGCTTCGCTTATCCGACCTAGGCTAGCACAAAGCGGACTATCCCTAAGTCCATCTATTTAACTCCCAAGCCATAAAACCATTACTCAACACTAATACCTTGCTTTAATAGGTACTCCATTGCTGAGTTAGTATGGGGCTTAAATGCCTTCCAACGGCCAATTGCCTTGTTGCTAGTGGCTGGCGTACTTGTACTTTACTAGCCGTAGAGACCGGTGCGGTGTTTAAGTGAAAGTCTATACACTGTGCTTGCCATTCTAAATTACAAAAGCTGACTAACTCTTTTATTTGTTGCTCGGGCTGGGCGACTAATTCTTCGTATTTTACTAATTTTATATTGCTGTGCAGGGCGCTAAAGTGCTGCATGAGTTTGTAAAAGCGGCTATTTAAAAAAGATAAATCCCCCATACTGGGGGCATTTATCAAATTAGTATATGACCTTAATATAATTACTAGCGATGTTATTTTGAATTGGAAATTACTGGCCACTCGTCAACTAAAATGCCATTGCCACAATCGTTGTCTGCATGTATTAAATTAGGTTTTAGATTAATCAGTTGTGGGAACGAAATGGTGTAATTGACTTTATAACCGCAAGAGCCAAAAGCAGAGTATAAGCGCAGAGACTTTAATTCATTCTCTATTTCACTAACTTCAATACTGCCGGTAATTAAATTAGTTTGCTTTAGCTCCCACTTATTATCAATAAAAGTAGGTTCTGACCAAGTTATGGGGTAAGCCATGTTAGTTAACGTCTTGACATAATAGGTCAAGTAACTGTCTTGATATGCTCCAGTGTTGCAAGCTAATGCAAGCAGTTTATCGCCCGAACTTAGCTTAAAAACTGAGACAAATCGTTTGTTATGATGTTCGTCTTTGATAGAGCAGTTGTTGTGTTTATTTAGTAAGTTAAGAAGCTTTTTTTGAGTTAATAGTTCAAAATTTAGAGGCAACTTTAGACCAGTTGATACCTCTACTTCTAAGTGTCTTTTATTTTTAATATCTGTATTGATCGTAACTGCATTACTATGGGCGCAGAACAAAAAGATTAAAATGATGAACATATTTATATTTTTCAAAAAATATTTACTCAATATTTATACCCTGTTTTAAAAGGTACTCCACTGCTGCATTAGTATGGGGCTTAAACGCCTTCCAACGGCCGATTGCTTTATTGTTAAGTGGTTGGCGTACTTGCACTTTACTGGCTGTAGACACCGGAGCGGTGTTTAAGTGAAAGTCTATACACTGTGCTTGCCACTCTAAATTACAAAAGCTAACTAGCTCTTTAATTTGCTGCTCGGGCTGGGCGACTAGTTCTTCGTATTTTACTAATTTTATATTGCTGTGCAGGGCGCTAAAGTGCTGCATGAGGTTATAAAAGCGGCTGTAAAACTTGGCAGTGTCGAGTAAATCGAGCGAGTACGCGTAGTAGGGGTTATTTATAGTAAATAGCTGGCGGTAGTTACCAATGCAGGTGTCCATTGGGTCGCGTAGCATACAAATAATTTTAGTGTTTGGTAGGGCTTTGGTTATTAAGTCGATATAAAAAAAGTTAAACGGGAGTTTATCTATAAAGTGCTTATGGCTACCGGTGGTTACGCGAGTGGCGTTTAAATACGTTGTCCCAAGATGATTAAAATCAAGCTCGTAAGCTTTAGTGAGTGTTTGAGTATCGAGTACATGCGGTGTTTGAGTTTGGCTTAATTTTTTAACGCTTAGGCCAAAGTCTTGTAATTCACCGGCTGATTGTACGTCGCTGTGGCTCGATAAAATACGCTCAACCAATGTGGTGCCAGAGCGGGGCATACCTAATACAAAAATAGGCTCTTGCGTTGGGCTGCCGTGTGTTAGCGCGTGTTTATGCTGCTCACTTAAATTTTTAATGTGTGCAAATAATGCGGCTGAGCTTTTATGATCAAAAGGCTGCATAGCGCGTTTAGTGGCTTTTCCTTGCTCTAGGCTGTTAAACGCATCATCAAACTTGCCTATGTCTTGGTACTCTTTTGCAAGTGCGTGGCCAATGTGTAATTTTGCATCGGGGTGTGTTACTTGCTCAAAGACGTTTTTTAAGCGTTCAATATGGTTAGTTTGCAGCGTCGCTTTGGTTAAATCGCTTAATGCGAAATGGCTTGCGTGGTGCAGTGAATTTAGCGCAATGGCGCTTTCAAAGGCATTTTTGGCTTGTTCAAATAGGCCTAAAAATTTAGCGCTTACCCCTAAATTATAATAAAACTGTGGTTGCGGTTTATTTGCATGGTTAGCCAGCTCAATAGCGCAGTTAAAATAGTTTAGTGCCTCTTTGTGCAGGCCTGCTTGTGTAAGTGCAACACCTAGAGTGTCGGCATCAAGACTCTTTTTTATTTGCTCAACGGGTATCGCTAAAGCGGTGTTTTTGGCTTTGGTAAGCTCACCGGTTAATGCGTAACACTTTGCAAGCTGCGCGCTGTATTCAATGCTTTTACCAAGGCTAAGGGCTTTTTCTATTAGCTTTATGGCTTTGTGAATTTGCCCAACGCGTAAATTAACCATGGCCAGTAAAAAGTAGCCATCGGCAAAGTCGCTTTTTTGAGTCACTAATTCAACGAGGGCTTTATGGGCACGTTGTATATTACCTTGGTTTAAATACTCAATGGCGCTTTGATGAAGGTGCTTTAAGTTTGGCTGCATGATGTTTGTTTTATTTATGTGTTAATAAAGAAAAAAGGCTCAAATAAATTTGAGCCTTATAACATTGTTTAAAAGTGACTATAAATTATATTTCAAATTTGTAGTTAAATTTAACGCCTACCGTAAGCGGGCGATTAATATAGTGGCCGTAGTTACGTTGTATGTCGGCGCCATTTGCTGATGTTATGTCTGCATCTGAGCGACGTACTGATGTAAATGCATATTTGTTGAATAGGTTATCAACATAAAGAGTTGTTGACCACTCATCGGCTGTTAACTTAGCAGAAATATTACTTAAGCTATAACCTGGCAGGGTTTCACCGTTGTCGTGCAGGCCTACTCTTGTGATTACATCGCTTTGTGCGGTTAAACCGTAGTTAATATCAAGGGTTTTATCGCTAAATACATCTGTTTGATAGTTTACACCCATTGAGAACTGATGCTCTGGCGAGCCCGGTAAGCGGTCGCCGTCTTCTGCGCCATCGGTGCCATCGGCATTAAATAAAAATGGGGCGTCTGATGTTAGCTCTGCTTTAGTGTATGCGTATGTTGCGTACACGGTAAACGAGTCAGATAAAATAGCACGGGTAGATAGCTCAATACCTTTTGCGTTGGCAGAGCCTGCATTAGATAAGTACGGTAATTGGCCTACATCTGTTGCGCCTGCAATTTGCGCATCTTCCCAATCTACATTAAATAAAGCGGCGTTAAAGTGTAATTGGCTTCTAAACCAGGTACTTTTAAAGCCTAACTCGTAGTTTGTAGTAGTATCTGCATCAAAAAGCCTTTCGTCAGCGTTACCACATCCTGTTTGCTGGTTTTCAGGGATAGGATCAGGGCAAACAGCTAGAAGGTTGGAACCGCCAATTCTAAAGCCTTCACTTACTGTTACATAACCCATTACTGAATTAGTAAACTGGTATTTAGCATTAAATTTGAATAAGTTACCGTTATCGCCTGCTTCGTCTTTTTCGTAAGCAACGGTGATTGCATCAGGGTCTGCATCGCCATAAAGTGTATTTGCAAGCGGGAAGTCAAATGCTGCTTGCGCCTCTACATCGTATTCGTAAAAACGTGCGCCAATGGTAATATCTAATTTTTCGGTAACTTGGTAGCCAACTTCGCCGAATAGCGCAGACTCAGTGACCTTACTTTTTGTAAGCTCTAAGTATTCTAATGAGTCAGGTCTTAGCTGAGCGCCACCAAAGTTATCGATAGCGAATTGGTCAAACCCAGGCGTAAACTCTCTACTTGATGCTTCGGTTTCTGTTTTGTTGTAAAAGCCACCCACAATCCAGTTAAAGTCGCTGTCGCTTTGAGACACTAAGCGAATTTCTTGAGTGAAGGTATCTTCTTCGTCAATTTCACGTGTGTATGATGAAAACGCAGGGAACTCTTCATAACCGTAATCTAGGCGGATAAGTAAATCGGTTTGGTCACGTTGGCCGTCGGCATCAAAGCTTGAAATACCGGTTGCCGATACAAGCTCTGCAAAACCTAGGTCGGCTTTTAGCTCAAGGCTTAGTAGTTGATCTTCTTTTTCGCGCGGCTCTTCATAACGATAAGCCGACTCGTATTTACCTACAATATCGCTTAAACCGTTATCATCGTTTAGGCTGTTGTAATGAACAATTGAACGGCCTTCGCTGTCTTGGTTTTGGTAAAAGTAATTAAGTGTCCCTTCAAATGTTTCGCTTGGTTTCCAACGTACAGAAATACGCCCTGTGGTAGTTGTTTCGCCGTTAGCATCTTCAACATTTTTAATATTGTTGTTTACTTCGTCGGCGTTGCTCCAATCAGGGTCCGGTAGCGATACACCTGGCTCACGCACTGTGTAAGCATAATCAATAAAGCCTGGGTCTTCGTATACGTTTAAGCTTGCACGTACTGCAAGTTCATCTTCAATAAGTGGCAGGTTTACTATAAAGCCGCCTTCGCCGCCTAACGAGTCACTTTCTTGAGTTTGAAACATATCGCCAAATACTTCTACCGTTGTAAAGTCAAGCTCTGGCTCTTTAAGCATGTAACGAATTGCGCCGCCTAAAGTACCCGCACCATAAAGGGTACCTTGTGGCCCAATAAGTACTTCAACACGCTCTATGTCTACTAAACGCATATCAACTGACACTGGAATTTCGTTAACGTATGTGGCTACGGTGCCGCCATCTGATGATGGACCCGACGAGTTAGTGTTTAAACCACGTACTATAATTGGTGAGCCTGAGCGACCACCTTGATCGGTAATTGTTAAACCAGGTACCCAACGCGCTACATCGGCTAATTCGCCAATGTTTTGATCTTTCATTACATCGGCATCAAGTGCGGTAATGTTTAGCGGTGCATTTTGTACAGATCCGCTGCGTCTTGTTGCTGTAACTTCGATTACTTCGAGTGATTTGTTTTTAGCGGTGGTTTCTTGTTGTGCCACAGCTGAGTTAGAAAATAAAAATGCGCTAGATACAGCGCTCGAAATAGCCAAGGTTAGCAAGCTTGGTTTAAACATAAAAAATGATCCCCAGATTCAAAATTTAACACCAGTTAATATAAGTTAACCAGTTTATCAGGGAGTTAAAGTGGTGGGAATATTAAAATTGAATTTTAATTCACTTTTTTGGAATAAATATAGCTAGTTGCACAACAAAAAATTATATAAATATGTATAACATCCAAGTAATTGGCTAATTAAGGTACAGGGAAGCATATTTTACTCGTTGAGTAAATGTAAATAGCCATTCATATTGGTTAATTACCTGAATGTATTAATACGGTTAAAAAACCTATAAGACCCTTTTGAATGTTTTTCTCAACGGTATTTATTCTCGTTTTGACACTATAAAAGTGAAGTTTGATCCCCATTAATCCTTCATACCGTAAGCTATAGCATTTCGTACTAAAGTACGCGTATTTAAGGAATATTTATGAGCCAATTATTCTCACCTTTAAAGCTCGGTGAACTCACTTTAGACAACCGCATTATTATTGCGCCTATGTGCCAGTACTCAGCAAATCAGGGGTCTGCCAGTGATTGGCACACTATTCATTTAGGGCAATTGAGCTTAAGTGGTGCAGGGCTATTAATTTTAGAGGCCACCGCGGTAAGCCCTGAGGGGCGCATTAGTTACGCCGATTTAGGGCTTTGGAATAACGAAACCCAGCAAGCACTGGGCAAAAGCTTAAAAGCGCTTAGGCAATACAGTCCGATGCCTATTGGCGTTCAGCTTGCGCATGCAGGGCGAAAAGCATCTACTGAAAAACCGTGGGATGGCGGTGGTGCAATTGCACCTAGCGATGAAAACGGATGGCAAACACTTGCGCCTTCTGCCATAGCCTACGATGACAATGCCTACCAACCAAAGGCTATGACAAAATCGGATATAACCCAGCTAATAAACGATTTTGTAAGCGCAGCAAAACGCGCTGATGAGCTAGGGCTTGATTTAATTGAGCTACACGGTGCGCATGGTTATTTGTTACACCAGTTTTTATCGCCTCTTTCAAACAAGCGTGATGATGAATACGGGGGCAGTTTGCAAAACCGTATGCGCCTTGTGCTTGAGGTGTTTAAAGCATTAAGAGCTGAATTTGCAAGCCATAAACCGGTAGGCATTCGTATCTCTGCTACTGATTGGGTAGAAGGTGGCTGGGATTTAGCACAATCTATTGAGCTTGCTAAAGCGTTAGATAAGCTTGGCTGCGATTTTATTCACGTAAGTACAGCAGGGCTAAGCCCAGAGCAACAAATACCGGTTAAACCTAACTTTCAGGTACCATTTGCAACCGCTATTAAAGAGGTCGTAAGTATGCCGGTAATAGCCGTAGGTTTAATCACTGAGCCACAACAAGCCGAAGATATTATTAGCGAGCAGCAAGCCGATGGCGTAGCACTAGCGCGAGGTATTTTGTATAACCCGCATTGGCCTTGGCATGCTGCAGCGCAACTTGGTGCAACCGTTAATGCGCCTAAGCAGTACTTGCGATCTAGCCCGCATGGGCAGCCTTCACCTATTAAGTAACCCACACTTTTACATTTACCATGGCTACCCACTGCATTTATATGCAGTGGGTTTTATTATTTATAAATTAGAGTTATTTATGAACCAATCACGTGCACAGCCAGTGCAAATAAGTAATACCTTAGTGAGCATTATTGCTCTGTGCTGTGGCCTTATTGTGGCAAATATTTATTATGCCCAGCCTATTATTGAGTTATTAGCGCCCGATGTGGGTATAAGTGCGCACAGCGCCAGTTTTATTGTGTCGCTTACACAAATTGGCTATGCAATGGGACTGTTTTTTTTAGTGCCATTGGCTGATTTAGTCGAAAACAAACGCTTAATGCTCATTACCTTAGCCATAACATTTTTAAGTTTAATAGGCGCAGGCTTGGCGCAAAGCCCAAGTGTAATGTTGCTATTATGCTTATTGGTGGGGGCAAGCTCTGTATCGGTGCAAGTATTAATACCGCTTGCTGCGCATTTATCCTCAGATGAAAAACGCGGGCAAGTACTGGGCAATATAATGGCGGGGTTGTTACTGGGTATTTTATTAGCCAGGCCAGTTGCAAGCTTAATAGCCGATCACTTTGGTTGGCGAGCCGTATTTTACTTTGCCGCAGGCTGTATGGCATTTATAGCCAGTGTTATATATTTTGCAATACCGAGCAGACAACCGACACACAATACAACATACTTTAAGTTATTAAAATCGCTTAAGCAGCTAATAATACAGCAGCCAGTGCTGCGTCAGCGGGCATTGTATCAGGCGCTTATGTTTGCCTCTTTTAGCTTATTTTGGACCAGCGTACCGGTTGTATTAGCCAGAGAATATGGCTTATCGCAATCACAAATCGCCTTATTTGCTTTAGTAGGCGCAGCTGGTGCTATTGCAGCCCCTATTGTTGGGCGTTTAGCCGACAAAGGTTACACGCATCAGTTATCGTTACTTGCAAAAGTGATTGCTGCTGCGTGCTTTTTACCCAGTATATTTGAGCTTCCGCACGGTATTATTATTTTAGCGCTTACGGGCATGTTTATTGATTTTGCTGTGCAGGCAAATATGGTGCTGGGTCAGCGGGTGGTATATTCATTAGAGCCGCAAAGCCGAGCTCGCTTAAACGCCATATACATGACCAGTATTTTTGTTGGCGGAGCGCTTGGCTCGTTAATGGCAAGCCCTCTATACGAGGCTGGTGGCTGGGAAAGCGTGGCGTTAGTGGCAGCGGGTATGCCAGTTATATCACTAGTTGGCTATTTAATGACAAGTAAAAAGTAGCGCGATACAAGTTATATAATATTTTGTTATTTAAAAGGCCAGCGCAGTTATGTGCTGGCCTTTTTATTGAGGCTATTATTGTTTTTTAACACTTGAAAATGAGCTACCCACCGAAGCTATAATCACCAATAAAATAGCCAACCATTGCCACAAGGTTAATAACTCGCCAAGTATAATAAACCCAGCAAGAGCGGCAAATGCAGGCTCTAGACTTAGCATAATGCTAAACCCTTGAGCGGGCATATTACGCAGTGCAACCATTTCAAGTGTATAGGGCAGTGCACTTGATAAAATAGCAATGCCAATGCCCAGCGGTATAACACTCCATGTAAACGCACTGCTTTGTAATATGCCGCCATAAGGTACAAGTACAATGGCTGCTACGGTCATGCCGAGTGCGACCGTTGCGCCGCCTGAGCTTTGTGTGCCGGTTTTTTTGCCAAATAAAATATAGGCTGCCCAGCAAGCACCGGCACCTAGCGCGAGTATTACGCCAATTGGGTCTAGGCTTTCTTGGCTGCTCATATCGGGCAGTAACAGTAAAATACCCGCAATTGCACACGCCACCCAAAATAAGTCGCGCTTAGCGCGTGAGCTAAATAATGCCACCGCTAATGGGCCGGTAAATTCAAGCGCCACACCAATTCCTAAAGGGATACGTTCAATGGCGTAATAAAATAAAATGTTCATTCCGCCTAGGCTTAAACCGTATACCACAATTGATAACCGATTACCTTTAGCTGGTAGGTGTTTCCACGGTTTAAATATTAAACACAAAATAAGTGCAGAAAAGCCAAGCCTAAGTGCAGTAGTGCCTTCGGGGCCAACAACAGGAAATAACTGCTTAGCAAATGAGGCGCCAGATTGAATTGTGATCATTGCTAAAATAACGCACACAAGCGCGAGCAAAAAGTTTTTAGTGGATGATTGCATTGTTTTCCTTGGTAACAATCGTCTAGTTTTGCGCAGTGTATCTGTTTTTTATTGGCTAAGTAATAGCTTGTAAGGCATACACATTAAATTTGGGAGGGAGTGACTAATATGTGCGATGAATTAGCGTAACTGATTATGCATAACTAAAGGCAAACGCTGAGTGCCTTAAAATAAAAAAGCCAGCGAATAGATCGCTGGCTCATAAACGTTTAGGTCGTTTTAGTGTGTTTTGCTAGCACTTTTAACTAGGCCATCTAAAGAATAAAGGCCACGTTTTTCATCATTTTTACGTTTGATTTCTTCAAGCGCACGCGCTTCTACAGCGTCAAATAATGCATTAATTAAACGGTTAAAGTGTTTATGCATTGCGGTACGTGCGGCGCTTGCATCGTGTGTTTGCAGCGCATTATAAATAGCGGTGTGCTCATCCATTACGCAATCGTTATTGTTTTTACACACACTGCCGTAATCAGCCACAATTTGTGAATTGTTTAAACGTAAATCCCACAAATTTGCCACTGCATACTCAAGGGCTTTGTTACGTGTAGCACGCGCTATAATTTCGTGAAACTCGCGGTCTGCTTGTTCTACATATAAGCCTTTTTCCATGGCTATTAGCGTTTGCTTCAATTGAGCTAGTTCTTCATCGGTGATTGATTGAGCGGCAAGTGCAGCTATTTCACCTTCAATGAGTGCGCGAGCTTGTGTTAGCTCAAAAGCGCTGATCTCTTTTGTTTTTACAGATGTTTCTTGTTGTTCTATTACATAAACGCCTGAGCCTGTTTTGACCTCTACGCGGCCTCGTACTTCTAATGCAATAATAGCTTCACGAATTGTTGGGCGGCTTACGTCAAACATGTCGGCAAGTTCTCGCTCTGGTGGTAAACGACTCCCAGCAGAAAACTCTCCTTGGTTTATCAAAGCTTCAACTTTATCAACAATGCGCCAAAATAAGCGACGGTTTCCCATATTCTACCTTTATTACCTTAAGGAATAGCGGCTAATAGGCTCAAATAGCCTAAACCTACTGTTATTAGCAGAGGTTACCCCAAAATTCACTATTATGTCAAAATTCTAAAGTGATGTAACGGTCATATAATATTATAAATGAGTGTTAACCTATTTATGTTACCAATTTAGTATAAATTTTAATAATTGGCTAGCTTGATTGGTCATGTTTTTGTGTGCTAAGTTAACTTTGCTCATTTATATAAGCGTGCTTAGAGCAAGCTAATTTTAATGGATTGAAATGTGTGCAATCTAGGCGCGGGTTAATGGTGGTGCGAGGTGAGTAACCTAGTACGCCTAATAACTGGCGCAGCGTGATCACCTAAATGTGTCGCGCACCCATACTACACAGGCGCTGCCTTGGTTGAATGGTGAATAGATTTATGCAAATTAAACCATTAAAAATCTACACGCTTTAATAAAGAGCCTGTGTAATTTAGCTGTACCTAATAAAAAATAAGTAAGCGCATAATTACAACTAGGCTCTTGCCTTGATTGCCCACGGATGGGGGTCAACTTTAGTCCGCTGCTGCGTTTTTATCATTAGGGTAAACTACCCCAAGCTGCTTTCTTGCGGTATCAAGTACGTTCATTACGTCGCGGGCAAGCTGATGTGTATTAACATCTGACTCTAGCTTTTGCGCGTTTATGGTTTGCATAAAGTGCGCAACTTCGTATTTCATAAAGTGCTCATCAAATTTATCTGAAATAACCTCAACCTCCCCGTTATTGGCAACAAACTCTATGTGTTTTAACTGCGACACGGCGTGTATTCGTAAGCGTCCGCGCTCACCTTGTATTTCTGTGATGTTATCGCCTTGAGAAATTTTAGAGTAGCTAATAACGGCTTGTTTATCATCGTAATTTAATAATACGTCGCCTGCGCCATCTACGCCTGTATCTAATAGTACCCCACTGGCACTCACGCGCTGTGGAGCGCCCCAAAGTGCTATAAGTAGGTAAAGCGGATACACACCTAAATCGAGCAAAGCGCCATTGGCAAATTCCGGTAAAAAGGTATTTGGGCGTTCGCCGTTTTTGTATTTATCGTAACGTGATGAGTACTGACTGTATTGGCCAATAAACTTACGGGGTTTACCAATTTTACTCAGCGCATTTTTAAGTCGCGCAAAGTTTGGCAAATGCGTGGTCATCATTGCTTCCATGTATAGGCGTTTATTGGCATTAGCTGCAGTTAAAATAGCATTTAGCTCTTGGCTATTAGCGGCTGAAGGTTTTTCGCCTAGTACATGTTTGCCTGCTTCAAGGCACATTACTGCATATTGCTTGTGTAGGCTATTTGGCGCTGCAATATACACCGCATCAACATCGGGGTCTTGGCATACCAGCTCAATTGAGGTGAAAATTTTTACATCGGTATTGGGGTGATTAGATAAAAAGGCTTCGCCGCTTGATTGTTTGCGTGAGCACACACCGTATAAATTAAATGCAGGTAACGTATTTGCTGCGCTTAGTAGGGTATCACTAATAAAATTTGTACCGACAATGACAAAGTTCATGCCTGCTCCTTAGCTTAAATAATAAGAGCCGTTACTTTAACATTTTTTTTGCCCTGTATGCTTTAGGGCGTGTTGACCTTTGGTGGTTGAATTTACAGCAGTATGTTTGGTTTTTAGGCAAGGCAGAGCCTATGTAGTGTGGTTATTCCCCATAAATAGGCGATAACGCAGCATAAAGACCAAACATGCGCTGCCCTATGGGTTCTTTCTAGGGACGATTGACTCTTTGTTGCTCGATTTTTACTTAGCCCACTAGGTTACAAACCTCGCGCCGCGATTAAATCGCCCCTAGATTGAATAAATTTCAATCCACAAAGTTCGACACGCCCTAGGAGAATACCCAAACCAGCGTTTAACACTTGCGCATAAGGTTGCCTGTTCGTGATAGCCTAAAAGCATTGAAATAGTACTGATAGAGTATTGTTTTTGAAGCAAGTAATGCGCCGCTAGCGCCCGGCGTGTGGTGTCTTTAAGTTTTACAAAGCTGGTGTTATGTTTAGCTAATTCTCGGTGCAAGGTACGCGGGTGCATATTAAGTGCCTCGGCAATAGTTTGGTTTGAACACTGATAAATAGGCAGCATTGGCCTTATGAGTGCGCTTACTTGGGCAGGTAATGACTGACTGTGTTCGTTGCGTTTAGCTAAAAAATTAAAGGCCGCGTCGGTTTTATTAAGGTTATTGTGGTTAAGCTTTATCGATAAGTCGGCTTTGTTTATTACAATGCCCGCACTGTTGCGGTGCTCTATTACTTTACAGCCAAAATAGGTTTTGTATGCGAGTGTATTAGTTGCCAGCTTTTGCGGTAAAAACACAGTGCGAGGCTTGCACTGATTATTACTTAATTTTTTAATTATGCTCATGGCTAAGCCAAGCGTGAGCTCTATGGCTTGGTTAATTTGTGGTAGGGGCTTTAGGTTAAATTCAAACGATAAAAATAAGCTCTCGTCATTATCTAATGAGTGCGTTGTTAAGCACAATGCGGGGCTGTGTAAGTGTAAATATTTAACCACCCAGCTAAGCGCTTCTTCTAAATTAGTCCCACTTTTAGCGGCTATGGCTATGTGGCCTAAAATATCAAAGTTTTGTTTATTTGCTAATTTAAGCCCAAAGCTTGGGCAGTTAAGCGTGTGGCTGCAGTACTCTAATAAATTTGCATAGCTCAAATAGGGTAAATATTGGTTTTCAAGGTTATTAAAGTCGACATTGACCTTACAGGTTTTCATTACGCTTGCTGGGTCTGCGCCAAGTTCTTTAATTAACGAGTCTATTGAATATAAAGAGGTGGCACGTATTGGGCTGCTCATACACTGGCGCTGTAAATTAAAGAGGGTGTCTAAAAATATCAAGTTTTTAGGATTTAATCTATGCACTATATAGCGAATAGCTTGCTGCAATAAAACTGCTTATTTACAACTGCATGGATGCACAAAGCAGAAGCAGCTACCAATAACACCTAAATAGTGATGATGCAAAGGCACCTATGAGTAACCACACGTTTGATTATATTATTATTGGCGCAGGCAGTGCAGGTTGTGTGCTGGCAGCGCGTTTATCAGAAGATCAGCATATAAGTGTGTGCCTAATAGAGTCGGGCGGTAGCGATAAGAGCGCTTTAATACAAATGCCTGCGGGTATTGCGGCCAGTGTGCCATACGGCATAAATAGTTGGCATTACAACACGGTACCGCAAAAGGCGCTTAATAACCGATGTGGCTTTGTGCCGCGGGGTAAAGTGCTAGGTGGGTCTAGCTCTACTAATGCCATGGTGTATATACGCGGTAATAAATACGATTACGATAACTGGGCACAAAATGGCAACCTTGGGTGGGACTACAACAGTTTATTACCCTATTTTATAAAAGCCGAAAACAATAAAACGTTTAATAACGCGTTACATGGCACAAAAGGGCCATTGCATGTGCAAGAGCTGACTAAGCCAAGTGCGGTAAACTCTTGCTTTTTAAAAGCGTGTGTTGAGCAAGGAATACAGTTAAATGACGATATAAATGGCGCTGAGCAACATGGAGCACGGCTTTCGCAGGTTACGCAACATAATGGTGAGCGCTGTAGTGCTGCAAAAGCGTATTTAACACCGCACTTAAACAGGCCTAACCTTAGTGTGTTTACCCACAGCCACGTTAATAAAATTATAATCAAAAATAAGGTCGCCCACGGCGTAGAGCTTGAGCGCGGCGGTAAAATTATTACATTAATGGCCAAAAAGGAGGTGCTTTTAAGCGCCGGTGCAATTAACTCTCCACAAGTGTTAATGCTTTCAGGAATTGGCCCTAAAGCGCATTTAGCAGCGCATAACATACCACTGGAACATGCACTGGAAGGAGTAGGGGGTAATTTGCAAGATCACTTAACCGTGGTGCCTTTGTGTAAAGCAAATACTGCAAAAGGCACCTTTGGGGTAAGTGTAAAAGGCGCTGCAAGTATTATTAAAGGGTGTGCGCAGTGGTTTAGTAAACGCAGCGGAATATTAACCAGTAATTTTGCTGAGTCACATGCGTTTATTAATGTGTTGGATAATTCGCCTGCGCCGGATATTCAACTTGAGTTTGTAATTGGGTTGGTGGACGATCATAGTCGCAAAGTTCACCTTGGCCATGGCTATAGTATTCACAGTAGTATTATGCGTCCCAAAAGCCGAGGGACAATAAGGCTTGCCAATAGCAATCCACGCAGTGCGCCGCTTATCGACCCTAATTATTTAAGCCACCCTGATGATTTATCGCTTATGCTTGCAGGGCTTAAAAAAGCGCTGCGTATTATGCAAAGCCCCGCCTTTGATAAAATTCGTGGCAACATGGTTTACCCGCTTGATGTAAATAACGATTCCCAGCTTATTGAATTTATTCGCCAAACTGCCGATACCGAATATCACCCTGTGGGCACCTGTAAAATGGGCACCGACAATATGGCGGTGGTTAATAGCAAACTACAAGTACACGGGATACGCAGCTTAAGGGTTATTGATGCCTCAATTATGCCTACCATAGTAACAGGTAACACAAACGCACCTGTTATTGCCATTGCTGAAAAGGCCGCTGATTTAATTAAATTGAGCTATAAAACAGGGTTATAAAGAGTGGTTGTAAAAGTGAGTAAGCCACGCCTGCCAGTCATCTTCTAGTTTAAGCATTTGTTGGTGCTTTTTAGCGTTAAGGTGTTTGTTTTCATCTTCGGTAGCAATAAAAGGGCCTACCCGACAAAGCGAGCAATGATTTTCACCTAAATACGCAGGCTTTGTAAGGTGAGTGCTTAGTTCGTCAGATTGCGCCAAGATTGCTTTAGGCGTAAACACATAAGTGATGCCACTGGTGTCTTTTACGTGTTTGTCACGGTCTACGTTTCTTATTTTGTAACCATCAAACTGGTTAATATCAAAAGGCATTTGGCCCGCGTATTTAGCCTCAAGGGCATTACTTAAGCTGCCTTCAATATTCCACTCGCGATAGGGTTTTACATCTTTTGAGGTTATGTAGCAAAGCATAGGGCCGCTCTTGTCGAGCGCGTAATTGTTAGCGTATTTAATAAATTGATGTAGTAACGCGCGATTAAGCACGTTCATGCTGGTTTTTTGGGTGTTGCTTTCAAATGCTTCGCGCCCGACAAAGGCTGGAATAAGCGGAAACTGAAAAATAACCACATCAAAGCTGTGCTGGTGGGCAGCTAATTTTTGCCAACATAAAGGGTCCGTTACATCAAAGCAATTAATAACCTCAACATGACACTTTTTTAAACTACTTAGCGCATTGTGCTGGTATTTTTGCTCTATGGTTTTGGCGCTATCATAAGTAGATGCGACTAACTTTGCCGGTTTTATATGATTAACCACCGCATTAGAGAACGATAGATCGCCATCGCCTACGGTGAGAATTCGCCAATTAGGATTTAAATACATAACTTAATTAGATTTGTGAGTGTTTTTATCTGCACTTTGAGTATTTTGCGCTGTATTAGCACCATGCAAACGATGAAACGCAAGGCGTGTTTTAAGCCCTTCAATGGCTATTTGTTTTAAAATTAAATTAAAGGTAATTAAAATAGCAAACACAATATGAATAGGGCCATGTGTAAAACCCGCCTCTGGGTTATAAAGCGTAAGCCCAAACAATATAAATAACACCACTAACAGTATTTCTATTAATTGGTTTGAGTAAAAGCTGAGCCGGCCTTCATTTTTGTGATCTTTTTTAATACTAATAGCGCAAAAAAACGGAATAACTTTAATTTTAAAAGCGGCGTTTTTTTCTACGTAGTTTTCGCCAAGCTCGTTAAGCTGCTGGCGTAATGTATCAATCATGGTGCGTCCTTAAATAGCAGTGCGCGGATGTTACACTATTACGCCTAGTAGGTTAAGCAGCGCAAGGTTATTTTGGGTAAAGGCTCATACCAATGGTGAGTATGTGACACACAAATACCACTGAGGTAAGAATAAAGCGCATTTTTTGATAATCGCGATGGTAGGTTTGCCATTGTGGTGTGGCTTTTTCAAAGATAAGAACTAACCAAAAACTAGCCCCTAACCAGGCAAGCGCCCACTCCAGCGGGATAAACGATAAAAATGGTACGGGTATAACAGGCACAACCGCTTTAATTGCATCGCTGTAGCTTTGCATCCCAGCGCGCCATAAATTGCCCGCCATAAATGCCAGTATAGCAATGCTGTAAAAAGTAAAAAACTCCAAGTTAACGCTATTACTGCCAAACATAAGCGGCCACGCTACGCAGCCTAAAAAGGGTAGTAACCCCAAATAGCCAAGTTGAATATGATTAACAAATTTTTCCATTACAGCATGCCTTATGTTGTGTGTTTTTTAGCGCGGCTATTGTAGCAGTATTCTTAGCACTTACAGGTAATAAATCGTTTACGAATAGAAGAGCTAGATAGTTCAATCTTAAAAATCGATTGTTTTAATCTAAACAATCAATTTTATTTAGTTTGCCAATGGGCTTATTGTATTAATCAAGCCAACGCGAAAGGCCACACATTTTGGCTGCGTTGAGTAACTTTAAAACACTTTAAATATAAATGAGGAATACTATGAGCACTTCATTGATCAACACAAAAATTCAACCTTTTAACGCAACTGCATACCACAATGGTGACTTTGTAGAAGTGTCTGAAAAAGACGTACTAGGTAAGTGGTCAATCTTCTTCTTTTACCCTGCAGATTTCACGTTTGTATGTCCTACTGAGCTTGGCGATGTTGCTGATTACTACGAGCAGCTACAAGAAATGGGTGTAGAAGTTTACTCAGTATCAACTGATACTCACTTCACGCATAAAGCATGGCATGACACGTCAGACACTATTGGTAAAATTAAATTTCCAATGATTGGCGACCCAACTGGCCGTATTACTCGCAGCTTTGGCGTTATGATTGAAGATGACGGCCTTGCACTTCGCGGTACTTTTGTAATGAACCCAGAGGGCGAAATCAAAGTAATCGAAACTCACGATTTAGGTATTGGCCGTAGCGCTAAAGAGTTAGTACGTAAAGTACAAGCTGCTCAATACATTGCAACTCACGACGGTGAAGTTTGCCCTGCATCTTGGCAGCCAGGTGAAGACACACTTGCTCCTTCACTAGACCTAGTTGGTAAAATCTAAATATAGGTTTACCCACTTTTATGAGGGCAGGTAACTGCCCTTAAACCAACATCATTTCGTTTGTTGGTGCCTCCTATCTCAACTCGGACTCATTAGCACATGCATTAGTTGGCATGGGAGGCTTGCTGTTTAAATTTTCCTAAAAAGGGTTAAGCCATGTTAGATAACAACATTAAAAATCAATTAAAAAGCCATTTTGAATCGCTTACTCAACCTGTTGAGCTGCTTATTGCCTTGGATGACAGCAAAAAATCAGCAGAAGTAGAAAGCTTAGCAAACGACTTAGCATCATTAAGCGACAAGTTCACGGTAGTGAGCAACCCCGATTCGAGCGCACGTCGCCCATCTATGGTTGTGCATTCACCTGAAAAAAACACCCACATTACGTTTGCTGGCGTACCTATGGGTCACGAATTTACAAGTTTAGTGTTAGCGCTTTTACACACTGGCGGACACGCAAGCAAAGCAAAAAGCGAAGACATTGAACAAATAGAATCACTCAATCAAGAACTTAATTTTGAAGTATACATAAGCTTAAGTTGCCAAACATGCCCGCAAGTAGTGCAGGCGCTAAATACAATGGCAGCAACAAACAGCAAAATTAAAGCAACAATGATTGACGGCGCACTCTTTCAAGACGAAGTAGAAGAGCGCAATATTTTAGCAGTACCAGCTGTGTACTTAAATGGCGAACCATTTAGCCAAGGTGCATTAAGCCTGACCGACATTTTAAATAAAGTAGACTCTAAAGGCGCGGCTAAACAAGCTGCAGCATTAAGCGAAAAAGACGAGTTTGATGTGTTAGTAGTAGGTGGCGGACCTGCGGGTGCCTCAGCCGCTATTTATTCTGCTCGTAAAGGGTTAAACACCGGTATAGTTGCCGATAGATTTGGTGGCCAAGTTGCCGATACGTTGGCTATCGAAAACTTTATTTCGATTAAAGCCACTGAAGGTCCAAAGCTTGTTGCTCAGCTTGAAGAGCATGTTAAAGAATACGATGTAGATGTAATGCATAACCAACGCGCAGCAGGGCTTGGTCGCGGTAGTAATGGTTATGAAATTACCCTTGAAAACGGGGCTACTTTAAAAGCTAAATCGCTTGTTTTAGCAACCGGTGCACGCTGGCGTGAAATGAACGTCCCTGGTGAGCAAGAATATCGCGGTCATGGCGTAGCTTACTGCCCACACTGTGATGGTCCGCTATTTAAGGGTAAGCCTGTTGCCGTTATTGGTGGTGGTAACTCGGGTATAGAGGCGGCTATCGACTTAGCTAACATTGTAGAGCATGTAACTGTGCTTGAGTTTGCTGATACGCTGCGCGCCGACGAAGTACTTATTCGCAAAGCGAATAGCTTAAGCAACATCACTATTATTAAAAATGCGCAAACCACTGAAGTAGTAGGCGATGGTAAAAAAGTAACCGGACTTAATTACACTGACCGTGTAACAGGTGAGGAAAAATCATTAGCACTTGCAGGTATTTTTGTACAAATAGGTTTGATCCCTAATACCGAATGGTTAAAAGAGAGCGACCTTACACTAAGCAAGTTTGGCGAGATAGAAATTGACGCTAAAGGCGCAACCTCATTACCGGGCGTTTACGGTGCGGGTGACGCGACAAATACGCCGTTTAAGCAAATCATTATTGCAATGGGTAGTGGTGCAACAGCAAGCTTAGGGGCGTTTGATTACTTAATTCGCCATAGCGAGCAAAGCAACCAAGACCAAAATGCAGCTTAATAGGCAAATCGTCTCTTGATGTAACAGCAATAGGTACACCCAAAAGCTGTTTGTTAACCCAAGCCGCCCTCTCCAAAGGCGGCTTTTTTAATGCTTATAACAATATCTCTATTAATCACAGCCACCAGAATCCCCACCGCAATCATTATTAGAGTGTGAGTTATTACTAGCATAAATTGAAGAGTCAGTGCTTGTATAAGTTGAACGGCCTTGTGATGCCTTACCACTGATAAACGTAACTAATAGCAATACGCTTGATACAATAACAACGATTATTGATGAACCCCATTGCCCTGTAGAAATGCCTTTAAATATGGCTAACAACAGTACAGTAAAAAGTAATGTTCTTATTATATTTCTCATAGTATGTCCTTACTAAATTAAAGCGAATTTACTTTAGCTGTATGTTCTAAGGCATTAGAAAGCGCTTTTTCTATGTGCGGAAGCTTAAACGGCTTAGAGACAAACATATCCATGCCTGCTTGCTGGCAAGCTAGTTTATCTTGCGACGATGTATTAGCAGTTAGCGCTACAATGTAGGTGCTTTCGCTAGGGCAAATACGTTGCGCTCTCAGCGTTTTAGTGGCTTCAAAACCATCCAGGATTGGCATAATGCAATCCATAAAAATAAGGTCGTAATGCTTTTGCTTACACTTAAAAATAGCGTCTTGGCCATCAATGGCGCAGTCGGCTTTTACGTTTAACTTATCAAGAGAGGCATCAAGCACACGGCGGTTTATATCGTTGTCATCAACAATAAGTACACTGAGCGAATGGCTGTTTAACTCAATTTTTGATTTAATATCGTCTATAACTTGCTCTTTACCAAGCTCTAGCGGAATATTAATGCTAAACGTTGAGCCTTTTTGTAGCTCACTTGTCACCTTTATTGTGCCGCCCATGTATTCTACAAGCTCTTTTATAATTGCTAGGCCAAGCCCTGTGCCCCCTTTATTATTTTTAGCGTCAACCTCTTGTGTAAACGGCGAAAATAAAGACTCTAAAAAGGCAGGGGTCATTCCGCGACCAGTGTCAGAAACTGTAATACCAAGAGATAGCGCATCGTTATTATTCATGAGCTGTGTTTTAAGTTTTACATGGCCTTGCTCGGTAAATTTTAACGCGTTACTTAATAAGTTAGAGGTAATTTGGCTCAGGCGTGTGCTGTCGCAAAAGGCCCAGCAGCTATCATCAATTGTATTTTCTATGATTAATTCAACATGGGTTTCTTTAAATAACGGGGTATATAAAGAGGCCAAATCACTAAATATGGTTTTAAGCAGTACATCGGTTGGCTCTAGTTTTAATTCACCATGATTAATTTTAGAAAAATCGAGTACTTCGTTGATAATATTAAGTAAAATGTCAGCGCTGCGTAGCGCTATTTTTATTTTTTCGTCTCGTTTTTCAGTGTCTTTTTCATCTATTAAGGTGGTGAGCATGCCAGTTATGCCATTTAGGGGGGTGCGTAACTCGTGGCTAATTTTAGCAAATAGCATACTTCTATCTTCTAACATATGCTCTGCTTCGGCTTTTTTCTTTTTTAGCGCTTCTCTAAGTAATATAGATTCGGTAATGTCTTGAAATGTACCAAATAGCCTTATGCAATTACCTTCGTGAAACTCGGCTTCTCCAAAAGTCGAAATCCAAATTTCTTGGTTTTGTGCAGTGATAACCTCAAGCTCTAAATCCCATTTTTCACCTTTGTTTATGGCGTTTTCTACCGCTTTATTTATGGCTTCTCTGCTGGGGCCCTCTTTGTAAAACTCAATTGCGTTATCAACTATTGGCTGGTAGTCATCGGCTACCTGATGAATGCGTTTAGTTTGCTTACTCCAATAAACTTTGTTCTCGATTAAATCGACCTCCCAAGTGCCGATATTAGCGATGTTTTCGAGCTTTGAAAGGGTGTAGCTATTTTTTAAAAGTTGCTCTTTCGTGTCTATTTTTGCAAATTCAGATCCTAACCATTGGGCAAATAGCTCAATGTAATCGTAGGCTTCGTCGCTAAATGCAGTTGACTCGTTAGGCGATGAAAAGTTAACCGTGCCAAAAGTTTTATCGGCTACTTTTATAGGTGCGCCAATGTAGGACTCAAGTTGAAAATTTATGTAACAAGGGTGAGTTGCAATCGTACTTTGTGAGGCTTTATGAAACGATAGCGCCGAGCCCGCAGATAACGTATGGACGCAATAGGTGCCATCTAGCTCAAATTGTGTACCGGGTAATAAGGCGTTATCGGGTGTTAGAGCATGTAATACTGTGTACGTATTAGCATCAATTTTACTAATTATTGCTACATCAAGGCTGAACACTTCTAGGCCAAACGCGAGTAGGTTTTTAATTTTAGAATTAAAATCCAGAGTTTGGTCTGAGACTATATCGTGAAAACGCCTTAAAAAGTTCACCGCAATTACCTTAATTGTATTTTATATCGTTATGCGTATCGGCAGATAGGCACATTTATTTATATGTTTTTAACAGTTTATACCAACAGGCGTAAACCGTTGAGCAATATATTGAGTAATGGGTGTTAGGCTATCAACACGCGAACTTAATTGTTTTGCTCAATTAGCAAACTTTTCTCATTAATAGGTAGAATTAGGCGTGTATTCTGGGTTTATGTCGCCGCCTACTTCTTCTGGGTCTACATCGTTTATAAGCAACACTTCGCGCACGGCTTCAATATGATCAAGCACCGTTTGATAGCGCTCGCCATATTCGTACTTTGTTACTTCAATTGCTTGCGGCATGTAAGTAAATGCAATTTTTAGTGCGTGTAACGCGTCTGGATTGATTTTATCGCTCATAAATTTTTCTCATTTTATCAATGTATAGTGATTTGTTTAACAGCTGCAAAAAGAGCCTGCCTAGGGACAATTAGCTTTTTGCATATGCCTTAACAAAATAACAATAATTATAGAGTTTGTTGACTGTTAAAGTTAAAAATTTGCCTGTTTAGTCGTTATTTTAATGGGCTAAGCAGTTAAGCACTGATCAGTATGATAACGCAGTTGTTTTTGGGATTATTTAAAAACAGTTTTAGCTCATCATATTTGCCTACCTAAATACCAAGTATGCTCAAAAAATGTAATTTTATAAATAAACAGGCATTGATTGTGCGAATAAAAAGGAGCTTGTTAGCTTATTAAGTAACGATAATATGTTGCATAAATTCACAAATGCGCAATATAATGCAAATAGTTGTTATTTGCATGTACAGATGTGCGCGCCTGCTATTTATTAAATGAGCTAAAAATGAATAATAAAAAAACCTTTAGCGCTACAAAGCGTCGCCATTTAATGGCGTGCGTATTGGCATTGGTAACCGCTACGGTGATGATCACCGGGATGACTACCTACTTGCCCTTACAAATGAGTGAACAAATTTTACTGCCTATTTTACTGTTTCCAATTATTTGGGTTGGGCTTTTTATATATGCCTACATTAGCGAAAAAGCATGGCAGCCACTTTTACTCATGATCACTTTGTGTTTAGTGCATGGAATTTTAAGTTATTTTGCATTAATGCAGGGGCAAGGATGAAATCAATTACTTTAAAAAAGCTATTTTTATTACATAGTTGGGTGGGCGTAGTAACCGCCGTTTTATTGTTTGTTGTGGCATTTACCGGCGCGTTAGCAGTACTTGCCAGGCCTGAGCTAAAAATTTGGGCCAACCAATCACTGCAGCAAACTCAACATATTCCTGATAGCGAAATAAGCATATTAGTTAACACATACCACGCTCAAGTGCCCAAAGAGTTTGGTGAAAATATTCATGTGTTTATGCCAACAGGGCATAATTTTCATTTACTGGCTTTAGTATTTGAATCGCACCATGGTGATGAAAATTACCAGCAAGAAGTACTTCGGGCATTTGAATTTGACCCAGTCAGCTTAGCGTTGGTAAATACCTACTATGGCCCTAGTAAGCAATATTATGCCAATAGAAAAACAGATGCAGCCAGCTACATTGGTGAGTTTCACGCTGACTTACATTTAGGGCGACCTATAGGGCTTATTTTAACTGGGTTTTTAGGTTTAACATTATTAGTAAGTACAGTAACTGGCTTATTTATACATCGTAAATTAATTAAAGAGCTGTTCACCTTTAGGTGGCTTAAAGGCTTTGATGTAACCATAAGTGACGGCCACAAAGTAATGGGCATTTGGGGCAGTATTTTTAATATTGTAATTGGCTTTAGTGGCGCATTTTTAGGGCTCGCAACCGTAATTTTACTACCTGCAGCAGCTTTTGTTAGCTTTGGAGGAGACCAAGATAAGTTGATAGAAACTTTTACAGCTATTCCTGAGCCAATAATTAGTCATGTAAATCAGCCGACTAACATAACCGCTATTTTAAGTGATGCGCAACAACGCTACCCACATGCAGTTATTTTAGATGCCACGGTAATGGCGCATAACGATGCTAACGCACAAGTGTATTTACGCCTTTTAGGAGGCGAAGCCGTGGCTTCTCAGTTATTGCATTACAATGGGCAAGGGGAGTACATCACTTCTATGAGTAGTTTTGGCGATATTGCAGGGGTATCAATTAAAATTATTGAAATACTCTTCCCACTCCATTTTGGTAATTTTGCAGGTTTATTTGTGAAGTTACTTTGGGTAATGCTTGGCTTAGCATGTGCCTTAATGCCACTTTCTGGCGTGATGATGTGGTTAGCAAAGCGTACCAGAGGCAGCACACCAACGCTTAGCGCTGGCGCATATGCAAGGTGGAACCGCTTTATTATAGGCAGTTGCGGTGGTTTAGTGCTTGCTTGTTGTGTGTTATTCCCTGTGCAAGTACTTTTAAACTATGCCGTGGCTGGCGCTGAGCACAATGCTTACTTTGGGCCGGTATTTTTTTACGCGTGGTTAGTATGGCTAGTAATTGCAGCATTTTGGCAAAACTATAAAAACTACTTTAGAGCAACCTTGTTGCTTTGCGCCTTATTCTTAATAAGTGTTTTACCACTTAATAGTGTATTGGGCGTTAATAATATTATTAACGCAAACAGTACCCTAGTGGCATTTACAGATATTAGCTTTTTAATTGTTGGACTGGCGTTTTTATGGGGATACTTAAAAACAAAACCTGATGCCATAGCAATTGCAGAGGTAAAAGCAGCATGAGCACCGTTATGATAGTTATTGCGCTAGCGTGTTTACTGGCCGCTTTATTATTAATGAGAAGTAAGCACTTCAAAGTAGCCTATAAGTGGCTGTATTGTTGGGCTTTAATAGCTATTGCCTTAGCGTTTTTTATACATGTTTACGCTGTGCTAGCGGGCATTGTATGCACCATTGTAGCGTTTACTGTAATGGGCATACTGGTTGCGCTATCTAAAGGGAAACAACACACTTAGCTTAAAAAGGCTTTGGCTGTATCAATTCCCATTTTGTACCCATCGTTAAGGCGTTTAACATTTTTGGTTGTACGACCCACTCTAAATTGGGGCGGTGGAGCAATAATATTGATTTTGCAATCTTCAGGCGGGTTATTAATAAAATCTATGCTGCTGTTATAAACATGCGCTCTGTTAATCGAGCTATTTATTAAAGCAGGGTAGTTTTTATAAAGTTTTTTGGTTAACCACTGAGATTTACTTGGCTTTTTTCTATAGCCTAGTGGCTGAGAAAGCACCACGGTTATTTCTTGAGCACCCATTTCGTATGCTTTTATTACGGGAATAGAGTCTGCTACGCCGCCATCGGTCATCGCAATATCATTAATTATAGGGTAGTTACGATACGCAATTGGAATCGCGCACGATGCCTTAAGTTGCTCTACCATCGCATCACTACTTGCTTTAAGGTAATGGGGCTGCCCTGTGGTGATAGCTGTAGAGACGATATAAAATTCGTGAGCTGCCTTTGCAAAGGCTTCTGTATTGAGGGGGATTTCTTTAATGGTTGCTTGCCACAGCCAATCTAAATCAAATAAGTGGCCGCCTTTGATAAAGCGCGCTAAGTTAATAAATTCAGGCCGACACGAAAAATCGGTAATAACATGGTAGTTTCGTTTAGGTTGTTGGCATAAATAAGCGGCTATATTGGTAGCGCCAGCAGAAACCCCAAAGTAATTAGTAAAAGGTTGATAGCGCTGCGCTAAAAACTCATCCAACACGCCGGCGGCAAAAATACCGCGCATTGCACCTCCCTCAACCACTAAAGAATGTTTATTGTTATTATTAATCATACTATTACCTCCCTTTTGATGATATTACCAACTAACCAAGTAAAGCGCGATAAAATGCTGAAATAATTATACCCATTTGCCACATTACTTAATTCACTTAAGGGATTAAACTTAGCGCTAACGGCGCTAAAAATTTTGATATAAACAGAGCAATAAAGAAGCTTTTATCCTGTAATCAGCATGGTTTAGTATTTAAAACTAAATCACTTAATTAAGCTATTTGGTATTAGTGCACTGTTTGGCTTAGCAAAAGCATTTAGTTGCTAATATGTTTTGTTTAATCGTAAGTGTTGGGTATTTCTGATAAAGTATTTATTAATACAAGGCTTTGTTAATATTAAAGAATCGTTATTTATGACTGACTCAAGTGTGACCGTATTTAGTAATTTGCAAAATAAGTTAGGTGAAAGCCCGCTTTGGCACCCTTTGCTTGAAACGCTATTTTGGGTAGATATAGAAAAAAATCTCCTGCTAAGTAAGTGTTTAACAAAGCCTGACTCACTAACACAAGTTGAAATGCAAGATACGGTTTCGGCTTTAGCGTGGCTTGATAAAGCACACCTTATTATTGGCACCAGTACGGGTATTTATAAATACCATATAGCTTCTGGGGTGCGCCAAACGCTCACATTTTTAGAAAATACCCAGTCCACACGGCGCTCTAACGATGGTCGGGCAGACCCTTGGGGTGGTTTTTGGCTAAGCACTATGGATACAAACGCCCGCTCAGGCGAAGGTAAGATTTACCGTTTTTATCAAAATTCGCTTAATTGCGTGGTGCAAGGTTTAACCATTCCCAACGGGTTATGTTTTGATAAAGCGCGCTCACGTGCTTATTACTGCGACTCAAAAGCCAGCTGTATTTTTACTTTAAATGTAAACCCAGATAGCGGTGAGCCTATATTACCCGCCCAAGTTTTTTATCAATTTAAAAATACCCAAGTAGACCCAGATGGCTGTGTGATTGATGCCCTTGGCAACTTATGGCTTGCGGTATGGGATATGGGCTGCGTTATGTGTTTATCGCCAGATGGGGAGGTTTTAAACACACTGTCGCTTGCAGCAACAAAACCTACAAGCGTTGCGTTTGGTGGCAACAACGCACAGTGGCTATTTATAACTTCTGCAGATGACAGTAATGTAAAAACTAACCAGTCATTACAAGGTAATGTATTTAAAATATCAGGTATAAAAAGCGGGCAGCTAGAGCCGCCCGTAATAATATAAAACGTTACGGGGCAGGGGCAACCCACATAACACCTACCTCTTTTTTAACCACTATTACTTTGGTGCCAGCACTAATGGGTTGTGTACTTTTGAGTTGCCAGCTTATGCCAGAATATTGATGTGTTGTTATTTCTTTATCTGAAACATCTTTTGCTAATACAAAAGTAAGATCGGCGAAATCGCTATTTATTTGCTTAGAATCTACATTTTCTTGCATACGTTTCATGGGTTTCCATAAAAGTAGTGCCAAAACAGCGGTAATGATGGTATTGCTCCAAAGTGCCGCTGTAATAGTTTCGGGTAGTACTCCTGCAACCATTAATAGCCCAGAAGTAAGCAAAGACAACCCCAAGAAAAGCAGAATAATAGTAGATAGCCCTAAAACGGTGACTTCTATTATTAATGCAATAATACCTATAACCATTAAAGCTTGTGGTAAGTTTTGCGAAATTAGGTCCATATATTCTCCTAAATTAAGCTAATAGGCTTTATTGCAGCTTTTGCGTTTTATTTAATGTATTGATAATAGACATACCTTGCGCTACGAGCGAGCTAGCATCGGTGGCGTTATCGGGAAGTAAAACGACCGATGACTCTTTAGCTATGGCCTCTTTTGCAGCGATAGCCTTAGTTGCAAGGTCTAATTGGATAGCTTTTTGTCCTTGTTCTGTATCTGCTGCTGCACCTACTTCACGCAGAGCATCTGCTTGTGCTTCAGCTACCGCAATAATGGCTTTTGCTTCACCTTCTGCTCTGAGTATTTGTTCTGCTTTTTCTGCTTCTGCGGCAAGTACCTGCGCCTGCTTTTTACCCTCTGCAACATTAATATTTGCTTGTCTGTCACCTTCGGATTCTAATATTTGCGCGCGTTTTACACGCTCAGCTTTCATTTGTGCTTCCATTGCTTCCATAACTGATTGAGGCGGCACAATATCTTTTATTTCATAGCGTAAAACCTGTATACCCCATGGCTCAGCTGCTTGGTTAATAGCTGCCACAATGTTGGTATTTAATAAGTCACGTTCTTCAAATGTTTTATCTAGTTCCATTTTACCTAACTCTGAACGCATAGTTGTTTGCGATAATTGAGTAACAGCAAATACATAGTCATCCACGCCGTATGTTGCTTTGTAAGGGTCAAGTACTCGAAAGTACAATACACCGTCAACAATTAGAGAGATATTATCTTTTGTGATGGCTGACTGTGAAGGAACATCTTGAGCTTGTTCTTTCAAACTACGGTCTGCAGCAATGCGGTCTATAAATGGCACAATAAAATTGAGGCCGGCTTCTTTAGTTGATTGGTATTTTCCAAAGCGCTCTATTAACCATGCTCGGTTTTGAGGTACAAACTTAACACTACTTTTTAGAAGTACAATTACAAAAACAAGTAAAAATGCTTCAACAGTAAATACCATATTTAGTATTTGATTGATTGGATCCATTTAAAAATTCCTTATGAGAGTGGAGTTGCTGAGTTGTTGTATTGTTTATAATTTCAGCGTGTATAGATTATCACTACTTGAATTTATGCACCACAAAAACAAGCTTTTAGTGAGTGGGTTTAAATTGGCATACCTTATTACGGCCTGTTTCTTTTGCGGTATAGAGTGCTTGATCGGCTTTGCTTATAAAGCACTGTGGCGTGCTATTTTTATCAGGCGTGGCTGAATAAAAACCGATACTTAATGTTAAGTACTCACTTACGGTAGAATTATTGTGTTTTATGCCTGCCGCTTTAATTGCTTGTTGAATTAAGCGGGTAAATTGTTGGCAGTCTTGCTCATTAGTTGCCGGTAAAATGACGGCAAATTCTTCACCGCCATAGCGCGCGGCTAAATCGCTTTCGCGTCGGCATCGCGACTTAAGCGCTGCTGCCACCTTGACTAAGGCTTCATCGCCTTGTTGATGGCCGTAGCTGTCGTTGTAATTTTTAAAAAAATCTATATCGCACATAATTAAGCTAACGGGCTGCTTTGCACGTGCGCAGCGTTTAATTTCGCTCTCTAGTGCTTTGTCAAAACAACGTCTATTTGCAATTGTGGTGAGGCTGTCAGTATTTACAAGGTGGTTAAGCTTTTGATTTGCGGTAATTAGCTGTTGTTGAATATGCTGAAGCTCTTGCTTGTAGTTTAAGTTTTTAAACGCATTAGCGATTATTTCACCTACTAGTTTTAACCTAATTAAGTCTAAGTCTGTCCACTCACGTTTTTGCTTTACACAATCACAACCAATAAAGCCTACTAGCTCCTTATCGTAGCGAAGGCCAATACACAGTACCGATTGAATACCTTCACGCTCAAGTTCTTGTTTTTCTTTAGCCGCTTTTGCTGGGAGGCTGGCAACATCATTTACTTTAAATAAGTGTGTGGTGCCCATTAAATTAGCAAAGTAGGGGAGTGAGTTTTTTGGTATGTGCTGTAGTTGATCTTTAAATGGCTGAATCCCCTGGTTAACCCACTCATGGGTGTTACGCATTGACTTACCATCGTCAGAAAATTTAAATAAGTAGCTCCTATCGGCATGGCATACAGTGCCAATGGCTTTAAGCGCAAACTCTATATGAGTATCAATATCGTCAATTTGAATATCTATTAAGTCGGTAGAAATTTTTGAAATAATTTTATCAAAGTTATATTGCGCATCTTCGTTGTGTTCAATTATCTCAAACGTAGCAATGTATAAGTGACTATTTAGCGAGGCAAGTTTGGCGTTTAGTAATAGGCCGTGCGTTTGTTTTTGTAAAAATACGTGGCAGTTAGTATTTATAACTAAGTATTTTTCAAACAATTTCGCAACAGTAAATTGTTTTTTACTTTCTGGACTACTTAGCGTGAGGTGCTTAAAGTCTGCATCTTTTAATGTTGGCTGTGAGGGTAAATCAAATATACTCTGCGCTTGAGTGTTTGCTTTGTAGGCTTGTGTTTTAGCATCATAAAGTACAACGGCAAACGGAATAAGCTTTATAGTACTCCACATATCTTCGATTGGTTTTAAGCCCACTCATTGCTCCAGTTGATTTTACATACAATTTAATTGTTCCTACTATGTTATTTAGTACAACTTTAGCTATTTTGCTAAGTTTTTAGTGCGTTTAAGAGGGCTTCGTATTACAATTGCTACTGTATATCATTACCCTTTTCTACTCTAAGCCACCTGACGGCTTATTTGCATTTTAAGTATAGGTTTTTCAAGCATTTCATGACAGAAATCACTACACACCAGGCGTCTCGTCGTCGGTTACTTATCGCTTTAGCGATAACATGTTCATTTATGATAATTCAGGTAATTGGCGCTTATTACGCTAATTCGCTTGCTGTACTTGCCGATGCAGGGCATTTATTTGTGCATAATAGCTCGCTATTTATTGCCCTTATTGCCTCAAGCTTAGCAATTCATTTTGCTAAAACCTATAACGATGGCTATCAACGCGCTGAGCTCATTGGTGGTTTAATTAATGGTTTACTGTATTTGGCAATAAGCTCCGTAATTTTATATGAAGGTGTAGAGAGAATTTCCCATCATAACGATGGCCATGATTTAGCAATAAACAGCTTTTTAATGTCGAGTATTGCCTCTGTAGGGTTTTTATTTCATGGTGCTGCAGCGTGGGTACTTTATAAAGGCCGCAAAGCAAGCATTAATGTGTACGCTGTATTTTTGCATTCGTTTTTTGACATTATATCGACCATTTCTACGTTTATAGCAGGCGTACTTATTTATTTTACGGGCTGGAGCATTATTGATATTTTATCGAGCATGCTAATTGCCTCGTTTGTATTATTTACCGGCGGTAAAGTGATCACGAGCTGTATTAAAGGGCTGTTCTTTAATAACGCTAAGTTGCCTAAAGTGAAGGATATTGAGCAGTCAATTACCGATTTAGAGCATGTGCATAACGTACATAATGTGACGGTGTCGCGCAAAGACAGCGATATTATTGTCGGCGCTCACGTGGTGTTAAAAGAGCATTGTACAATTGAAAAGCACGATGAAGCCTGCCGCTTAAAAATAGAAAAACTCCTCGCTGCGCGTTTTAATGTTAAAAGCAGCGTACTGCAAATTGAAAGCCACGAATGCCAGCATATTCATAGCTAACTTTTTATTAAAGTGTGAATATGCTCATGTGTTTCGGGGTTTTGTAATTGCTCTGCACGCATTGGTTTTGCAAAATAATAACCTTGTAAAACATGACAACCTAACCCTTCTAAAAAGGCTTTTTGTTGCTTAGTTTCAACGCCTTCGGCTATGCAATAAAGCTCTAAGTTTTGAGCCAAAGTGTAAATAGTTTTGATGATCGACTCATCACTTTTATCAACCCCAATGCTGTTAACAAAGCTTTGATCTATTTTAATGACATCAATAGGGAACTGGCTCAAATAAGTAAGTGATGAGTAGCCGGTGCCAAAATCATCGAGTAACAGCTTAAAACCAGCCGATTTTAACTTTTGTAGTTGCTTTGCGGCTTTTTGCTTGTCTTCTAGCAGTATGTTTTCTGTTATTTCTAGGCGCAGTTGTACTGGGCTCATTTGATGCTGTTTTAATATATTGGTCAGCTTGGTTGCTATATTCGTCCTTAAAATGTGCTTTGGCGACAAGTTAAGTGAAATATAAAACAATGGGTTGCTGGCCAATGTAGGGGCTAGCTCAGTTAGCGCGCGCTCTAAAGCTTGCTCAGTTAATGCTTCTATCAGGCCTGTTTCTTCAGCAATAGGGATAAATAATGCCGGCGAGACAAATTGGCCGTTATTTTCCCAGCGCATAAGTAATTCAACCCCATTTATTGTTTGTGCGTGCGTGTCTATTATGGGTTGGTAGTGATTAAATAATAGATTATCTTTCGCGGCGTCTTTTAAATCGTTTTCGAGGATGAGCTTTTGTTTTATTTGCTCGTTCATCGAGTCGTTAAAAAACTTAAACCCGTTTCGGCCAGCTTGCTTTGCATGCATCATGGCTACATCGGCGTTTCTGATCAGTAAATCGGTCGAGCTGGCATCAAATGGGTATAAAGCCACGCCAATACTGGCTGATATATTAATAGAAAAATCTTCGATAATGACCTTATTGGCAAGTTCTGAGCTGATACTTTTGACTATGTTATTAAGTGCGGCTATGTCTTCTACGTTATCAATAAGCACTAAAAATTCGTCACCGCTTTGGCGGCCAAGTGTGGCATTACTTGGCAACATAGCGCTCACTCTTTGGGTAATATTACACAGCAGTTGATCTCCCACTGCGTGGCCAAATGTGTCGTTTACCGGTTTAAATTTGTCTAAATCTATAAATAGTAAAGCGCTTTGAGTGAGCTGTTGGTGAGCTTTTTTAATCGATTTACCAATTTTTTGATGCATTAAACTGCGGTTAGGCAATTGTGTAAGGGGATCGAAATTGGCTAAATAACGCAGCTCGTCTTCTGCCTTTTTTTGCTCGGTTAAATCCGAAATAACAATCACATAGTAACTTATGCTATGTGTATCTTTAGCGATTGCAGTGGCACTTATATGTATGGGGTGGTGCGGGTTAGTTGCAGTTTTAATAACGGCATCAGTTCGCCAATTTTGTTTTGCTGTTAAGCTTTTTAATGTGCTGGCATAGCTTTTACATTGCGCTTTACCTATCGCATTAACAAACACTTTTAAGCTAAGCGGATGTTTATGAGTTTGCGAAAACGTTTTTATAAAACTGTTATTTGCAGAAACCGGCACCAAGTTATTATCTAAAATAAGCAGCCAGTCGTTTATTTGCCCAAACGCCTCACCTAAAATGTTGGCTTGCTGCTCATTGGCACGTTGCTCAGTTATGTTGGTATATATGCCAGATACAGATACCGGTTTATTTGTGTGTTCGTCATAAATAATTTGCCCTAAATCTTGATACCACAACCAATGGCCAAGCTTATGCTTTAACCGGTAGGTTGCTTGCCAATGCTCATGCTTTTTTTGTTTGGTAAAATTTAACCAGTGCGAAATAACACGAGGTTTGTCTTCAGGGTGAATTAAAGCTAAATAATGTTTTAGCGGAATACGGTTGGGCAAATTAGTATACCCAAGCTCACTTCCTCGGTTTGTATTTACCGAATCGTCGTTGTAATGGTAATCCCAAATGCCACTTTTATTGTTACTGAGCGCAAGCTCCGTTTGTTTTTGCGAATGTATTGTCGCTTTTTGCGCATTAGCTATGGCTAGCTGTCTGCTTCTGTATTGCCAAAACAGTAAACACAGCACAGTTATAATAATTAAAATATAAGCTGCATATGCATAAGGAGACTTCCACGGCGCGTATGCCACATTAAAATTTAACAGCGCCGGCTTTGACTCGGTCGCACTATTAAAATTATACGCGCTGGCCTTTAATTGATAATTTCCTGGTGGGAGCTTTGTAAAAAATATTTTGTTTGCTTTTAAATCATCATACTCTAGCGAAGTAGGCCCTTGAAGCGTAATTTTGTAACGTGTTTCCGCGCTATTTTGAAAATCAAAATTAGAAAAGCTGACCTCCAAACCCATATCTTCATGTGTTAATTGCAATGCAGAGGTGGCAAACTGATTTGGCTGATAGTCTAAATCGCGAGACATTAAAGTAATATCGGTTATTGAGGTTGCTGTTTGCGTGCTTTGCTGTAAAAACTCAGCGGGGTTAAACGAAATTGCACCATAACTGCTGCCAAACATTACAGTGTTATTTTTAAGCGTAATTGCCCCTAAAGTACTAAATAAATTAACCGATAAACCATCTTTTACTGTAAAAACTCGCAGTCTTAACGTATCGGTATTTAAGCGGTACAAACCATTTTTACTGCTAAACCATAAATAACCATACTCATCGCTAATAAGTGAATAAATAGACTGCGTTTTTAAGGCGTTACTTACGTTAAAGTGGTGCTTTTTTTCAAAGCTCTGCGCATCAATACCCACTAGGCCTTCGCTGGTTGTTGCTAACCATAAAATATTGTTTTTGTCAGCTAACCAGTTTTCGACTGTGTGGTAATTTTGGCTGTCTTTTTTACTGGTTTTATAAATAGCGGTAAGGGTGTTTGTTTGTTCGTTAAACCGGTAAAAGTGGGTAGTTGTACTTAATACAAATTCATTTGGGTAATCATCAAAAGGTCGATGAAAGGTATAGGCCTCTAAAGGGTTTACATGTTGTTTTAACCCGTTAATTTCGCGCGTTAAGCCTGTTTTGCCATTGTACACATAAAAACTGTGATCATTATAAAAAGCGAATGTGTCGGGGGCTACCTCAGACAAACCATAAATAACCGCACCTTCAGACATTGCGTTATTTAAATCTTTTTTGGCAACGGCAGTGCCTGTTTCTTTGTCAAATAAAATTAAACTGTAGTACCCCGTTAGCCATAAATACCGTGAAGTGGATTCTAAATGCGCTTTATTAATTGCAAAAATAGCGTATTCACCATAAACCGCTTTAGGGTCTTGCGAGGTTAGGTAGTAGGTTGTTTTGTTTTTAGCATTTACATGAGCAAGGCCATTATCGGTGCCGTACCACATAGATAAATCATCGTCTTGGTAAATACTGTTTATATAGTTGTTTTCGGGTAGGGTGATTTTGTTAAAGCGCCGTGTGTTTATTGACCAAGTAAGCACGCCTTGAGTGCGCGACGCCAGCCAAAACACGCCACTTGAGTCGACCATTAAATCGTTAATAGTATTTTCGGTAATATTAAATTTACTTTGATCAAAGCTAAGAATTAACTCAGTGGTGCCCTTTTCTCGGTTAAATTCGAACAAGCCATGCTCTGTGGCAATAAATTCGCCATAGGGTGTATTGCTGTAATCCCAAATATTGTAATCAGCAATCACGCTTTTAGTGCTTTTATCTGCAGCTGCTCCTGCTGAGCTATTTAAACTTAACGCGTACATGCCCTCAACGGTGCCTACTAATAATCCTAGCGCGGGGTCTACAGATAAAAATTTAACATTACTGTTATCGACTGTTTGTTTATCGGGAGTATGTAAATTAAGAGGGGTTAATGACTCTGTTTTTAGGTCGTAGCTAAATAAACCCGTTTGTGTGCCTATAAATAGCGTATTTTTGTAATATTTTAACGCGCGCACCACGCTGTTTTCATTGCCTATAGTAAACTCTAAAGTAAGTGAATTTGTTTTAGAGTTAAGTGAATACACGTTGTTTAAAATGGCAAGGTAAAAGGTATCTTGGTTCTGGGCTATCGCTTCAATAGAAGCGAAACTAGCTGTATTACCTGCAAGATTGCCCGAAAATATATTACGAGTAGTTAACGTTTTTGGGTTAACTAAATAGGCACCGGCAAGCTCAGTAGAAACAATTATATTGCCTGCATGCGTTTTAAATAGTGTAGTGATGAAGTTTTCGTTAAGGGTAGATCCGCCATCAAAAGGGGTTACCGTGTAGCCGTCAAATCGATTAAGCCCTTGCGCTGTAGCTATCCAAATATAACCTAAATCATCTTGCAAAATTTTAGTTACGTAATTTTGGGATAAACCTTCAGCGGTAGATATTCGTTGTAGTTGTTGAGCATAATTTGTGGAGGCCGATACGCTAGTAATACAAAGAAAACATACAGTGGTGAAGAGAAAAAACAAAATACTCAATCGCACTAATAAACTCGCTCTAGGGCAGGGATATACATATAAAAGTTAATATAGCACATTTTTTAAAATGTGGATTACAACTTATAACAACTAAATTAAAGCACTAATTTAGTTATTTATAATCATTTAAGCTACGCTTACTAATTATATTTTACTTAAAAACGGGGTATTATGGTTAGTCACAAAAATTTGTCTGCAGATAACAGCGTGTTATTAGTGATAGATATTCAAGATAAGCTATCTCCTGCTATTAGCGAATTTTCTGATTTACTAGGGTGGGCAATAAAAATTGCCAAAGTAAGCGGCCTTTTTAAAATTCCTAGCATAGTGACTGAGCAATATCCTCAAGGGCTTGGTGGTACAAACAGCCTTTTAAAAAACACCCTTATAAACGCACAGACTGTTGAAAAAACACATTTTAGTGCGTGTAATGAGCCTGCGTTTAATGCTGTGTTTACAAAACTTACGCGTTCACAAATTATAGTAATAGGCACGGAGGCGCATGTATGTGTGTTACAAACCTGCTTAGATTTAATAGCACAAGGGTTTGAGGTGCATGTAGCTGCAGATGCTGTGGGCTCACGTAATACGATGCATAAATCGCTAGCTCTAGAGCAGTTACAACAGGCAGGGGCAATAATTACAAGCGTAGAAAGTATCATTTTTCAGTGGACAAAAAACGCAGCATTACCTGAATTCAAGATTGTTTTACCACTAATAAAGTAATAGTAACTTAAAATATGTTAATTAAAGTGGTCTAAATGTTTATTTTACGCGTATAATGTTTTTCTAGTTGTTTTGTATTAATTTAAGGTGTCCATGAGTAGTGTAAATCGTTTATTTATTATAATATTTTGCTTTTTATTTTTAGAATCTGTAGCAATAGGTTTATATTTCGGGACACTTACACAATCATTTATAGTCGGTCTACCTTTAAGTTTAATGCCTATATGGTTACTCAAAACTCAGCAAAATAACCCAATCACAGGTCATGTTGTTGCCGCAGCAGCAATGATGTTTTCATTTTTACACATCCAGCAAACATATGGCCTTATAGAAGTGCATTTCGAAATTTTTATCTTAATGGCCATGTTGATTATGTTTGTGCAATGGCAGGTGTTTATTACGGCCATTATTTTTGTGGCCGTTCATCATTTAAGCTTTTACTTTTTACAAACACAAAATACCGGTTTTTATGTATTTGACCCTGACAGACTGGCGTTTACTACGGTGCTTATACATGCCGGCTATGCAATAGTAGAAGTGTTTGTAGCAGGCTATATTGCTAAAACACTACAACAAGAGCGCAGAGCTGGCGTGTCTTTAACCAAAGCGACCGAAGCCATTATGCAAGACCCTGAGCATATACAGCTTTCGCTTAGAGCCGATGACAAAAAAAGCAATGCAGTAGCGGGCTTTAATACTTTATTGGGTTATTTATCAGATGTAATTAGACAAGTGCAAACGCAGTCTCTTTCACTGCAGCAGAATTCGCAGCAATTAATAAACGTACACGATGAGCTAGCAAGCGGGGCAGAGCAAAGAAAGCAACAAACTAATGATATAGCTGACTCTGGTGCTCAAGTTGCACAGGGTTTTAGCTTAGTTGAGCATGAAAGCGAAGTGTTAAAGCAGCAGGTAGATAACATTACTCAAGCTGCAAATAGCGCCTTAAATGACGTTATGCAAACAGACACTAAAAGCACGGAGCTACTTAATTTACTTAATCATACAGAAGAGCAAATAAATCATTTAGTGGCCGCTGGCGATGTAATATCAGGGTTGTTGAATGAAATATCAGGCATTGCAGAGCAAACTAACTTACTTGCGCTTAACGCAGCCATTGAAGCCGCAAGAGCGGGTGAGCATGGCCGCGGGTTTGCAGTTGTAGCCGATGAAGTCAGAACGCTTGCTACAAGCAGTAAAGCTACGACAGATAAAATTGCTTTAACATTAAAAGATTTAGTTACAAACAGTAAAACGTCAACCCAATCTATGAGCCAGTGTGTCGATTTTGTTGTTGATTTAACGCATATCAGCACCACCATGAAAGAAAACATAAGCGCCATGAGTGAGCAAATAAAAGCCGTCAGCCAAAGTACTCACTCTGTAGCGCAAGTTGTTGCTGAGCAAGCTGTAAACACAAAACAAATAGCCTCAAGCACAGAACAAATGCAGCAAAGCCAATATCAAGATACCAAAGTGGTAGAAAAACTCACCGCTAAAGTACAAATGATCGACGTAAGTATTTCGGTATTAGAGCAAAGCATTGCTAAATTTAAGTAATTCATCCATTAAAATGAGTGCAGTGATTGCTCTGTGGTTAGTATTGACGGTTTCTGGTTTAGTTTATTATCAATATAATCAGTTGCGCGTTTTTGACAGTTATGGCGTACTTGAACAACCAGGGTGGTTTACTAAATTTAAACAACACATAGGGTTTACAGCTGCAAAGCATAATTCGTTGATTATCGTTACAGACCCTGACTGTGGCTGCACCAAGCAAGCCCAGCCTCATTTAAAACAGTTGGCTGCGTTTTCTAAATCGCAAAATATTACGCTTATCAATATTGAGCAAACAGCCTCTTTACAAATACTGCTCCCTGCTACACCGGCTGCCGTGGTGATTAACGATAAAGGTGACTTTGTTTATGCCGGCCCACTTTCTCAAGGGCTCGGCTGCGCGCAGGGCAGTGGTTTTGTTGAAACGGTTATAAATAATCTTGTAGCTGGATTTAACAGCGAACTTTTACTTAATAAAACCAGTGGTTGTTACTGCACTGCTTAATAGCGCTATTACTGATTAGCCTTTTATAAGTATTAAAAAAGCCACCTGCGTAATATTAAGAATATTAGGCTTGTATGTTTGTGGCTTAAATGCGAGTAAGCGCTACCTTTACGGCTTTAGGTTACGGTTATAAACAACAAATTTTGATGAAGCCTACTGTTAGTACAATCACAGCAAGTGAAATTTAAAAGTACTTAAATATAGTTATTTCTATAATAACGCTTATTTAACTCTAGCCGCTTATTTGCCTGCTTTCTTGAAAGCGTCCTGCTCAATTACTAAATAGCATTTGAACTGTATCAAGGTTTGCTCATGCTTTAATTATTAGCACATGGGTTTAGACAACTAGCAAAATTATCACTGGACTTCCCATAGTTTGCTAGACACCCAATGAGTTACATTGTAACTTCTAATTAGAGGTGTTTTATGAGCAAAGGCAAACGGTATACCCAAGAATTTAAAATAAAAGCAGTTAAACAAATAACTGAACGTGGTTATTCAGTTGCTGAAGTATCAGAACGATTAGATATTTGTACCAAAACGTTATATCACTGGCGAAGCCAGTTATCAGAGAAACCCAAACAAGCCAAATCATCAGATGAACAACTAAGGATCGCCAAACTTGAGGCCGAGCTAAAACGTATCACGGAGGAACGCGACATTCTAAAAAAGGCCGCAAGGTACTTTGCCAGCAACCCCGAGTAAAGTACGCTTTTATTCGTGAGCATCAAAATGAGTTTTCTATTGTTGCGATGTGTAAACTATTTAAGCTACACCGCAGTGGCTTTTATGCGTGGTTAAAGAAGCCATTGAGTGACAGAGCAATCGAAGATAATCGTTTGCTTAAGCTTATTAGAGAGTTTTACGTTGCCAGTGGTGGCACTTACGGTAGTCCTTGGATACACGCAGATTTACGTGAAGCTGGTGAGCAATGTAGTGTTAATCGTGTCGCTAAGAGCATGCGCCAACATAAACTCAAAGCGCAAATAGGGTATAAACGTCGCCATATTAAAGGCGGTAAAACATCGCGCATTGCAGATAACTTGCTAGCTCGTCAGTTTAATCCTCCTGCGCCGAATCAAACTTGGGTAAGTGATATTACTTATGTGAGAACCTATGAAGGCTTCTTGTATGTAGCAACTGTCATGGATTTATTCTCTAGGCGCATCGTAGGCTGGTCGATGGATAAAAACATGGACAAGCACTTAGTAATTAAAGCATTGCTCATGGCAGTTTATCAGCGCCAACCCAAAGCTGACGTAATGGTACATGGTGATCAAGGAAGCCAGTATGGTAGCGCTGATTACTTAGCCTTTATGAAAGAACATAACCTTGTACCCTCAATGAGTCGAGCTGGGAATTGTCACGATAATGCAGTTGCTGAAAGCTTTTTTGCGACGATTAAAAAGCGAATAGTTAAGCGTAAGATATATTCGACAAGGGAAGATGCGAAAGCTGAGATATTCAATTTTATAGAAATGTTCTACAATCCAAAAAACGCCATTCACACACAGGCGGTGTTTCACCTGCTAAGTTTGAGGAAGCGTATTTTTCTGAGTTAGAAACTGTCTAGTTAAAGCTGGGAAGTCCAATTGAGTCTGTTTTTTGTACTTGCAAACAATGCATTAGTGAAGATGCGAATAAGACAGTAAACGTAAAAGAAATAGCTATAAGACATTGACATTAATAATATAATTTTTTAGTTTCTGTGAGAGGAATACTTAAGCGCACCTTCCCTAAAGCATGTTACTTAATGGTGATTTATTTCACGAGACTTGGACGTTAGTAGAGTTAGAATGAATATCAAACTAGAAAACCCTAAAGACATTTACGACAAAATCAATATTGAATTGTTAAAGCTAGTCACTAGCTTATCCCTAGAGTCATCAGATGAATCACTCAACAAAGCACAAGAGGATGCATGCGATAAAATTTTTGGTCTTCAAGTTAAGTTAAAAGACAAACTGGAAGAGCTTGAGCTAAACTCGGAGTGGAATACGTTTACAATAGCATTTTATGGTGAAACAGGTGCAGGTAAATCTACACTGATTGAAACGTTGCGCATACTTTTAAACGAGCCTACTAAGCTTGAAAAACGCGACGCATTCCGAAAACTCAAACATTCTTATGATCAGGCTATTTGTCAATTACCAGATATAGAAGAAAAACTATTTACATTAGATAAAGATTTAGAGCAGATAAATGAGCAACTGAATTCGCTGTCCAAGCAATATCAAAGAGAAGAAAGTCAGTTGGAGCAGGAGTTTGAAGTATCAGAAAAAAAACTTTGCATTGAACATCAAAAAGCTGCAGAAGCAGTACAAGCTCGAAAAAGCGAACTTTCAACCCTTAAGGACAAAGTTGCCGACTTACAGCGGTCAATAGTTCAAGAGAAAGCTCAAGCATCATTTTGGCAAAAAATAGTAAATATTTTCAAAAAACTTCCGGAAGAGCATGAGCTTTTAGCAGCTATCTCAAATCTCCCAAAACTTGAAGATATGCATGTCGCAGAGGAAGAAAAGTTAGCCGATGCACAACAAAAGCTGAGTGAGACACGCTCGCTACGCAAAGAAAGGAATGCTGATTTTATAAAAAAGTTTGACCTTCCTATAAAGGCTTTGGAGCGTGACAAAGGTCTAGTTGAACAAACCAAGAGCCTTACAAGTCAGCAACTTGAATCTACCTCGAAACAAGTTTCTGCTTTGGAGCTTGAGCTGAATAGCTGTGCAGATGGTAAAATTATTGGTGATGGTCGAGCGGACTATACTCGTGAAACATTAAGTTATCGCTTTGATATTGAACAGTGTGATTTTAATCTACTTGACGTGCCTGGCATAGAAGGTAAGGAAGCTCTTGTGGTCGATGAAATTGAAAAAGCGGTACAAAGTGCCCACGCTGTTTTTTACGTAACTAATAAAGCCGCTCCGCCGCAAACTGGTGATTCAGAACGTCAAGGCACATTAGAAAAAATAAAAACGCATTTAGGTACACAAACTGAGGTGTGGTCTATTTTTAACAAAAAAATCACGAATCCTAAATTTGCGTTTAAGAATACTGAGCTCCTTACCGATGATGAGCATGCAAGTTTAGTTGAAATGGATAAAAAAATGGCTGAACAGCTTGGTCGTAATTACCAAGGCTCATTTCCATTGACCGCCTTGACTGCGTTTATTGCCTCGACCGATTATTTTGCTCCAAATTCGGATATGTTAAGAAAGCGAAATAAATTTCTTGAGGATTTCTCAGCTGAAAGTCTTTTAGAGCGTTCACAGTTAAGTGCGTTCATTCAGTTATTAAAAAATGAGTTGTTAGTTAATGGCCAGAGTAAAATAAAGATAGCTAATTTCAATAAGATTAAAGGTGAGTTAGAACGTACTACTCATGATTTAGATGATATTGAAAAAGTTTATAAAGTGGTGGCGGAGGATGTTAGTGGTAATAGTGAAAGTGCGTGCCATCAATTGCAAGCTAGTTATGCAATTTTAAACTCTCAGCTGTATGGCAAAGGAAATGATCTTATTAGAACTACTGTACAAAATACCAGAAAGAATATATATAGTGAAATCGATAAAGATGTCAGCAAGGAGCAGTTTGAAACAAGCTTTGAAAGTCAAACTAATAAATGTGTTAACGACATTCAGGCTCAATTACCTAATGTAATTGAAACGTCTGTTAAAGAATTTGAATCTTCGGTAGTGTCAATTTTTGAACGCTTTAGTGAGTTAAGTGAAGACTTTTTGTCTGTTGCAGATCAGCTTGGAAAAAGCAAACTTGACGCTGAATTCAATATAAAACTCAATATGGATAGCGGACTCAAAAAAGGTGCACTTTTTGGTGCTTTAATAGGAGCTGCGTTGGCCCCATTCACAGCAGGTACAAGCTTATGGTTAACTGGAGCAGCTGCGTTTTCTGCCGTACTTGCTTTTGGAAAAGCTATATGGGGTTATTTCGATAACGATTTCAAAATGTCTGAACAGAAAAAGGCTGCTGATACGAATCTACGTAATTTAGAAGATAAACTAAAAAAAGCACTTCAAGATAGTCTAGATGAAGGTAAAAGCGATATGCAAGCTTCAATTTACAAGCTTCATACTGAACTTAAGGCACCAGCACAACAGGTGGTAAAAACTAAAGAGTTACTTGAGCGCTCGAACCAATCATTAAAATTACTTTCGAAGCAAATTGATCACATTGGAGAATGTTAATGAAAAGCACGCTGAATAGCTTTAAAGAGATTAAATTACTAGAACGGCTAAAGTCGTTCTTGGAAAAGGGAAAGGAAATCGGCATTGAGATTGATTCCGCATTTTTTAGTAAATTGCAAAGTAATTTAAAGAAGGTTGAGGGTGATAAACTAAAAGTTGCTCTTATTGGTGGCTTCTCGGAAGGTAAAACATCCATTGCAGCAGCCTGGATGGAAAAGCTTGATAAGTCGACGATGAAGATAAGCCATGAAGAATCGTCTAATGAAGTGAAAGTATACGAAGTGGGTAGTGACTTTGTACTGATAGACACTCCAGGTTTGTTTGGGTTTAAAGAACAAATCAATGCTGATACCAATACCATAGAAAAATACAAAGATATTACTAAAAAGCACGTAAGTGAAGCGCATTTGGTGCTTTATGTCATGAATTCAACCAATCCCATTAAAGAAAGCCACAAAGAAGATTTACAATGGTTGTTCCGCACGCTAAATCTATTGCCTCGAACTATCTTCGTGCTGAGCCGGTTTGATGAAGTTGCTGATGTCGAGGACGAGGTTGACTATCAGTCTAATTTAAAAATAAAGCGTGAGAATATCACTGGTCGTCTTCAGGATATGATTAACTTAAGTCATGAAGAGCTAGAAGCATTATCTATAGTTGCTGTCGCTGCCAACCCCTTTGACCAAGGAATAGATTATTGGTTAAGTAATATTGAAGAATTCAAAGCGCTTTCACATATTTCAAATTTACAAGAAGCCACTAATAAAAAAATTCAAGCATGTGGAGGAGTCGAAGAACTAGACTATGATATGCGCTCTAGCATCATAAGTGATGTACTTTACAAGCAATTGCCAGTTGCAATAGAAACAGATGAAAAAGTGTCAGAAGAAGTTGAAAAATTAAATGGATTACTAAAACGATTAGAGGGCCAGTTACAAACCACTGAACATCAAATTAGCGTGTCAAGGACGAATTTGAGAGACTTTATTACAAGTTACTTCACAGACCTGATTATGCAAGTTAAAGGGTGTAGCTTAGCGACATTTGCAGACTTTTGTGAACGTGAAATTGGTTCCGAAGGAATTGTTCTCAACCAAAAATTGCAAAGTGAATTTGATAGACAAATAGGGGCTATTACGCTTAATGTTGAAAAAATGAACGCAAGTTTTGATGGAGAAGTAAATCATTTTAATACGACGGTGAGAGAGCTAGGTAAAAGTGGTATAAATCATGCCCTTAAAGGTAACTTCATTAACAATCAGACGGTAATTGCAACACGAGATGGTATCGTTTCGGTTGCTAAAACAGTAGGCTTTGACATTAGTAAAGCTCTGAAATTCAAACCTTATGGCGCCTTAAATTTAGCAAAGGGTATAAATGGGGCGTTAGCATTTGCAAATATTGCTCTAGAAATTTGGGATTCCTATGACCAATATACAAAAGAACAGAAGTTCGTTAAAGCTGTTGGAAAAGTGGAAGAGGATTTCAAAAAGCAAAGGATAGAATTGCTAGAGTTAGTTGGTTCTGATGAGTTCAAACAAAAGTTTTTCCCAACCTACATAGAGCTAACAAACAAGTTGAACGAACTAAATGAGAACATTGCAGCAAGTAACGAACGCAAGAGTCTCTTTGCAAATTGGCGTGAAGAGGCGCTTTTGATTGAAGGCGAATTCAAAAACGGGTAACTGTCAGATCAAGTCTGAGCTAGTACAGATGTAGTAGCTCATATCCGATCTTACAGTTTAAAAGAACGGGTTTAGACTTCGCCTGACAGGCAATTTTGAGCGAACAGCGGTCATTGGAAAAGTTAAATTTATTCTAGTGCTTTGAGTAGAAATCTAATTTTGTCCAATAACATTATTAAACGCCGTTTTGGTGTGTTATAAGCTGTTAGTAAGACACGAATATTTCGCATATGGAGTTGCCAATGAATAACGAAACAAATAACCCTCGCATTAAAGAAGATGTTGAGCCAAAAGACCTAATTAAAATGCAAACTGAAGTCGGTTTAATTGAATCAATGCTTCAGTCGAAGACGCTCACAGCTATAGTCATCATTGCAATTATTTTGTTGGGTGGCTTTTTCATGTTCTTGTCCAAGGTGACAGGTTAGCCGCAACAGAATGTATTGCTAACAAGCATCTAAATCCTACATTGCCGGCAGCCACACTTTTAGCAAGCAACGCAAAAAGCCCGCCAGTGCAAGGCGTATTAGGCGAGCGTTAACAATGTCCCCAATTGGCACATAGCAGGCCGCCGGTAATTATTGAGTGATGCAATCCACGGCTAAAACTGACCAAGAATAGAAGTTCTTTATGTAATGAAAAATAAAGATGCGCTGTTGCTACTCCGCAAAGCATCGGCCTAAATAAACTCTACCTCGAAGTAAACCGATTAGCTTTCGTATAACAGATAGGCAAATTATCAATTCAAATCACTTACTGTAATAGATGTTTTCAAGCGATTTCTCGTTGTTTAAGAAATTTACCTAATAAAAAACATAATTATTTTTAGAGTGTAATTAAGTTAATAAATCTCAATTTAAGTGCCATATTTCATTATAAATCAATAAGTTCTCAACGCGCCGTGTATTCTCGACTTAAGTGGCACTGATCTAGTTTTGATCGGCGCCATATAACTTGAGAATCTCAGCCATGTAATAAGATTTCAAAACAATAACTTAGCTTGTGTTCTTTATCGGTACTGCGCCTCTTAAATTGAGAATTATTTATAGCTAAAAACTGCCCCAACACAAATTCTCATCCAGCCAAAAAGTTCTCATTCTGCCTTGCAGATTCTCATTCTGCCACTGAAGAACTCTGACTTGATTTTAATGAGCACATAATTAAGTAGATTCTGTATTCGGTAAATTAGTGGCGAACACTATACGCTAATATTTACTTAGTAAAAGTGTAGTAAATCGATTAGAAAATGGATTTTTAGGATAAAGAGAAATGAAGCCATTTAAGTGAAAGTTAAAATGCAGATATGCGAAGCTTCATTTGTAATGTTGAGTTAATTCAAATTTGGTTTGATTTAGGTTTAGTTATGGATGAAGTTACTAAACCTTTATTAAAAAAGGGAAAGTTAAACTTATTGATATTCAGTCGATTAGTTTTAGTGAACTGCCGGTATTGTTATTAATAAAGCATAGACCGAGAACATGTCTCGGCCTAAAAATTAAAGTTGAAATTACAAAGTACTAAATGTCGAGTGATAGCTGTTTGTTTTGCGTTTTCGCCAACTTCAAAGTATCACAATTAAGTATACGTTTTGAATTATTGCCATGAATGTAAACGGGCCTGAGCTTACCGGTATTAATCAACCTCATTAGTTCTACCTTTGGTATACCGGTGACTTCAGCTACGTTTGCAACGGACATCGTTTTATCTCTTATAAGTTGAGTATGTAATTTACAAAAGGTATCGAATGCTTCAGGCAAAACGTGTATGGAATGCATTAAGTCTAATGAAGGTTTGTATGTTATTGATAATTCTTTATTTTTAGCAGCTATCAGTACATCAGTTATACAGATATTATGAAGAGCCATAAAGCGACGTAGCTCAGAAAGGGGGACGTAATCTTTATTGTGGCTGAACTCGGCTAAAAAGGTATAAACACCTGATATTTCAACGCGAGTATCTGTTCTTAAGGCCTTTTTTGAATCAGTTCTTATCAATCCAACTTCGACTAAAAGAGCGATTTGTTTAAACGTTACCCCAATTATAGAGGAGGCTGTTTGAGCTTCAAACCAAAGCTGAGTTATGGGAGCTTTTGAACGAATATACTCGCTATTATACATTTCATATAGTGTGGATAATGACCCCCATTCACATAGCAAATTCTGAACAATAATTTCAATTTTGTGAAACTCAATGTTCAACGGTAGATCTGTTGGTACACGTTTAGCCCTTTCACTTAAGAATACTCTAGCACTATCTGGGTTATTAAGAATATCAGCCGCTCTATTTAATAATGTGGAGGTAATCTCCTTTGGTGGGAAACTCGTTCGTGTATTACTATCGTCAACTATCACTTTAGCTATGAGGTATGCATCGTGGACTTGTTCAGGTGATTTTAATTGACTATTCAATGGCATATGCGTTAAGCGTAAGCCGCACAAAGGTGATGTGCAGCGGCCATTTAGAAGATTAATGGTAAATTGCAGCGGTGAATTGCAATGAGGGCATTCGGATAACAGGGCACACTCATGAATAATACAGTGTCGTAAAAATGGATTTTGCCACTGGGCCCTAAAATACCCATATTGGTTAACACAATCTGGACAAACTTGTGGCGTTAGCAATCTCGCATGTGTCCAGCACTTTATCTTTAATGATGATAAAGTGCGAGTTATAGGAATAAGGTGATCAAGGAGTCCGTTCTTTGTTGATCTACCTTTGATGATACTGGTTAGCATAGCCTTATTGAGTACGCGAGATTCTGATTGTATGCCATTTCTTTTAAGTAAACGAAGTACATAACCAATACCTGACTCCGCTTCATAGTAAGAGGGTTTTATTGGGAAACGCATTAGCATAACCCCGAATAGAACTGACTTCTAAGGTTTTTATCTTGCTCATTTAGATATGCATCTAATTGTTTTTTTGTTAAAAGTTCATAATCAAATGGATTGACAGCCCCAATTGCATATTTCTCAAAGTTTTCAAATAAGGCTTCTATAAGCTGATCATAGTTTTTTGCATTTCGTGTGTTATTACGTAAAAATAAATCGCGCATTGTACTCATGGTGTGCTCACTGTACGCAAGGTAAATACGATCAAGTAGCTCACTGTGCTCATCCTTTGTTAAATTTGGCAACCCAACTTGTTGAATGAACCAATTACAACAGGCAATCCAGTTTTTCGTTTTAGGAAGGATTGGCTTAATTTCAATGGGGCGCATTTGTCGACGAGACATCTGCTCGTCATCGTCAAATTTACCGGCGGTTCTACCAAATGTAATAAGGCGCTTAGCACTGCTTGTACCGGCGAAAATAATCGAACAACGGATCTTGTTGCTATCGATCAGATAGCAAAAATATTTAATAATTCGTTGAAACTCTATCCCATCATAACTTGAGGCAATATTCTGAATTTCATCAAGAATGATTAGCTCCACTTCTAGGTCTTTGAGAAGTGAGATAAGTTGGGCATCCAATTCAGCTGCAGTAGTGCGAGAGTTTTGTGTTGTTCCCTCTAGCTCTGAAATTAAAAATCGAGTTATCTCTGCAGTACTTTTTTTAAACTCCTTAAAAGCGACATAAAAGATTGGTTTTGTCGTTTTTTCTGGCTTAGTAACAGGTAAAAACTGAGCGTGATACTGCTTTAATATATACGTCTTGCCAGCACCCGAGGCACCATAAATAAGTTGAGCTCGTTTATCCTCTGAAGGTACGTGATACATATTGTGGATTTCCGCTATCCTCTGCCATATCTTCATTTGAATGTCACATGCGAAAATTGTACTGGGCATAGTTACCATTGTTTTTCATTTCCTTCATCATCATTATAACGGGTAGAGGCCATTTCTCTGGTTTTGCTCACTATCGTATCTGCGTAGGTATCTTGTTCACCTGAGTGCGATATCTGTGATTTAAGTTCATTCACTTTATGAGATTTTTTTATTCGCTCTACAATGGATAAGTTCTCTTTCGTATTTTTATTGAAAGACGCTACCTTCGGGCCTCTGTGCTGTTTGCGTTTGGGCTTTTGCTTTACGAATTCAGTTATTTCACCGACATAGTGACCAGTAGGAGTATGGGAGAAAGTTTCTGTATATATTCCGAGTTGGGTCAGAGTTTGATTGCCATTTAATTCAGCAAAGCTGACTGGTAGTTTAGTATCATGATGGTCAATATTATCAGCCACTATTTCCACAGGATTGTTCTCGCCAGGCAGTGTTGCTTGAACTGTTACTTTTCTGGCATCTAGGTCGTCATGAAACACATAAACAGAGGGGTTTTCACCCAGCTCCATGTCTGTTTTAGTAGCCGCGTATAGTTGTTTTAGCTCATCACTGTAATAATCTTGACCTAAACATCTGATAGTTCCACGTTGCTGTAATTTATGTGAGGCCTGGGCTCTGGACACGTGGAAGCAATGTTGTAGCTGATCATATGTGAATGAAGGCATAGGCGTATCAATAATGGACTGATTCCATTTTTTGATAGGCGTATGGCCAGCCTGTTTATGGTGTTTGTGCATGTATTCTGTCAAAAATATATTCAGTAGCTTTGTAAAATCAGATACCTTTATATCCGCACGTTTAGCTAATGGAATTGTGTCGAGTGAGTTCGGGTTAGTACGTTTTCCTGAATAACTTTGAAATCCAATACTCGTCTCACCACTTTGCGTTTCAATCTTCATACCTGAAAAAAAGTGATCTCTTAATACGTTAAAAAATGACTCAATGAATGGCTTCTTAGCAGGTTGATTTGATGGTGTATAATGAATATTTAACTCAAGTCGCTCCGCAGCCTTTTTTATCAAACGATTATTAAACCCTGGGCCATTATCCATAATCAATGTAGTCGGTTTGCGTCCATTCATTGTAAGATTACTATCCGCCATAAATATTTGACGTAAAAGGTTAAGCCCACCGGCAGAGTTTTCAGGTTCAAAGCTAAGCACCACAGAGATAGGTGCGCGTGTGTATACGTCTATTGCTACATACAAAGAAATAGGCGGTGTCGGAAGGCCTGTTTTGTCGTCAATTAAACACATATTTAGCACAACACGGTCGCATTCAACGCGCTGCATTGCGTAATAGGTTTTTATTCGTTTACGTAGCGTTGTTAGTCGCTTATTGATTTCCGCTTGTGAAAGGCCTTTAAAATTAGCAAGTTTTTCGGCATCAGTAAGCTCTTGTAACCGGCGGTAAAAGGTGCGTTGTGATGCGATTTGAATCTCATTATTTTTCAAGCTAGCTTCTTGCGCTTCTCGTTTATAGTTACTGTAATATGCGCCTTTGAAAGCAGAGTTATTACACGAATAGACGGTAGCGATGTAGTGCTGTATGAAAGCCTCAGTGGCCGCATTTAGCCGTACAGGGCTATTGCGCTTCACTCCCGCAAGCGCCTCATCATTAAAATCTGATTGAACCCATACGCGCCAATGGCGACATACCGTTTTCCATTGCGGGTGTTTTGTGGCAATAGTTGCAGGATGTTGGCTCTCGACTCGTTTGATGAGCTCATCATATGTCTTCTTAGTTGTAGCAGGGTATCCTTCACTAACCAGTTCTTTCAAGATAGATTGATACATCAATCGTGATGTAACCGTTAACTTTTGATATTCTGTTAGTTCAATATGTGGATGCTGTGCGTTTCTTAATATAAAGCCTTGATCATCAATTGATTTCTCAAAGTCGTCTCGAGGTAATAGGCGCTTCTTAGTCTCTATACCATCACCGGAAAGGAGTATTGATGTACTGTCAACAAACGCAATAGATTCAACGTTACCGTACTTATTAGTCAAGTCAGTGCCCGTAGCATATCCGATCATTTGAGGTGACCTCGCATCAATGTAGTAGAGGCGTTTAACGGCTTCTCCATATCGAATTTATATACATTTGATGCAATTAGTCCATAAGCCTCTGACACTGGGTTTTTAGCTATACCCTCCAAGCATTCGATGAGTTGACCAAAGGTTAAATCTCCATCAGGCAGCATTGTTAATGGGAATGAATGCTCCGAGTAATACATTGTTATCAGATTCAGGTTCGCCATAAAGATAGTATTGAGCTTATCGACGATGATTAACCGTAAACCTATTTGTGCTTTTTTTCGGGTGTACTCATTAAAAAGATGAATTTTCGAGTGATACTCTTTATCAACCTGAGACTCATGATGAACTTCAATATATTCAGCGAAGCCAGAATGATATAGGACTAAGAAGTCGGGTGTATAGCGGTAAACTTTTTTGTCTATAGTCACTTCTATTTGCTCAGGCTGGGTGGCAAACAGCTTCACATTAGGGTCACATTCCAGTTTAAAAGCCAGGATCAGCTCCTGAAATGACTCGGGATTAAGTGCGCACTGATTTTTATGGGAGTAAAATCGTATAACAAATCGACCTCTGTGAACGTTAGCGTTCGTCTTTGTAACGGTCATAATTTTACCTCCCAAAAAATAAATGTCTTTACACTATAGATAATGGGTGATAAATTAAAAGGTTTATCTTTAGAATAGTTGTTCTTGGTAAGCATTTTTACATTATTCCTTTCGTCATAATTAGGCTTATCAATCCTTGGAGCCACTGAAAATTTTGTTTTATTTTCAAGGGTTAATCTCACTTTAAAATTCAAAAGTTAAGTTCAATGTTTTTTCTACGAGCAAATTATTTATTCTCAAAAAAAATTTATCTTTAAAGTACTGTGAAGGTTTCTCGAGTTGTTTTTACCTTATCCAAACCGATTTTATGTTTGTGTTTAACATGAAGTTGTTATGTTCAAGTAAAACACCCAAAGTGAAATTAGTATTCAGTGCTGCTCCTAAAAGCTTAAATTTAAAATTTCACACCTAGCCCCCAGCAAGGTTGATGCTTTTCAAAAGGCAGTCACTATGATTGCAGATATTACAGAAATAGAGAAGGTTAAACTGGTCAGACCTCTCGTTATCTTCTTTAAGTGTCTTTGATTTGGGTTTTAAAATTCATAAAATGCCAACGATATTAATTCTAGGTTAATTTAAGCATTTTTATTTTTTGTGTTTTTTAAGAAAAAAGAGGGGGTGTTCTTGTTTATTAAGTTAAGGTTAATGGAGGCTTAAATTTTTTTGTAAACAAGATGGAGTGACATATGAAACACAAGCCAGAAGGGTGGGTTGTTTTAACGTTTCAAACTATTGATAGCAAACCCTGCTATGTGTTGTTTTGTTCGTGGAAAAATGATGATGAATGGAGAGTAAGCTCAGGTTCAATGGTTCTACCCCACTTATCAGCCTGTGGGAATTATTAGATTTGGCCTCAAATATCAGGCTCTGTTTATGAGCTTCCCGTTGATGAAGAAAATGGCTATACCTTTTACACCGGCGCTGTATTAGATGAATTGTTAGTAAAAGGGTATCGCGATGGTACTAAGCTAAAGCGCATTGCACTTAAAGATATTATGGAAGATAAATAAGGCGATTAGCGCCTTCTAATCTGTCTATTTTACTTTTAAAGGTCATGAGCTCTACATTACGGTAGATACCTAGGGGCTTTGGTAGGCAAAGATGAGAATCTGTATTTTGTAAATGTTGCTAGTTTTACATTAAAAGCTAATAAATGAATACAGTAAAAGCTAATAAATGAATAGAGTATAGGTATAACTAACGCGCACTCCTTTAGTAATCCAGCCTAATAAAATTTGGCTAGTATCCAATGAGGTTCTGCTTGCGTTGCCGAAGGAGTTGATATTCTGGCTTCATTAATCTTTAATAAGCACAAATATTACTTCACAAAGGATTACTTATGGGAAAGGAACTCGATATTTATAAATTGCACAAACCAGATAGAACATACGATATAATTGACCTAGATATCGTATCGATGGCAGACCAAATTGCCGAAGAAAATAACCTCAGTTATAAAGAAGCAGTAATATTAGCCAAGATTGGCTTTCCAAGCGGCAAAACTAGAATAACGGATATAGTCAAAAACGGATTTAGCTGCAAAGTTGAAAAAGAAGCTTTATAGCAAGCCTACGACGTAAACTTATTTTCGAATTACCTTGTTTTGAACCATAAAGCGTATATTGCCCTAGGGAACTATCTGCAAGTTTACGGGGAATTTATACCGCTTAGGTGTGATAAAGAGCTAATTTTATTTAATCCACTCGTTTTCGAAGAAGAAGACGAATTTCTTACTGAAAAGGCTTACCTGAATGGTATTGAGGATGGCCTCAAATCCTTATCATTTAAATCAGACAAACATCTTGTTTTCAAATCATGCATTCAAGGCGGGACAGCACTTTATTGCAATGCTGAGTTTAAATCTCTGATTAATGAAAATAACTTAAGCGGACTTTCTTTTAATAGTGATTTAGTTAGCATTTTTGCTTAACAAGATAAGCGCGGAATGAATTCATTTAATAAGACCTAACCAAAACTGTCAGATTTGAACAAATAGAGTCAACCAAATCGAACAGACGCATTTGTGCCATGAGCTGCCTTTCCGATTTAACTCATTTCTGCCCCAAAACGTGTTGAGGCGAATGCCTTAAAAGAGCGATAACCGGTCATTGAGGATGGCTAAATTTAGGGCTAATTAATAGATAAAGTTGTGTCGTTTATTCATATAGTCAAGCAAACGAGCAACGCGTATATCCTACATTTAAATTTATTTAAAATCTTGAAATACCCTCGGTTATTTGTTGGAATGTGGATAGATGAGCTTGAAGTCAGCAAAAATATGCGTGATGAGCGCACTATTAAATTGTTAGGCGTTGCTGAACAAGGAGAGATATTCAATGGCTTTTGCCCTCGCACCAGATCAAGAAAATGCTTACCCATCACTCATTACGGCATTGTGCGCGCGCGATGCGTATACTAGAGGCCATTGTGACCGCGTCTGTGCGCTTGCGTTGGAAGTGGGGCGTGCGGCCGATTTGAGTGCCCCCTCATTAGATGACTTGCGTATTGCCAGTCAATTACACGACGTGGGTAAGATTGGAGTTCGTGATACTGTTCTCTCGAAGCCTGGAAAGCTCACACCTGATGAAAGGGAAGAGATAAAGGCTCACTCGGTTATCGGTGAGAGAATAATTAGTGAGACATTCCTGACAAACAGAGACGAGGTCGCGTCTATTGTCAGACATCATCATGAAGCATTTGATGGAAGCGGATACCCAGACGGACTGGCTGGTGCCGATATTCCCCTGAGTAGTCGAATACTTTCGATCATTGATGCGTATGATGCACTGACGACTAGCAGGCCATACCGCATGGCTAAATCGCACCTTGAAACTATGAATATCTTGAAGCATGAAGTGGACACGAAGTTTGATCCAAATATTTTTTTGTTGTTTACAAAAGTCATAAAGGCCAGTTCGGCACGTGCCTCGTAAACGCTCGTTCCTAGAATACGGTGAACGCTGCCTAAAAAGTCTCTGCAGATGACATTTGATCCGCCACCCACTTTTTTGCTAACGCAAAAGCAGGCGTTGTCTCAAATGCACCTGAGCTCAGGCGTTGCTAATGTCTGCAAATGGCACAGAGCCGTCCTTCGGCTCTAACTCATTTATGTCCATAAACGAGCTTGAAGACCCTCCTGTTTTGGCTCAGTGCCAATTCTAGTCATTAAAACGTAAAAACCTTAAAATAAGCTTAGCTATAATCCATAAATATCATTGCGTCTTCAAAATAGCCAACCTATTCGTAATCGTGACACATATCTACTCTTAAAAGCGTCATTCCACAAAATCATAGTTATGCAGTTCTTTACAGTAAGAACACATGAAATAACGCATATCTAACCGTTATCTTCTTCGAGCCAATCATTAATGTCATTTAATAATACAGGAAGCTGCTTTTCCAAAAGTGAAAACTCTTTTTCAATATCTAGTTGCCCCTTGCTTGCTTGTAATTCAATCTCTGCAAACAAACTTCTTAACCTGTCGGCGCTTATCTCACCACATAAACCTTTAAGAGAATGCGCAACTTGACGAACTTGTTCATAATTATGATCATCGACAAATTCTGTTAGTTGGTTAAATTTTTCAGGTGCTGTTTTAATAAACATAGTACAAATTTTAATAAGCAAAGCTTCTTTGTTAAGTAAACGAGAAAGTGCAGCACCATGATCCCATAACACTTCTTTTTCAGCCAAAATTTCAGTGACCGGATGTTCATTTTTTTCGTAATTAGATAATGCCCACTCTATTACTTTAGCTTGCGCCTCATTAGCTTGAATGGGCTTACTAATATAGTCGTTCATACCAACCGATAAACATTTTTCTTTTTCACCCATCATGGCGTTAGCTGTCATAGCAATAATAGGTATATTTATAAACTCATTACCAGCATCACCTGCACGAATTTTCTCACAGGCTTGGTAACCGTTTAAGATAGGCATTTGACAATCCATCAAAATACAGCATATTGGCTTTCCTGCTAAGCGACTAAGCTTTAATGCTTCTATAGCTTGTTCACCGTTACTTGCTGTTTTTACGTGAATTGGTAAAAACTCAAGTGCAGCTACTGCTACAGCGATATTTATCTCAGTATCATCAACAATTAATATACTGCACCCATCAATTTGCTCTAAAGTTCGTACTGGTATATCACTGTTTTCGCTTGCTTCTACTGTAAGCAACTGCAATTGATCAAGCTTACTCAGAGTTAATCCAATCGCTCTTAGTAAATCACTTTGTGTGAATGGTTTACTAATTGTCGTTATCTTACTTGAAATACCTTCAGGTAATGGCCATCCGGGTTTATGTAACACAACAATTTTAACGTTTGATTTATGGTGCATGAAGCCATCAATTATTTGTTCTAACTCACCATTTTTATTGTCTTCTGCATCTAAGAAAATAATGTCATAAGGTTCAGCAGTTATATCGGCTAAATCTTCAAAATTTGAGAGTTCTACCTCGCCCCCTTCATGACGAATTAACTGTCCTAGTAGCTCTTGAGATTCTTTATTATTATTAATAACTAAGACTTTTTTAGACAAATAATGGTTGTTCTGTGGTGTATTCTCACTACTTTCACTATCAATTATTATATCAAAACTGAACGTACTGCCCTTATGTGGGACCGAATTGACTTTTATATCGCCCCCCATCATCAGGCATAACTTTTTGCATATTGATAATCCAAGTCCCGTACCGCCAGACTCAGCGTTTATAGAGCTATCAGCTTGGTTAAATGCTTTAAACAGGTGCTGCTGGGCGCTATACTCTATGCCTACGCCGGTGTCTTGGACGCTAATAATTAATTTGTGTTTTTGATCCTCAATCTTTTCTGATTCAACTTTGATCTTTATGAAACCACGCTCTGTAAATTTAATCGCATTATTAATTAAATTATTGATTATTTGGGTTAACCTTAATGGGTCTGATACAGCTCGCTGGCAATTTAAACCTCGTGTATCAAGATAAACCTCAAGCTCTTTATCAAAGGCTAATATGGCGCACGATTCAACTAAGCCTTCAATCAAATATTTAGGATTAAATGTTCTAAAATTTAATTCAAGTTTACCCGCTTCAATCTTAGACAAATCCAATATATCGTTTATCAACAGGTTTAAATTAGTGGCACTTAACTCCATCATACTAATCAACCTACGTGATTTTTCTGGTAATTCTTCACGCTTTAAAATATTCAATGTTCCAATCACACCATTAAGAGGCGATCTTAGCTCATGGCTGATATTAGAAATAAACGCGCTTTTTAGATCACTATTTTTGATAGCCAGATCTTTCGCTTCAGCAAGATCTTGCGTTCTGTTTCTAACTTTTGACTCAAGCTCAGAGTTCAAACGTTTTACCTTAATTTCAGCCGCTTTCTCTTTACTAATATCCCTGATAATAAGCGCGAGGCCATTGAGTACAAGCTGTTCAGAAAATACCGGGCTTACAGAGATAGCAAAAAAGTAGGATTGCCCATTTACCTCTATGGACCGTTCATCTTTGATTTGTGGCTTCGAGCTTTCCAAATCGGCTATATACGTATCTATCGGCAGTTGTTGGAGTAATATCAGTTCATTGGTATGCCTACCTATAGATAAAGCTCTAGACGTTGATAATAATCGCTCTGCACTAAAGTTAAGGCTGGTTAGTTCACCTTGAAGATTTAATCCAACAATGGCATCAATTGAACCATCGACAATGGCAGAAGACTCCCTACGTGCTTCAGCTAGCATTTGGCTTCTGGTTGCATTTCGATAAAAAGTAATAAGCAGTATTACAGTAAAGAAGATAATTACCAATAAAAAGCCATAAGTCAAAAGCCGTTTATCACTAATCATCGTATCGATATACTGCTTTGAAACGACAGTACTTAAATCAATATAACTAAACTTTTTTCCCGGTCGCATTTGAACTGTATCGGAAAACATATAGTATTGATCACCCGCTTTTTGTTTCGAATCCACACGATAAAGTCCTTGATATTGGATCGGCTGCTCATATAGCGTATCCCATGTGATGTTCGGTGCTAAATCTCTTGTAAATCGATACTTTTCGATAGGGTGATATAAAAAATCGCCTTCAGAGCTGCTAATTATAAGCTGAGAATAGTCAAACACTGTGGTTGTTAATTTTTCAATTAAGGTATTTGCGCTAACGTTCATAATTAAAAAAGCAAAGCGTTTACCTTCTTCACTGTAAATAGGGATAGAAAACCGTAACATCGGCTTGTATGGAAATGTCACTTCTCGAAACTCGCGATTCAACGACATAGGCGATAAATATATTTGCTTAGCTTCAAGCTGCGAACTCGGTAAAAAATACAGCTCCCCACTTTTGGGTTGTAACGAATAATCTGCTACAGCCTCAACTGAAGCACCTCGGCGCTGCACACGAATAAGCTCTTCCCCTGAGGCTGTAATAGCAATAATACGTAGTTGCTCAACATTTAAATTATTTTCCATAAAGCCAATAAAGATAGTTTCTAACTGCTCTTTCCACTGTGCATAAGTGGTTCCATCATATGGATCTATACCATTGTTATAATGAGCTCTGGGTAACCCTGAAATAGGTGGTGTAGAATGCAAAAAACTAAGATCCGATTTTGATCGGGATATAAATGAAGTCACAACTTCTTTCAATCGCAGGTTTGTTGCTGTAAACTCGTCCTCTATTTGTATTAACACACCTTTTTTTACATGCATTTCAAATAGTAAAACAGCCAAAACCAACAACAGACCAAAAAAGAACGTGATCCACCTAAGAAACGTCTTTGAAGATACAACTGACTTATTTGCTTTCATGGAAATATTCATTTTTAGCCTTTTGTTACTAATGCTTAGTTAGGGGATTACACCACTTTAATAGTACCGCTCTTAAACACTCATAACTTATTGGTTTGCCCATAAAATCATCCATACCAGATTCAAAACAACGCTGCTTATCGCTACCTAGTACATTTGCAGTTAAAGCTATTATCGGTGTTGTTAAAAAAGCTGGCATCGTTCTAATTTTAAGTGTTGCTTGAGGCCCATCAAGTACAGGCATTTGCATATCCATAAAAATAATATCAAACGCACACATTTCGCACTGTGTAATCGCCTGCTCACCATCACCGGCTATATTGATACAAGTGATATTAAACTCTTTCAAAAGCGCTTCAATAACAATTTGATTAATCTCATTATCCTCAACAACTAATACGTTTAAGTTAGATAGATCAATCTCTTGCGGTGCTGATAATTTAGTATTTTCATGTTGTCGACTCGCCTGTTTATCACCCCTTTGAGTCTTTAATTCAAAATAGAAGAGCGAGCCTTTACCAAGCTCACTTTCTACCTTTAAAGGCGCATCCATGAGCGCTAATAACTTACTGGTAATCGCTAAACCGAGGCCTGTTCCGCCAAATCGGCGTGTAATCGAAGTATCTGCCTGTGAAAAAGCCTCAAAGAGTGTATCAATATGCTCGTGTGATATACCTATACCAGTGTCCGACACACCAAACGACAATATAAGCTCATTATTCACCTCTTTCTGAACATTTACATTTAATGCAACACTTCCTCTTTCAGTAAATTTAATGGCATTGCCTAACAAATTTATAAGTACTTGCTTTATGCGTGTTTCATCTCCTGCAAAAATAATATTCTCTTCGTCTGTCGGCGATGAAACAAAAAGCTGCACTTGTTTTGCATTTGCTTGTTCACTAAATAGTAGCTTTAACTCATCTAGCATTTTATGTAAATCGATTGATTGGTTTTCAAGCTCAACTTTTGTGGCTTCAATTTTACTCAAATCGAGAATATCATTGATGATAACTAACAGGCTGGCGCCTGAAGACTGAATAATCTCTAACATTCTTGCTTGTTTATCTGTCAAAGAGGTATTGCCAAGCTGTCGCGCCATCCCCAAAATTCCATTCATAGGAGTGCGGATCTCATGACTCATATTTGCCAAAAATTCAGATTTGACCTTAGAAGTATGTTCCGCTGCTTTTTTTGCAGAAATAAAGTCTGTACTTAACGCCCTGAAACGATTTGCAGCACCCGCTAACACACCGATTTCATCTTTGCGTGTTAAATCGTGAATGGGCGCCGATAGGTCACCATTAAGAAAGCTTTGAAAACTTTTGGTCAATAGTTTAATCGCATGTGCTATATGAAAGTGAAAAAATAACGCTAGTCCAATGATATACAAGATAGCGCCTACTCCGAGTAGCTGTAAAACATACTCTGTTTTTGAAATACTAACTGAGCCGGTTTCTTTTATTGTAATTAAACGTGACAGTGACTGCTCTCTAAGTGTATTTGCTAATGCACTAAACTCAATGGCATCACCCGCCATAACAACATTAACTAGACTTAAATAGTTACGATTTGCTTGGACGCTTTTAGTAAAAGCTTGCTGGTAATCTACAGCTAACTGAACTGTTGGGTTTTCGATCCTGTTTTGCTGCTTTTGCAAAGCTAATTCGGAGCTTGAAAGACTTTGCAGCGCCTTAATGACTTGTTGACGCTTAGAATAGTCCTTTTTAGTTAAATAAAGCTGCGCATTGTGGTGTAATGTGTGCCATATATTTATATTTTGCGTAATTAGCAACTTATCTTTTAAATCTGCGGTCAGTTGCAGTAAGCCTGTTAAATGGGCAACAGCGCCTAAATAAATACGTGGCAGCTCTGTATCTATCAATGCTGTTTTTATATTATAGCGCTTTTTTAGCACGCTTAGATTATCACCATACCTAAGCACGAGTTCAGACATGGCATCAATATAAATTTTATCGTCAACTTCATTATTTTTTTTATCTATTGCTTTTAAACGCTGGTCAATACTTTGGTAGTTCTCTTCAATCTTAGCAAATACCGCATCACTCCCTGATGCGCCATAGACCGAAATATCACGTTGCATTTCAACAATATCTTTGTTTATTCGTAAAATACCAATGGCATGACTACTAATATCCGTAATATTATTTACCGATGTATCAATTGCTTCTAAGCGTTTATCCATGACGATGTAGCTGATACTGAGTGTAATTACCACCAGTGCTAACGCTAATGTCATTTTCGCTGCAATAGAACGCGATATTAAATGTACCAAACGACGTCCTTAAGCATTAAGTAGTTCATACCATTTATCTAAACTATAATCGTAATTTTGCATTACGGTATTCCACACAGCTATATTTGAAAAACGTTTAATATAACTTCCACCATCGCGAGTCTGGCCAGCTTGTACAGAAATTTTACCATCCGTTCCAATCAGCTCAGTGGTTGCTTCTTTTCCCTCGTACCAATAATCCCACTCAGGCTTAGACATTAACGGCTGGCTACGCTGTGGGTTAGATATATAGTAACCTTGTCGAGCAATAAAGGCTCCAGGATAACCAGATAGCCACCAATTCATATATTCATAAGCCGCATCTTTTACATGCCCCGAGGTATTAGCAGATAAACACATAACACCATGCCAAGCACGATACCCTTCCTTCGGGGATGCATTGACAACAGGGATACCTTGGCCTCTACAGGCACTCACACCCGGTGAAAACATACTTTGGATATTCACGCGTTTTGTCTTCATAAAATCCACTGACTGCGGTACTGATGTCCAGAAACCAGAAAAGTGGCCTTGCCTTTTTTTCGATAATAAAATTGCAAACAATTTATCTATTTCGTTAATACTCATGTTGCCAATATCGTTAAAAGTCATCAGGCCTTGGCCCTGAGCAGCAAGCGCAGCATCAAATATGCCTATTGTTGGGGCATTAACAAGGCCCACTTTTCCTTTATTTTTATCATCCAGCAACCAAGACCAAGACTCTGTTTCATAGGCTTGTCCTTTTTCGATGTAATCGGTGTTATAGCCAAATGAGTCAACATTGTGGACATATGGCATAAAGCTTATTTTTTTTGTAGGTGTACTTGCTAATGAACCATCATTTTGAACAAATAAAATTTTGTTTGGTGCATCACCTGCACCTAGTTTGGCAGAGGGGGTTATTTTGCCTGTTTTAGTAAGGTCATTAATTTCATTCCAGTAAACAAGCCTATCTACGTCTATTGGTTGAATAGCACCAGCTTGCCATAGGATATTGATTGAATCTGACCACTGTTCATAAAGGTCAAAAGAAGTTGGATCCGCAGCAGCTTTTTGTAAAACAGCAGCACTCCCCATAGGTATAAATTGTAAATTTATACCTAGCTCTCGCATGGCTCGCTGACGAAGCTCTTCTTGCAGTGTAACGTGAGTGCCCATGACGCGCAAAGTTGTCACTTTTCTCGCAAATACATAAGGCGCTTTGAATGCGAGTGTTGATACCGCTGCTCCTGCACCCACTGTACGCAGGAAGTGTCTACGATCAGGTGAATAATTCATTATTATTTATCCAATACCAATTTACCTAAGAGAAAAGTATAGACTAAACAATAAAAAAAACAGCAAATTAGCTCCTCATAATTAAAATTACAAGGAGCCAAATTAAACAACCTGTAATTTATAGCAATTACGGCCATCTCGCTTGGCGCAATATAGTTCTTCGTCAGCCAATGAAATCAACTTATTAAGCCCCATTGTGCTCTGTTTCTGACTTGTTACTCCGCCAATACTAACAGTAACGTGCCCAATGGATGATTGACTATGCTCAATATTTGACTCATTAATTTGTAGAATTATTTGTTTGCATACGTGCGTCATCCCTTTAATGTCGGTATAAGGTAGAACAATCAGAAACTCCTCACCTCCAAATCGAATCGTTACGTCATGAGGCCTTTTTAGCGTATTGGCAAACACGTCTGCAATTTGTTTTAAACAAATATCACCTTGAAGATGACCATAATGGTCGTTATAAAGTTTAAAATGATCAATATCGATCATTAACACACTAAACGGCTTTTTGTCACGCTCAGATTGTTTCAGCGAATTACAGACTTCTTTTTCTAGATAGTGACGATTATAAAGTCCTGTTAGAGAATCTTTATAAGTTAAATCCATCAACACTTCCAAGCGCAGCTTATTCTCTACATGATTTGTAGTTCGATGTATTAGCGTTGAAGCAATTACTGGTTTACCAATAAAGTCTGCTGCACCAGCTTCCCAACAAGCATTCTGAGAATCAGTGTCATAAGTTGCAGTAATAAATACAATAGGAACGTGCTCAAACAATATATTCTGCTTTAACGCTCTGCATACATCTAAGCCACTAATGTCTGGCAAATTTACATCCAGTAAAATGAGATCTGGGATATTGGATTTGCAATAATCTAACGCTTGTAAGCCCATAGCTTGTGTTTCGACTTCAAAGTAATCTTCCATGATAGCCTGTAGTGAAAAACGAATTATTTCATCATCATCAACAATTAATATTTTACATTGCGTTAATGGCTTAAGATCTAGGTGCATATATTTCCTTTATTTTTGGCTTGAGTCAGCACCTCCATCATCTCTAAAAAGGGCATTGGTTTACCTAGCAAGTATCCCTGACCAATCGCACAACCTAGAGATTGTAACTTCTCTCTTTGTTGGCTTGTTTCAATACCTTCAGCCACGATCTGTAAGTTCAAAGAATTGGCTAAATCGATAATTGCAATAACAATATCAAGCGATTGAGAATCAGTGAGCATATCGCGCACAAAAGACTGATCAATCTTCAGCACATCAAGAGGAAATAGTCTCAAATATGACAGACTAGAATACCCAGTGCCAAAATCATCAAGCGCAAGGCTAATCCCCATATCAGCGATCGCCTGTAATTGCTTTATCGTTTGTTCAAAATTATCAATCAGTGCTGATTCGGTTACTTCCAGCTCTAAATAACGACTTGGTAGCTTAGTTTTTTCTAATATCGATGCAACCGTATCAACCAGCGAAATACCAGTGAATTGTTTAGCTGAAATATTAACAGCGACTTTCTTTGGGTATCCTGCATCAAGCCACTTTTTAGCATCAATACAACTTTGCTCCAAAACTTGTTCACCTAAACGGTAAATTAGTCCTGATTCTTCGGCATATTCAATAAAATTAAGTGGAGATATAAATTCTCCAGTGTCATCTTTTAGCCTCACTAATCCTTCAGCACCAATAACGTCGTTAGTCACTAAGTCATATTTTGGCTGATAAAGCACAACAAGATCATTGTTATCTAGCGCGTTGCGTAAGCAATTACCCACTTTTAAACGCTTAGTCATTTCAACTTGGAGATCATGACTAAAATAATAATAGCTATTAGCGCCTTCTTGTTTTGCTTTATACATTGCTGAATCTGCATGACGAAGCATTTCCTCGACACTTGATGCATCATCAGGATACACACTTATCCCCAAGCTTGCTGAAAGGACATGTTGTTCATCAGCTAATCTGAAAGGTTTAGCAATGACATCTAGCACTTGACTAACAAGCGGTTCAAGACCGAATGTATCTTTTTCATAGGGAACAACAAGTGCAAATTCATCCCCACCAACTCTTGCAACAGTAATATCATTACATGCAAATTTATCAAGGCTATGACCTATATGGGCAATTATTTCATCACCAATATGATGCCCTAACGCATCATTTATGTACTTAAATTTATCTAAGTCAAGAAGCAACAGGCTCACTTTTGTATTATTAAATGAGGCTCTAGCTATTCCTTGAGTTAATCTGTCATGCAACAATACGCGATTGGGTAATGCAGTTAGTTGGTCGTGATGGGATAAATAAGTCATTTGAACTGACATAGCAAGAACTTCGCTAACATCTTGAAAAACCATTACTGCACCACGCTTATTACCATCTTTATCTAATATTGGAGCCGCACTATCTTCGACTCGGTACAACATACCTTGCCGACTAATTAACTGTGTGTTTATAGCCATAGCAACAGGCCGATTTTCCTTCAGAGCAACTGATAAAGGATTTATAGAAGGTATTTTAGTTGAGGTATCTCTCAGTATCATCACTTCTTCAATATGCCGCCCTCTAGCCGCAATTTGTGACCAACCGGTTAGACGTTGCGCTACTGGATTTAGGTAAGTTATACACGCATGCTCATCAGTAGAAATAACACCATCAGCAATAGAGTCTAACGTGATCCGTAAGTGCTCTTTTTCAGCAGCCAAAGCTGCTTTAGTGCGCTGAATAGTTTTTTCTTGAATTCGAATTTTTGCATGGTTTTCAACCCTCATTCGGCATAAAGTTAAATTCAAAGGTTTAGATATGAAATCAATAGCTCCAAATGAAAGCGCTTTTTGCTCGATTTCAGGATCATTATGAGAAGTGATGACCAAAACGCGTAAGTCAACAAGGTGAGGTCTTTTTTGTATTTCGAGTAATATGTCAAACCCACTAACATTGGGCATTTCTAGATCGAGTAAAAGTATATCTGGTATAAACTCTTCAATAAGAGCGATGGCATCCTCACTTTTATTACATGAACAAATAACCCCAACATCATCCAGAACATGCTCTAGTTGCAAGGTGTTGATCTCTTCATCATCTATAACAAGAATTTTACAAAGCTCTGCCATATAACCACTCTTCATAATTAAATTTCCTAAGATAATTAAGAATAGCTAATCTTTATAAAAAGCGACAGGCTCTCATTTAGGAAAAAATCGATCGCAACCATCCTAGATGGTTTCAAACTAAGAACATACCAAGACAATTTATTAAAAATTAGTTTTTACACAGTCTGTGCCATGAGCAGTCATTCATGATTAACTCGTTTCTGTCCAAAAACGAGTTTACCCGACCCTCCGCTTTTCGCTCAAATAAGACCCCGAAAAATGGCTCATATAGCTATCTAGGCCAACGCTTTCAAAAACAGAAGTATATTTCCGATAACTACCTTTGAATTCCTATAAACGGAAGTTTGCTTCCGAAATATAGCAATATTGGGTTAGAAACCGGAAGTTTACTTCCGTTTTGTACTTTAAG
>NZ_JALNTH010000003.1:0-472453 GCF_023161935.1 Pseudoalteromonas sp. 2CM28B
ACTATGATAATTTAAACGAGTCAGGTAAAGTGGCCTGACTTAAACAAACTGGTCTCCGATGAACTCGGGGCGATTCACTAAGCGCTAAAAATAAAGATATTGTCAGTACACGCTCTTGGCTTGGCTTTGTTACTAAAAAAAAGCATATTATTAATTCACAGTTATCCCTTGTTGAAGTAAGTGGCTTTACAACCGGTGAGTTTGAAAAATTCTTTGATCCAGAAAAGCCAGTACTAGAACATTTTTCAATGAAGTTTTTTAGTTATCCAGAGCTCACAATGAACGTTGCGACACTTTCAGATATTTTAAAATTAGTTGCTTTTTTAGAGGCGCATTTTGATACTGATTTGGCGTTGGTTGCTGGTAATCGTAGGCATAAATTAAGTATTGATGGTTTAAAAACTAAAAGCACAGAGTCAGCTGATATTCCTAATGACCGTTACTTTAAACAAAGTAACGGTGGTGAGTTAATAATAACTGCCAGACCCGTTACATCACCGCAATTTTGCTCGCTCTTAATGCTAATTTGGTTGTTTACCTTATTTACTATTTGGTTTTTATTTAACCATGCAGACCTTGTAGGAGCTCAATATTTACCAGCCGCTCTACAGTCAGTTTTATCGGTAGTACTCATTGTGTTAGGGGGTTATTTAAGTATGTTAGTTATGGGCCGTAAGTGGTTTAGCGTAAGCAATGGCGATTTAATAGTTAAAGCTACTGGGGTCAAAAACAAAGTTATAAAGCTAGACGATGTGTGGGGCTCTGCCAAAGTCGCGCGAAGGACTTACCTGCTAACTAAATCTGGCGCGATTTGTTTAGGTTACAACTTACCAAGAAAATATAGTATCGCCATACATGATTGGTTTGCAAAATCTATCAATAAGTAGGTACCTATATATTTGTAACCTTGAATGGCTGTATTAATTTAGGTACGATGACATCATAAACTAAAAAAGAATAAATTTTAGGCAAATAATCGTTACTTTAGCGGACTAATCAACAAGGATGGATTCTTGAAAATACCTCTATTTTACATCTCATTACTAAGCGTAAGCTGTAATTTTATAACACCATTACACGCAAAAACTATTCAGCCAACTACCCATATAGGCACGTGGCAAAATAAAGACGAAGACGGCGATGGGGTGGTTGATGATCTCGACGCTTATTCATATCATAGACTAGCTTGACTATTATGAATTTTATATCTGAAAAGCTTAAACATACATTTGAAGTCTGTTTTGCACACAAGCGCTGGGTGCCTTATACGCGAATAAAATCGTTTTTAGGTATGTTACTAGGAGCGTTTGTCTCCTCCTTTTTTATTGATGGTCAACCGAGTTACTCAAACGCAGACCAAACATTAAATACCATGTTTGTGGTTACCCCGTTTTTGTTTTTTGGTTTGGTGCTATTGCAATCCTCGTTACAAAAAACACTTTACAACGCCGATGTCTATGTTACGCCTTGTGCTATAACCATGCCGGACTTTAAAGGTGAGCGTGAGGTATTTATCGCCTTTAAAGATATAGTGGCAATGTATATTAATTACTTCCCGTTGACGCCGCTGCTGTGGTTTGGTCCTTACATAAGTACGCATTTAGCGATTAAAACAGTCAATGGAGAGCGTTATGGAGTACATACGTTTAATTTAAGTGACTATAAAGCAATTGTTAATTACTTAGCGCAAGTGCATAACGTCAAAACTAAACACCGGTTTTCATGGTGGACATTAACCTACTTATCTCTTTTCCCAATCGGGTTTTTATTGGGCTTTATTGTTTAATATACTTAAAAAACTAAGGAAAGATTTGAAATTGAAATTGAAATGTCTATCAATAATAATAAAATACTCATGCATACCCATATGTTAAGTTTTAATTTACGAGTTAAAGTATTAGAATATTTAACGTTTTCTAAATAAACTAATTTTTAGAGCCGAACCTATAAAAAAAGGAATTTTAATGAACAATAAAGTAATAAAAATACTCCAAATATTTATAATTTATCTAATTGGAGTATCAAGCGTACAAGCAAAGCCATTATTGTCACCGTATCCAAAAGCAAAGCTAGATAATTCAGTTACTCTAGCGGGTGAAGAAACTCAGTTAATGACAAAGTTTGATCCTAATGCAGAAAAATCTAAGCAGTTTGAGTTTACAAAATTGATTGGTGATACAGCTCATTACGCATATGAGATAAAAAATGTAGCTTCGTTAAAGGTTACAAAAAACTATGAAAACGCTTTACAAGATGCAGGCTTTAACGTGATTTACAGGTGTTCTTTGAGTGAGTGCAATTCTGGGAAATATAATAATGGTAAATTGATATCAGAAAAGACTAGTTATTTTAAAGCTTATACCTACTATAAAAAGCCTCATTATATTTTTGCTACAAAAGGAGGTGACGAACTTAAAGCCGCAATTTCATTATTCGTAGGACAACATGAAAATAAAACAAGAGTGCTATTAACCTCTGTGGATATAAAAGACATTGAAACAGGCCTTATCTCAGCTGATTTTAATGCATTCAAAAAACAAAATGACACAAAAACAACAAAACCCCCTCGCAAAGATAAAGGTGGGTCGTCTGATCACCCATTAATCAGTCGTTACCCCAGCAGTTACATTGAAGATTACAAACAAGTAGATTATGAAGAATTTAGCATTCCTATTGGTATTGCTGATAAAAAGACCAAAAAGCTTCCAACACTTGATGTAACTGGCGATTTAACACAAATTACTTATGTTGTGAAAAATGTGTCAACACTTAAAATTTATCATAACTATCTAAGTGCATTAGTAAAAGAAGGGTTTGAAACCATATTTTCTTGTCAAAAATCTAGGTGTGGTTATAGACCTACGGTACAAAAATTAGGGGATACTATTTCTATATCACAGGTCTACAATTACTGGAATCAGCCGCGATATAACGTAATGAAAAGCACATTTGAGGGGCAGACTACTTACGTAGCGTTTTTCATAGGCAACTTTGAAGGTGACTCTCGTATTCAGCTTTTAGTTATGAGAACCGAGCCACTAATAACGGGGTTAATAGAAACAAATAGCGATAAAGTACTAGAACAACTAAAGCAAAAGGGCAAAGCGTCTATTTATGGTGTACTGTTTGACTATGATAAAGCAGTTATAAAACCTGAATCTAAGCAATCTTTAGATGTGATAGCGCAAGTTCTTGAAAAAAATAAAAAATTGAGTTTATATGTCGTTGGGCATACAGACGACAAAGGATCTGCAGAATATAATCTAGACCTTTCTAAACGCAGAGCTAATGCGGTAGTTAAAACGTTAATCGCTGATTATGGCATTGCCAAAACAAGGTTAATCCCTCAAGGTGTTGGGCCTTATTCTCCGGCAGCGACTAATAAAAATGAGCTAGGGCGCGAGCTTAACCGTCGTGTTGAGTTAGTTGAAAGGCTGTCTGATGCAAATTAATGTATTTTAAAAATATAATATAACCAACTTAGTTAATGCTAAAAAGCTAAGTTGGTAATTTTTCAATGCTAAAAATAAAGATAGATAACATTTTCGCTAGTTGGAAAACAGCCACGCGCACTATGCTAATCTTAAGGATGTGTAAAGTAAGTATTTATTATATAAGTACTTAATACACATCTTTTTTAGCTTTTAGCTTTTAGCTTTTAGCGTTATCAGCACTAAATTATAAAAATTGGATAATTAAACAAGGATGGACTCTTGAAAACACCACTAATATATCTTTCGCTTTTAAGTGTTAGCTGTGCTTTTTGCACGCTAACCTATACACAAAATTCACATGCAAAAAGCATTCAGCCAACCACCTATATAGGTACATCGCAAAACAAAGACGAAGACGGTGATGGTGTGCCTGATGAGCAAGGTGACTATCCGTTTGAAGCGAGTAAAACTCAATACCCTGTTTATTTTGAAAAAGAACCTAACGATAACCCATCTGTTGCAACTGCAGTAAAGCTTGGTAAAGGTTTTAAAGTTAAGGGCGTTATTTCATCAAGAAGAGACAAAGGTGATTTATATGGTTTTAACGTTGATGATGGAACTATGGTCACTGCTGTATTTGAAAGTGCAGCTAAACGATTTGACCCGCAAGTTTATGTATCAAACTCAGAAGGCAGAGTAATTAGTAAGTATGTTATTAGTGAATATAAGAAATTGGGAAAACATATTGTTAACTTTCATATGTTTGAGGCAGGCCGCTACAGTTTGGCTTAATAGCATTTCGCTGACGCACTGGAGTGTTGATAGTGAAGCACTTGTGTTTTCATTATTAAAACACAAATACCCAGTATCGTTAGACAGAACAAGTCAAATGGTTTACCCACTTGAGCTTCATGTAGGATTATTCGTTTTTTTATTTATACTCATTATACTTGTTATGAACCTAGAAAAAGTTATGTCTATTTAATGTAATAGATACTTTAATATAGGCGCTAATAACAGCTTAATATAGCGTGTTATATCGCTTTTTAGCTCCTAAGTTTTAAGGATGAAATTTTGAAAAATATTGTTAAGTTAATAGTTTTTATCACTGTGGTTTTTTGTGGTTATGCACATGCGCAAAATAGCCTAACACTTAATTATCAAGTCACTAAAGAGTTAAATCATTTCGCACATATTAAAATAAAGGTCACCGATAAATACCTTCGTACAGATTATATTTTGCCAAATAAAACCTTTACAGAAATGACCATTAAAGATGATGGCCAATATATTCTAGATCATCAAAAAAACATTGCTTACAGAACTGATTACTCAGTTACGTATAAGCGCGCAGAGGATGCTTTAAAAGGAATGCTGCAATACGCTCCAGGATTTACCAAAGAGCAAATTTATGAAATGAGCTTAGATCCTAAAAATGACCCTAATAATTACATTGCTTATGAAAAGGAAGGAGATAACTTATTTGTAGGATATTTAGATGGTGATAAAGTAAAAACAGTTAAAATAAGTGCATTCCCAAATCAATTTATATCATCTACTGAATATACTTGGCTGTTAAAACGAGCAAAAGAAGATACTTATTTTGGAAAAGCGTTGGTTGGTTTTTTAGACGTGCCTTTAATAGACTTTATGCGCAAATTTAAATACGACACAGATCAATTACCGACGGAAATCTCACTGCACAATGAAGGAAAAGCTGTTTTTTTAAAGACAGTTAGTAACGATGACATAGATCAAGACGATCTTGAAATAGAGTCTAAGTTTATAATTAAAGACATAACGCATGAATCAATTCAATTTTTGAATAATTTAAAGAGTATCGCCAAAGAAACAGGGGTAATAGAATGAAAAACTTCACTGTAATAATTATTTCATCTTTAATAGCTTTATTCATATTGAGTTATGGACTTTTTTCGATGACTTTAGACACTGATTCTAGTCCATTAATCAACTATATCTGTATAGGGGGAGGGTTTACCTTTTGTGTGGCTATAGCGATATTTGTTGTAAAAGAAGGTTTGCATAACCAGAAGACTCCTAAGTAGCTCCTCGATTGAGCGCTTGTTCATCTTGGGTTAACTCTTTGAGGTGGTTATTTGTTTTGTCTAATACATTAGTACTTTAATTATTAAAAATATTAAAGTTAATAACGATAAGTAGTTAGTTTTGGGCTCCTTTTTAGCTTTTAATACTCTATACTGTAGCGAGTAAAATCTGTTGGTGAAGGTTAATGTTAGAAAGGAATGTATTTATAACAGCAGCAAAAGGTAATAAATTATTACTGGTTGCCATTATTGTTTTTTTAGTTATTGCATTGCCTTCGGTGTATGTGTTTGAAAAAAAAGTGCGCGCAGAGATATATAACGATGCACGTAGTGAACTCAATCGTGAGCTTGAAACAAAAGCCGCGTCTTTAAAAAATCATTTAAACGACAGTATTACCGCTATTCGCTTTTTAAACGCCACTCCACCTATTCAAGGTATATCTAGAGCGACCGACAATCAATTAATCGACCCACTATTACAAACTCCAATTGCTGTATGGCAAGACCGCCTTGCTGATATTTTTAGCGGGTTTATGCAAACCGACGATTCTATTTTGCAAGCACGTTACATTATGCTTGCTGAAAATGGCCAAGAGATAGTACGTGTAGACCGCTTTTTAGGTGACATAATTAGGCTAGAGGGCGCGCAACTGCAAAAAAAAGGCGGGCGAGACTACGTACTTAAAGCCAGTATGCTTGATGAAAAAAGCGTGTATATATCGCCTATTAACTACAACCGCGAAAACGGTGAAATACAAAAACCCTTTGTGAGTACATACCGCGTAGCTAAGCCTGTTTTTGATCATTTAAAGCAAGTGTTTGCAATTTTAGTGACAAACTACTCCGCAGATAAGTTATTTGAAAGTTTAACGTTTGAACTTCCACCTGGGATTAATATTTATTTGCTTAATAATGAAAGCGAATTTTTATACCACCCAAACCCTGATTTACGGTTTGGCTTTGAATTTAACCAAGCCAAAACCTGGAGCGATGAATTTAGCCCCACACAAAACATGAACTCTCACGAAACATTGTTAATAGGTGATGCGCCAAAACAGTACTTTTTAAATAAACGAGTAAGTTTTGAAGGCGATATTGCCATGCTGCCGTTAGAGATGGCCGTTTCTATTGATTCTGAAACCTTGTTGGAACGCGTTGCAAAAAGGCGCGAAAGTTTTATTGCCATCACCGCCACATTTTTTACTATATTTATAATTATAACGCTGTTATATCAGCGTTATATTAATCGCAAGCTGCTTATACACTCTTTAACAGAGCAAAATAATAAAGTGATTGAAAATTCACTCGACGCTATTTTTACCATAGACAGTGATGAAACCATTATTCACTGTAATCAAACGGCTAAAAAAGTTTTTGCAAGTAGGCTAGGTAATGACAATACACGCTTTAGTAACTTATTTACCCTTGCAGATGAAGATAAAAACTGCATTAGTGAAACCATAGAGCACGGCTCTAAAATGCCATTTGAAGCGGTTTATACTGGTGATGATGGCAATAAAGAATACTACTCAATCACGCTGACCAGCGTATTTGATGTATTTAGCAATCGTTATCAGGTTGCTGCTATTTTGCGTAATATCAGCTCGTTAAAGCAAACTCAATCACAGTTACAGGGTTTAAATAGCACGTTAGAGTTAAAGGTATCTCAGCGTACTGTTGAACTTGAGCGAGCGATTGACCAAGCCCTTGCCGCAAGCCAAGCAAAAAGTGACTTTGTAGCCAATATTTCCCACGAAATACGCACACCCATGAACGGTGTTTTAGGTATGCTTGAAATGCTAAAAGAAGACAGCCTCACTGAGCAACAGCAACATTATTTAAAATTAGCTAATAGCAGTGCGCACTCGTTAATGAATTTAATTAATGATATTTTAGATTTTTCTAAAATTGAAGCGGGCAAGCTAGATATTGATAATCACTCGTTTGATGTTATCTCTGTCTGTAGCGATATGATTAATTCAATTGCGCTGCAGGGCCAACGTAAAGGGCTAGAGGTCTTTTTAAATACCCAAAACGTGGTTGATAGAATGGTTATTGGTGATAGCCATCGCCTTAAGCAAATTTTAATTAATCTAATAAATAATGCGTTTAAGTTCACGCATAAAGGCGAAGTAAGTTTAACCTTAAACTCTAAATACATTACCGACAGTAAAATTTTAATGAGCTTTATAATTAAAGACACCGGTATTGGTATTGCCCCTGAAAACATCGATAAACTGTTCGATGTGTTTACCCAAGAAGATTCAAGCACAACGCGCCATTTTGGTGGCACCGGTTTAGGGTTATCTATATGTAAAAAATTGGCGCAATTAATGGGCGGTAATATCACCGTTAGCAGTGAAAAGGGCGTAGGCAGCACCTTTATTGCCACGGTAGAGTTACATGTGGCGCAACAGCAAAAACTTAATACTGGCATTGAGCTTTCTAAAGAAGTCAGTGTAGCGGCGCTTATTGCGCGCGATAACGTATTTAAAAATGTATGCGGATTATTAACTCAAACCTGTAAAATTCAGCCAAGCCATATTACAAGGCTCGACTACTTTAGTGAACACAGCGAATTTGATGCCGATTTACTGATTATTGATGACGAACATCCGCAAGTTAATGCGCTAATAAGCTACTGCGAAAAGGCAGATAAAAAATACGTGCTTATATTGCGAGACATGGTGGTTAATAAGCAATCTAAAAAGGTGTTTCCTGAGCATAGCCACATTTTGCACAAACCACTTACGCAAGATCAATTTACCTATAAGCTAGGCAGTATTTTTGGCGCTAATAATGAGTTTGTTTTAACCGCGCCTAAACAAGCAAACGACGTAGAGCCAGAGCCTGAGTTGTCTAAGTATCATGTATTATTGGTAGACGACAACATGATTAACATTGAGGTAGCGAAGGCTATTTTAAAACGCACTGGGATAAAAATTACCTGTGCAAGTGATGGTATAGAAGCACTCTCTGCCCTTAAATTTAATCAAGAGCAACCGTTTGACTTAATTTTAATGGATTGCCAAATGCCTAACCTAGATGGCTACGATACCACCAGCGAGATAAGAAATGCTAAAGCTGGGGTTGAGTATATTAGCATTCCAATTATTGCCATGACCGCAAGTGCAATGGAAGGCGATAGAGAGCGTTGCATTACCGCCGGCATGAATGATTATATTACCAAGCCAATAAAGCCTAAAACACTTAAAAATAGGCTACTAACCTGGTTAAACTAAATGGGCTAAGTCAGCAGTTACGCTGCTGACTTACTTGGTTTGGTATCAGTTTGAATAGGTTTAACTAAGCTGGTTACATCGGCTGTATCAAGTACTTTTTGCGTATCAGACCAATGCAACAGCTCTATTTTACCGTTTGGTTGCTCAACTAATGCGGTACAGCTTTCAATCCAATCACCATCATTACAATACACTATGCCATCTACTACTTTAATTTTAGGGTGATGGATGTGTCCACAAATAATGCCATCGACCTTTTGTTTTTTTGCCTCATGTATAGCGGCATCTTCAAAAGCGGCAATGGCTTCACGGGCTTTATGTACGCGTGCTTTTATCCATGCAGCAAGTGAATAGTAGTTACCGCCAAACACTTTACGAACTCGGTTAGTCCAACGATTTAAAAACAGCAGTAAGTCGTAACCTGCATCGCCTGCAATACTTATGAGCTTGTTGTAGCGGGTTGCCGAGTCAAAGTCATCACCGTGGATCAGTAAAAAGCGCTTATTGGCTTTAGTGGTATGAATAAACTGCTGGTGGACTTCTACACCAAATAAAGTTTGATTTATGTAGTGGCGAAAGGTCTCGTCGTGGTTACCAGGTATGTATATTACACGGGTGCCATCAAGGGCTTTTTGTTGTATACAACTAAGCACTTGGTAATGAGATGGGTGCCAATAAAAACTGCGCTTCATCGACCACAGATCAACAATATCACCCACTAAATAAAGCGTATCGCATTCAATTGAATTTAAAAAATCTAATAAATAGTCGGCTCTACAGTCTTTATACCCTAAATGTACATCCGATATCCAAACGGCTGGATAATGTTGTTTTTTACGCTGTTGATTGTTTGTCATGCCCGTCATCCATAGTGTAATAATTAAACACTGTAGATAAATCTAATGACACTTATGAGACACTTTAGCGAAGCCTCGATGACAATTTATATCAAACCAGCTAATTAAAGTTTATTGGCTGGGAAGGAGATTAGGTGAGCGGTTTTATACATTATCATTAAACGCGCATAAAAAAGGCCGTATGTTTAAATGCGGCCTTATAAGTTTGTTTTAAGCGTGGGTGTTATTAACCTTTAACTGCCGCTTTTATAGTCTCTATTGCGGTGTCTAAATCAACTATTAACTTTTCACTGGTACGGCGATTTTTAAGCTCAACCTTATTTTCATCAAGATTACGCTCACCAATCACTAAAGTATAAGGTACACCCATTAATTCCATGTCGTTAAACATAACGCCAGGGCGCTCTTTACGGTCATCAAATAAAACATCTAGGCCTGCATCTTTTAAACCTTGATATAGATTATTAGCAATATCAGGAATACGATGCGACTTATGCATGTTCATTGGCACAATAGCTAAATCAAATGGGGCAATAGATTGTGGCCAAATAATACCGTAATCATCATTATTTTGCTCAATAGCCGCTGCCACAATGCGCGAAACACCAATACCGTAACAACCCATAGTCATTACTTGGTTTTTACCCGACTCGCTCAGTACGCCTGCTTTCATGGCTTCTGAGTACTTTGTACCAAGTTGGAAAATATGACCAACTTCAATACCGCGTTTAATTTGTAAAGTACCTTGTCCACACGGGCTCGGATCGCCTTCAACAATGTTACGAATATCAGCAACTTGATATTCTTTAACATCGCGATCCCAATTAATTCCGCTAAAGTGCTCGTCATCTTTATTAGCACCGGCAACAAAATCTGCCATTACATTAGCAGTTCTGTCTACAATAATTGGCATTGATAAACCCACCGGGCCAAGTGAGCCTGGCTTTGCACCAATAGCCGCAACAATGTCAGCCTCAGTGGCCATTTCAAGTGGAGAATCTACAAGTGGGTGCTTTTCAGCCTTTAATTCGTTTAACTCGTGATCGCCACGTAGTACAAGCGCAACTAAACCACGTTGTTCGTTTTCATCTGGCGTACCGTACACAATTAATGTTTTAACACCGCGGTGTGGTTTAACGCCGTAGTGCTTTCTAAGCTCGCTAATTGTTTTAGCATCTGGTGTAGGAAACGCTTTAAGCTCTTTAGATGGCTCAGGACGACTTTGAGTAGGAGCTAACGCTTCTGCTTTTTCGATGTTAGCTGCATAATCGCTTGCATCACTAAAGGCAATCGCGTCTTCACCTGATTCAGCAAGTACATGAAACTCATGCGATAAGCTACCACCAATAGAGCCTGTATCAGCAAGCACAGGGCGGTATTCTAGGTTTAAACGTTCAAAAATATTACAGTACGCTTTGTGCATTACTTTATATGTGGCATCTAAACACGCTTCACTTAAATGAAATGAATACGCGTCTTTCATCGTAAATTCACGTGCACGCATTACACCAAAGCGTGGGCGTCTTTCATCGCGCACTTTAGTTTGTACTTGGTACAAAGTAACAGGCAGTTGTTTATAGCTGCTAATCTCTTTACGAACAAAATCTGTAATTACTTCTTCATGCGTAGGACCTAGCGCAAACTCACGGTTATGGCGGTCGTTAAAGCGCACAAGTTCAGGACCAAATTGCTCCCAACGGCCAGACTCTTGCCATAAATCAGCAGGTTGAATAACCGGCATCAACATTTCTATTGCGCCTGCTTTATCCATTTCTTCACGAACAATATTTTCTACTTTACGAAGCACGCGTAAACCAGAGGGTAACCATGTATATAAACCCGAAGCGACGCGACGGATCATACCTGCTCTAAGCATTAATTGATGCGAAACAATTTCAGCATCTGATGGCGTTTCTTTAAGTGTTGCGAGTATATATTGACTGGTACGCATGATTTTTCCGAAATTAAGTAATATGTTCTTTTTAATAGGGCGCTAAGTTTACCAGCGCTTGCTTTTACACTAAAGCGCTAACTGCACTTTTTAGTTATTTTCTATACTTGTTACTAAGTTATGCTCGCCGTTAACCTGCCAGCGTATATTATAATTATACAGTGTCATACCATAACTTTGCTCGCCTTGTTTTTGTTTTTTATAGGCAGGGCGTGGGTCTTGTTTTAGTACATTAGCAATAAAATCTTCAAGCTCAGGGTAGTGTGTTTGCTTGGCAATAAAGTCAATTGCCTCGGGTGAAAACGCGACGCTCATTTGTGTTTCTGGTCGGGTATCGGCAAAACCGGCACTGGCGTCATGCATTGCATCTGAATACGGTAAGTAAGGCTTTATATCGACAATAGGCGTGCCATCGAGTAAATCTATACCAGCAAGCAGTAAACTAAGTTGGCCGTTTTTATACTCAACGCCTTCAAGTTTTACAGCGCTCATCCCAATGGCGTTGGGTCTAAATGTGGCGCGCGTTGCAAAAACACCTTTGCGCTCATTGCCGCCTAAACGTGGTGGGCGCACCATAGCTGAATACCCTTTATCGGCGGTTTCATGAAACCTAAATAACAGCCAAACATGGCTAAATTCTTCAATGCCTCGCACAAATTCTTCACGATTAAACTCAGCAGTAAAAATAAGTTTGGCTTTAGCTTGAGGCACTAAACGTGGTTGCCTAGGTATTGCAAACTTTTGTTTATAAGGGGATTGAATGTGGCCAACAGCCGAAATGCTATAATCGCTCATAATGCTCAGTTAACAAAAAAATAGGGCGCTATTCTACCTCTATTTAGTATTTATAGCAGTACAGTTAATGCGTTATATTTTAGACTAGCTGGTTTAATTGGGTATTAGACTAAGCGGTTTAAAATATAGTAATTAGTGTTTATACCAATCTGCTTAATTAAGTGGAGTTATTTTGAGGCTGGAGCGACACGTTTAGCCACGCAAAATGATTAACTATTATTGCGGATGGGTATTATGTATAAGCAACAAAAAGGTGAGCACATGGCTCACCCTTAAGTGTTTTAAATGCTAATTAAAACATGTATTGAATTGATACTGATGCAACATCCATTTCTGGGTCAATTTCATCATCTAGTTCGTAGCGTTCGTACTCTAAGCGCATTTGAACATTGCTAGAAAACGCGTATTGAATACCCGCGCCGTAAAACACGTCGCCGCCGTCTTGTGATGCTGAAATGCTACCTACAGGAAGCTCTTGCTCTACATCTGCATCCCATTCAAACCAACCACCTTTAGCATATACTGAAAAGCTTTCAGAAAGCGGAGCCGCTAAAATAGCTGCTAATGACACACCATCAACTTCTGCTTTGCTGTCGATGTCGCTCACTTCATCAAAGTTTTGATAAGCTAACTCAACGCTAAAGTGTTCGTTAAATTGTGTACCAATGTAACCTTTTAGCATTTGTGCATCGTCATCAAATTCAGTGTCGTTTTCGCTGTCTTCAAATTCAAATGAGTATTGGCCATAACCAACACCTGTATAAATGCGAGGAGAATCAAAATCCGTAATGTCAGCGTGTGCTGCAGAGTTAAAACCCAGTGTTGCTAAAGCAATTGCAGAAAGAGAAAGTGTTTTAATCATTGTATAGCTCCTTTAAAAAAATAATAAATGTTTGATTTAACTTATCAAACGACAATTAGTTATTGCAGTGAGCATGCCAACAATAGACTGTGGTTACAAAATAGCCGCAAAAACGACTTATACGGCATTTTTACGGCTATTTTGTATTTTTTATAAGCAGGGTGAACTTTTTTAGTTTTTTGTTTTCTAAGTAAAGGTTGTACCTTTTACACGGTCTATGTGAATTTTACATTGTACTTTTATACTTTATGAAGCAAATTTTCTGTCTCAATTGCAATTTGTTTCATTTTAATAGCGTAGTTTTCCAATTTAATATCTTCTTCTGTTTGTGCTTTAAAAGCAGGAACCTCTACCGGGTAACCTGTTTCGTCCATTGCTACAAAGCTAATAACACAGTGGTTTGTTTCTACCATGTTTTGAGTTTTAGGATCGCCACACCGTACCTGAATAAATATCTGCATACTTGTTGACCCTGTATGCGCAATTTTTGCTTCAACTTCGACAATTTGCCCAACCAAAATAGGGCGTCTAAATTTAACCCCAGCAACAGAAACAGTAACGCAATAATGGCCGCTCCAACCTGCAGCGCAGGCATAACCCGCTTGGTCAATCCATTTCATGACCACACCACCATGAACCTTCCCACCAAAATTTACATCGGTAGGCTCTGCTAAAAAACGAAATACAACATTTGACGACGGCATATTAAATACTCACTTTATGAAACTTACCTATGAGCATACCGTAAAAAAGGGGCCGAAGCCCCTGCAATTTAGGATAGGTTTATAATTTATATGTAAAAGATAGGTTTTTAATGCACCTTTGTGCATAAAATAGTTACATATTAGGGTAGTTTGGCCCGCCAGCACCTTCGGGTGTTACCCAAGTAATGTTTTGGCTTGGGTCTTTTATGTCGCAGGTTTTACAGTGCACACAGTTTTGAGCATTAATCACAAACTGATCTTCACCTTCAATTTGTTGCACTTCGTATACCCCTGCAGGGCAATAGCGCTGTGCGGGCTCGTCAAACTTTATTAAATTAACCGCAATAGGGATGGCGGGATCTTTAAGCTTTAAATGGCAAGGCTGCGACTCTTCATGGTTAGTATTAGATAAAAACACGCTTGAGAGTTTATCAAAGCTAAGTAGGCCATCAGGCTTAGGGTAGTCAATGTGAGGGCTGTTAGCTGCATCTTTTAGCGTGTCGTAATCGGGCGTGTTGTCTTTAAAGGTAAAGGGCAGTGCACCGTTGAAGATGTTTTGATCAAGGGTATTATACGCCCCCCCAGCAAACTTACCTAATGTATGCATAGCGGGGCCAAAATTACGCGATTGGTAAAGCTCTTTATAAGCCCAAGATTTTTCAAACGCGTTTTTATAATCAGCTAAATCAGTATTAGCTTGGCCACTTTGGAGCGCTTTAAAAATAACTTCTGCCGCCACCATGCCCGATTTCATTGCGGTATGGTTACCTTTAATTTTGGCAAAATTGAGCGTACCGGCATCGCAACCTATTAATAAGCCACCAGCAAAATGCATTTTAGGCAACGAGTGAAGGCCGCCTTTTGCAATTGCACGGGCACCATAGGCAATGCGTTCACCCCCTTCAAGGGTTTGCTTAAAAACAGGGTGGTGTTTCATTCGCTGAAACTCATCAAACGGACTTAAATGCGGGTTAGAATAATTTAAATCAACAATTAACCCTACAACCACTTGATTGTTATCGCAGTGATACATAAAAGAGCCGCCATTGGTATCGCCACTTAGCGGCCAGCCCGTACCATGCACTACTTTACCTTGCTGGTGCTTACTGGCATCTATTTGCCAAATCTCTTTAAAGCCTAAGCCATAGTGCTGTGGTGACACATCTTTATCAAGCGCAAACTCGTTGATAAGCTGTTTACCTAAATGCCCGCGACACCCCTCAGCAAATACAGTGTATTTAGCGTGAAGTTCCATACCTGGCATATAACCATCTTTTTCATTGCCGTCTTTATCAACGCCCATATCGCCCGTAATAATGCCTTTAACGGTGTCTTGCTCAATAATTAAAGAGTGAGCGCTAAAGCCTGGGAATATTTCAACGCCTAAATTTTCAGCTTGCTCGGCAAGCCATCGGCACACATTGCCCATAGAAACAATGTAATTACCTTCATTATGAAATGTTTTAGGGGTCGCAAAGCGAGGGAGAGTAGTGGCTTTTTCGCTGTTATTAAACCAATAAATTTCATCCTGTGTCACTTGTGTAGTGATGGGAGCGCCTAGCTCTAGCCAGTTAGGCAAAAGCTCATCTAAGGCTTTGGTTTCAAATACCGCGCCTGAAAGAATATGCGCGCCTACCTCGGAGCCTTTTTCTACCACACAGATAGTTTGTTCTTGTTGTTTTTCTTGCGCTAGCTGTGCGAGTTTAATTGCACTGGCAAGGCCCGCTGGGCCGGCACCTACAATAACTACATCAAATTCCATGGTTTCACGTTCGACCATAATAACCTCTTAATCAATGACGGGCTTAGCTAAATTAGATAAGCAATGCAGCCTTTTTAATACTTGCACATTAAATGTTACAGGCTGTGAATACTTTAAGATTATTTTAGGTTGACGTTTACGTCAACAGGAAGTAGTCTGAATTCATAAAATAAATAGGTTGACGTACACGTTAGCTTGTAGGTTTAAATATAGATGGAGTTCCTATGAAAGTTCTCGTTCCAATAAAAAGAGTGATCGATTACAACGTTAAAGCACGCGTAAAGGCTGATAACAGCGACGTTGACTTAGCAAATGTAAAAATGGCAATGAACCCATTTTGTGAAATTGCGATAGAAGAAGCCATTCGATTAAAAGAAGCGGGCACTGCAACAGAGGTTATAGCGGTAACAATTGGTGCAAAAGCAGCGCAAGAGCAGCTACGCACCGCTCTTGCATTAGGTGCAGATAAAGCCATTCACATCGAAACCGATGAAAAATTAGAATCGCTGCACATTGCTAAATTATTAGCAAAATTAGTTGAGCAAGAAGCCCCAGAACTAGTTATTTTAGGCAAGCAATCTATTGACTCAGACAACAACCAAACAGGCCAAATGCTTGCGGCTTTAACTAAGCGCGGCCAAGGTACGTTTGCCTCTAAGGTGGATATAAACGGTAACACAGTGAATGTAACCCGTGAGGTAGATGGTGGCTTGCAAACTGTTGCACTAAAACTGCCCGCTATTGTAACTACCGATTTACGCTTAAACGAGCCTCGCTATGCATCGCTGCCAAATATAATGAAAGCAAAGCGTAAACCACTCGATGTTATAGCAGCAGATTCGTTAGGTGTTGATTTAACACCCCGCGTACAGCTAATAAAAGTAGAAGAGCCGGCTAAGCGCAGTGGCGGTATTATTGTTGAAGATGTAGCCCAGCTGGTAGAGAAACTTAAAACAGAGGCAAAGGTGATTTAAATGAAAACACTTGTAATTGCAGAGCACGATAACGGTGCACTAAAACCAGAAACCTCAAAAACAATCAATGCGGCAAGTAAATTAGGCTTTGATATAGATGTACTTATTGCGGGTTTAAATGTAGGCGCAATGAGCGAACAGGTTGCCGGTATTGAAGGTGTAACAACTGTACTCACTGCCGATAATGCACTTTATCAGCATCAGTTAGCTGAAAATATGGCCGAGCTTGTTTTAGCTATTGCCGATAATTATACGCATATTGTTGCCAGTGCAACCACCACAGGTAAAAACTTTATGCCTCGCGTTGCAGCGCTTTTAGATGTCGCGCAAGTGTCAGAAATAATAGAAGTAATAGATAGCGATACATTTAAACGGCCCATTTACGCCGGTAATGCAATTGCCACGGTTAAATCGCTTGATAGTAAAAAAGTGATCACCGTACGAGCGAGTAGTTTTGACTTACAAAACCAACAATCACCTGCCAGCATAAATGCATTAGATACGCTAAGTGATACTCAATTAAGTGACTTTGTAAGTGTTGAACAAACCGAGTCAGAGCGTCCTGAGCTAACTGCAGCAGAGGTAGTTATATCGGGTGGTCGTGGCATGCAAAATGGTGAAAACTTTGCTTTATTAAACGGTATTGCTGACAAGTTAGGCGCTGCGATTGGTGCGTCTCGTGCTGCCGTTGATGCAGGCTTTGTACCTAACGATATGCAAGTAGGGCAAACAGGTAAAATCGTAGCGCCAAATCTGTATATTGCCGTGGGCATAAGTGGTGCTATTCAACATTTAGCAGGTATGAAAGACTCAAAAGTTATTGTGGCGATTAATAAAGACCCAGACGCACCTATATTTCAGGTGGCTGATTACGGCCTGGTTGCTGATTTATTTGAGGTATTACCGCAGCTTGAAAACGCGCTATAAACATATTCTGGTTGTAAAGCCGCGGTGAACTTAGGTTCCTGCGGCTTTTTTTATTCCACCTCAAGCATAGAATAATGATGCGCTGACAAAGTATCTAAAACACGCTTATTTTTTAATAAATTGAGCAACACCTCTGCTTGTTCTACAGAGCGGCTAGATTGGCTATTTACCAATAAAATTAGGGGGCGAACAAACGTATATTCACCATTTTTAATAGTTTCATCTGAAACGTTAACGCCATTGATACCCAGTAAATTTATTTTATTTATTTTTTTAGAGCCAAGCAGCTGCGAGACTGCACCGTAAGAGTCAAAAGCAATGGCATTGGGCATGCGTTGTACTATGCCAAGGGCTTGGTTAAATTCGTCATACATCTGCACTTCCATTTTAGGAAATAACCCGTGGTTACCTGCCTGCTTTAGTTTAATTGTATTACCATTTGGAACCCGCATAAAAGATAGGTTTAAAAACTCTAATAAAATATCAAAGGTGCCATGGTTATAGGCCTTACTAAACAGAAGAATTTTATTATCTCTTTGTGTCTCTGGTTTATAATCTGGGTTAACTTCTTGCCACGTTTTATATTTGCCCGCGTAAATGTCGCTGAGCTGCTCTACGCTTAGCGAATCAATGTTATTTTTTTTGTTAGTAAAAAATACCAGCGCATCTTGCGCAATAACAATTTGACGTACATGAGGGTATTGCTCTTGCTCTTCATTGGTTAAATAGCGCGAAGAAGTACCAATATCAATAATGTTTTGTGCTATGGCTTTAATGCCTTTAGTACTGCCCATGGAGCGGACTTGCATGGCCGTATTTGTTTGCTCTTCATAATTGGGCTTTAATAAAAGCAACAGGTGCGAGACCGAAGAAGAACCGCCAATAAGTAAAGGCTTGTGAACGGGGGCGATATCAGAAACTGACGTTGCAATGTTAGAGGAAGAAAGCAGAACGGTGGCTGCTAAAATAAGGTTTTTTATCATGCTATTAGCCAAATAACGAATACGTTATAAAACTATAGTTCAAAATTTATAAATCTCTAATTTATAAACAGTATTCAACAAAGCCATAATTAAAAACAACAGGCATTAAAAAGCCAGCAAAAAAGCTGGCTTTTAAAATCAATTAATTTGATTAGTACGTTGCGCTGCCTTTAGTACGAGGGAAGGCAATTACATCACGTACGTTGCCCATACCTGTAACATAAGCAACTAGGCGTTCAAAACCTAAACCAAAGCCAGAGTGTGGCACGCTACCGTATTTACGTAAATCGCGGTACCAGCTGTAATCTTCTTTGTTTAAGCCCATTTCATCTAAACGCGCATCAAGCACATCAAGGCGCTCTTCACGTTGTGAACCACCAATAATTTCACCAATGCCTGGTGCTACAACGTCCATAGCGGCAACGGTTTTACCGTCTTCGTTTTGGCGCATGTAAAACGCTTTAATATCGCGCGGGTAGTTTTTAATAACAACCGGTGCTTTAAAGTGCTCTTCAGCTAAGTAGCGCTCGTGCTCAGATTGTAAATCTACACCCCATTCAACGGCGTACTCAAACTTTTTACCACATGATTTAAGTATTTCTACGGCGTCAGTGTAATCAACTTGGGCGAAGTCTTTTTCTACAAACTCTTCTAAACGGCTAATTGCTGTTTTTTCGATACGTTGTGCAAAAAATTCCATATCGTCACGGCGCTCTTCAAGTACCGCTTTAAATACGTACTTAAGCATGTTTTCAGCAAGTTTTGCAATATCTTCTAAATCAGCAAATGCTACTTCAGGTTCAACCATCCAAAACTCAGCCAAGTGACGAGACGTGTTTGAGTTTTCTGCACGGAATGTTGGGCCAAAGGTGTAAATTTTTGACATAGCCGATGCGTATGTTTCACCATTTAACTGGCCAGATACCGTTAAAAAGGCTTCTTTACCAAAAAAGTCTTCGCTGTAATCAACGTCGCCTTTATCAGTGCGTGGCAAGTTTTGCATATCAAGTGTTGATACGCGGAACATTTCACCTGCGCCTTCACAGTCACTGGCTGTGATGATTGGGGTGCTGATCCAGTAAAAGCCTTGCTCGTGGTAAAAACGGTGAATAGCTTGCGCTAAACAGTTACGCACACGTGTTACCGCACCTATCATGTTTGTACGTGGGCGAAGGTGAGCGTGCTCACGTAAATACTCAATGCTGTGGCGCTTAGCGGCCATAGGGTATGAATCTGGGTTTTCTACCCAACCTAAAACTGTTACAGAATTAGCTTGAATTTCAAATGACTGACCTTTACCTGCAGATTGCACTAACACACCAGTAACCGACACAGAACAACCGGCTGTTAAGCTAGTAACTTCATCATAATTATTTAGTGAATTAGGAACTACCGCTTGAATAGGATCAAAACACGAACCGTCATGAACGGCTAAAAATGATATTCCTGCTTTTGAATCGCGGCGTGTACGGATCCAGCCTTTTACTGTTACTTGGCTGTCTACCGCAACATTGCCTTTTAATAGCTCTGAAATCGCTAAATGGCTCATCTTCACTCCAATGATATAAGTTGCCTAACTGTATAATATTAACTACTCAACGCAGCGGTTAAATTTAGTGCGTTGAACTTGAACCGTGTATCTTACCTAGTTAAATAAAATAAAAAAACTATTGTGAGCAACTCTTTAAAAGTTTTTATGCAAGTGGGTTACTTTTAAAGCGTTTTTTGCTTTAAATTACCACTATTGTTATTTGGTGCTCTGAAATTTAGTGATTTTGTGGCATTATTACTGCGTGTTGACTCTACGGATTGAAATTAGCCAACCTTAAGGCTATTCAATCACCGAGCAAAATTTGTAAGCTAGTGGGCGCGCTAACTGCTTCAGCGTTATTATAATGGCTTACAATGATGAAATAATAAGTAACAATTAAGCCGGTAAATCAGCACATCATAATTTTAACTATTTAATATTTACCATTACCCAGAAATGGATGCTATGAAACAAGTTTTTATTTTAAGAGGGCTACCAGGAAGTGGTAAGTCTTACTATGCACAAACCCTAGCCGATGAGCTTGGTGGAGTAGATACAAGCCAGTATTTAATATGTTCAACCGATGACTACTTTGTCAATGAACAGGGCGAGTATCACTTTGATAAATTTAAACTACCGCAATATCATAATTTAAATTTAGCGCGCTTTATAAATGCTTTAGCGCAAAATATTCCGCTTGTAATTGTTGATAACACCAATATAAAAAAATGGGAGTTTATTGCGTACTCTCAAGCAGCACATGCACTTGGTTATCAAGTTAAAGAAGTTATTGTTGGTGAAGTAAAAGACAAGTCTATGCAGCATTTATACGCTAAGCGCAACACGCATAACGTGCCTTTAAAAACCATTAGTAAAATGGCGTACATGTTTGAGTGGTAGGTGAGTATTACTTATGGGTTATTTAAGCTTTATTAAAGCGCTTAAATCACATTGAGTAATGGCATCTAGATGAGCAGTGATTTTTTCATTGCTCCAATCCCACCAAGCTATATCTAATAACGTACTTATTGTGTTGCTATCAAACCTGGGCTTAATTACTTTTGCCGGATTACCACCTATCACGCTATAAGGGGCTACATCGCAGGTAACCACCGATTTACTTGCAATGATAGAGCCACTGCCAATATTTACCCTTGGCATTATGGTTGCGTCATAACCTATCCATACATCTGACCGATAACTGTATTGCCTTTAAAGGGTAACTCGCCAGCCTGTGGGGCCGATTTTTCCCAGCCGTTGCCAAATATAAAAAATGGATAGGTAGAAAACCCCGCGGTTTGATGATTAGCGCCGTTCATTATAAAGGTCACGTTTTTAGCTATAGCGCAAAACTTCCCAATAAGGGTCTGTTTACCTTTCAGGATTAAAATTTGTTCAAACTAGTGGCAATTTAATCGCGGCGCGAGGTTTGTGACCTAGTGGGCTAAGTGAAAACGGAGCAAAGCTTCCGCATCCTGCTCACGCCCCTTACCTACATCCATGTAGGCAACAAAGAGTTAATTGCCCCTAGGCAGAACCCTTCGGGCAGTGCGTGTTTGGTCTTTATACTGCGTTATCGCCTATTTATGTGAAATAACCACACTACATAGGCTCTGCCTTGTCTAAAAACCAAACACACTACTGCAAATTTAATCTCGAAAGATAAACAGACCCTCTCGATCACCAATAAAATCGAAATGGTAAAGGACATTTTTTTCGAAGTTTTCAGGGCCGTCAGGATCGTCGTAATAGGTATAATCACCCACCACTATATTAGGCGAGGTAATAAAGTTTTTTAAAAAGCCAACCTGAGGAAAGCCCTCAACAGGGGCAGGGTTATTTGGATTAGGGCCCTGTTTAGACATAGCTACCTCATAGTTTAATTATTGTTTTTTATACACAGCCAGCGGGTGAGTAGTAAAAATAGATACATGAACGCTGTCACCCGGATTAACCACAACCTCGTGGCTTACACGGCTAGTAACGAGCGTATTACAGCTTAATTTAACCGCACATAAACGGCTGCCACCTTCAAAGCGTACCCAAACAACTTCACCGTTAGGTTGATTTAAGTTTTGAATAAGTTGTACATCGTCAGGGCGAAGCAACACATCTACATCGCCACTTTCGCAGTCTATTCCTTGCCCTGGTGCTACGCCAATGCTAGTGGTTGCTTGGCCATTTTCAAACTGCCCAGCAATAAAGCTTGCCTCACCTAAAAAGCGTGCTACAAAGCGGTTGTTTGGCATGCTAAAGCATTGTTCAGGGCTGTCGAGCTGTTGTATTTTACCGTTTTGTAATACACCTACACGGTCACCTACCGAAAGCGCTTCTTCTTGGTCGTGAGTAACCCACACGGCAGGCACTCCCGCTTCTTTTAGGGCGTTTCTTATATCCCAGCGCAGCATATCTTTTAATGCGGCATCAAGGTTAGAAAGTGGTTCATCAAGTAACACAAAATCTGGCTGGTGAGCAAGTGTACGGGCAAGTGCTACACGCTGTTTTTGACCACCAGAGAGGGTGGCTGGCTTTTTTGCTCTAAAATCATTTAGACCAAGTAGTTTAATCCAATGATCGGCAATGGCGGTGTCTTTTAATCTAAAACAAATGTTTTGCTCAACCGTTAAATGAGGAAACAATGCAAAATCTTGAAACACCATACCAACACTGCGTTTTTCAGGGGGCACATTACGTTTTGGTGTTGCGCGCCATTTGCCTACGTTTATTTCACCCTCGCTAATGGGGATAAGCCCTGCAAGTGCTTGCAATATTGTACTTTTACCGCAGCCCGTAGGGCCTACTAGCATGAGAATTTCATTTTCACCTAACGATATATTTAAATCGCTTACTACACGGTTACTGCCGTAATCTATAGACAACTGGCTTACAGATAGCATTTGTTTTTAAATCCTCAATGTTCGAGTTGGTTACGTTTTTCGCCAGACATCATAATAGCTAAGCCACAGGCAGAAATCACCACTAACAATAAACCGGGAATGGCAGCACGGCCAAAATAACCGGCTTCGTACACACGCCATAAATAGGTTGAAAGGGTTTCAAACCCGGTCGGGCCTAGCAATAGCGTTGCTTCAAGCTCGCGCATTGATTCTAAAAATACCAATGCAGCACCGGCAATAATACCACGCATTGTTAGCGGCAGGGTAATGCGAGTAAAGGCTTCACGCGGGCTTGCGCCTAATACGCGCGCCGACTTTATTAAGCTTTGATCTAAATGCTCTGTACTAGTGCGAATAGAGCCAACTGCAAGCGGTAAAAATCGTAGCATGTAAGCAATAATCAGAAGCGCTAATGTTTGATATAAAAACGGGAGTTGCAAGCCGCCATATACCAGCGCGGTACCCATCACAATGCCAGGAATACCAAAACCAAAATAGGTAACACGCTCCATTATTCTGCCGGCTTTTCCGCTTAATGCGGCATGAGCAACAGGGATAGCCACGATAACCGCCACCATGGCTGCAATGGCTGAGGCGTACGCTGAGTTCCACGCTATGCTAAAGTCAAAGTTGCTGTAACCATCGCGTGCTAACCAAACAAAAAATATCGCCAGCGGTAAACCAATAGCTAACAATAAAATAGGGCCAAACGCAGCAATCATTGCGGTTATTTGCCATTTAGTTGGAAATAAAACCAGTGGGCGACCGTGTCGTTCAGAGGCGGTTTTTATTTGGGATTCTATTAAAAGTAAAAAGCCAACAATAACCATTAATTGCAGCGACAACATTGCCGCGCGCCCTAATGCAAACGCATTGTATTCTACGTAAATTACCCGGGTAAAGGTATCTAGGCGCATCATTGCAGGTGTACCAAAATCTGAAAGCGTATACAGCGCCACTAATAATGAGCCCGCTGCAATACCGTTAACTACACGGGGTAAAATTACTTTAAACACACTTTGTGTCATCGACATACCCAAGGTGCGCGCTGCATTTACCATGCTGGCATCTAAACTGAGCAATGACGAGCGTGTGGTCATCATTACAAAAGGGAAGGTATACAAGGTCATTACAATGGCTGCACCGCTTAATCCGTACATGGGTGGGGTTTCAAAGCCAAGTAGGTTATTTATTTCACCCCCTGGGCCAAACGCAGCGTACAAAGTAAATGCGCCAATATAACTTGGAATAGCCAAGGGCGCGGCAAAAATCACCAGCCATATTTTTTTAAAAGGCAAATGCACATAAGCACTTATAAAAGCCAGTGGTACCCCAATCAGAATTGAGCCTAATACGGTTAAGCCCATTAGCGATAACGTATTGCCCAGTATTTTTAAATTATGACTGTCAAATAGGGTACTGGTGTCGCTAGCAAGGGTAATTAAAATATAAACAGGGGTAATCGTAATGAGCGCTGCAAGCAGCGCCATTGGGTAAGAAGCAGGTATTCGCATTTATAAAACGCCGTTGTTGCGCATCAAGTTGATGGTGGGGCGTAAATCCGCAAGTTGAGTTAAATCAACCTTTGGTGGAGATATGTCACTCAGCGACGGTAAGCCTGCCGGTTGAGTAATGCCATTAACAAGCGGTATTTCATACGCTTCTCGGGCTAAATAACCTTGTACTTCTTCGCTTAATAAGTAACGCATAAAGTTAGTAGCAAGTGGGTCATCGTTTAGCGTTAAAATACCCGAGGCATTGACTAAACAACCTGCATCTTGCTCGGTAAAGGCTAAGTCTAATTTAGCATCTGGTTTACCCGATTTAAGACGCAGCGTGTAGTAGTGATTAGCAAAACCAATATCTACTTCACCACGTTCTACCGCCATTACAACACCGAGTTCACCGGCGTATGTTTTAGCGCGCTTTTTAACTTTTTTAAGCCATTTAGCGGTTTTATCATCGCCTTCTAAAATACGCATAGCGGTAACAAACGATTGAAACGATGCATAAGCAGGCGCCCAACCAATTGATAAATCGCTATCTGCAATTTCCATTATGCTTGTGGGAATTTGATCTTTGGTTAAACGCGATGTGTTATACGGCAAGGTTCTGATCCGACCGGTAACCGGCGCCCATTGATCGTATCTAAATTGCGGTTGTAACTGTGCAGATAAATCACTTGGTAGGGGCTTTGCAAGGCCTGCATCGGTAACTAGGCCAATAGCGCCTGAGTCAACCGCCCAAAATAAATCGGCGCGGCGCACACCTGCCTTTGCCTCTGCCACTATAGTATTGGCAAGTGCAGCAGTCGGGCCACGGCGAATAGCTAAGTTAAAGTCAGGATTTTTTTTCTGAATCGCTTGTAATACATTTTCATACAAACCACCTTCACCACGGCCTAGGTATAAGGTTAAATCACCTTTAAGCTTTGGTAAATTATCAACAGAAACTGGGTTTGCTATATCGGCAGCTAGTGCGCGAGAAAGGGGCAGTGGCAAAGCGCCAACAACCCCTAACGCAGCTAGGCCTTGTATAAAGGTCCTACGCTTCACTTAAAAAACATCCTTACGCGACTTCTCCGCTTTTTCTATTAGCGTTTTAGCGCGGTCTAATTTAGTGTGCATATCACTTACCACGTCACGTACTTCATCAACGCTTTTAGCGCTTTTAATTGTTTGCGGTAGTGTTACGTTAAAATCTTTTTCCAGCACTTCTACTAGTTTTGCATCTTGTTCGATAAGCGTACCTTCTACGCCTTCAAAAAGGTGTAAATACGTATCGTGAACAATTTCAGTGGCTTCTTCGTTTAAGCGCTCTGCAAATTTAGCAACAACACGGTCAAGCTTGTGCTTGATTTCGTCAATGGTGGCACTTTGGGTCATGCCTTCTGTAGCAGTGGCTTTAACTGTATCAAGTAAGCCTTTTTGCTGGAATTTTGCCGCAAGCTTAACAGCACCAAGACCTTGCCACAAGGCTATGTTCATGGCTTTTTGCTGATTGCGCACTTCTTGGGCAGGCTTGTTGTTATCAATAGCCATTTTTACACCATAAATGCCTTGCCAAATTGAGGCATATACAGGCACAAAGTTAGTTTCAATGGCGCTGTGAAACTTAACCGACTCCCAATATTCAATTAAATCGTCGCTGTTTACAGCCTTTGCACCGCTTTTGCTGTAGTCAGTTACCATGGTGTCTACTTTACCAACCATCCATTCAACTTCTTCTGAATAGTCTTTAATGTTTTCTTGTAAATGGTTTACGTGCTCACCAATTGGGCCGTTAGCTAGCGCCGGTTGCGTTACAAAAGCAGAAGCTAACAATAAGCTTGCACCTAATGTTTTTACAGATTTAGAAAGGTGTTTCATAGTAAAGAGTCCGAAAAGGTAATTGTAAATGATAGACATTATCATATCCGTAATATTTACGAAAATCAATATAACAAATACGTCAATGCAAAGCTCAAAACCTGAGCAAAATTAATACCTAACAGGCAAATAATGACTATGCCTCTTAGGTATAATTTAACGCTTAGCAGTAATGCTTACCTGCAATTGCAGTGTAAATGGCATCACATAAGGTGTTTATACTGGCTGAGTCACTTATATACGGGGGCATTAGGTAAATAAGTTTACCAAAGGGTCTAATCCATACGCCTTGTTCTACAAAAAAGGCTTGAATTTTAGCAACATCTACATTGCCAGCAGTATCAGTTAGCTCTACAACACCTATTGCGCCCAAGGTACGCACATTGGCTACCGCATCTAAATCATTACACTTTTTAAGCTGTTGTAGTTGAGTGTTTATATCGCTAATGCGTTGTTGCCAATCTTGTGCCAAAAGTAAATCTATACTGGCGCACGCAACTGCACAGGCAAGCGGGTTGCCCATAAATGTAGGTCCGTGCATCAAAACGCCGGCTTCACCTTCGCTAATGCCTGTGGCTATTTTATCACTGGTTAGTGTGGCCGAAAGAGTCATTGAGCCACCGGTAAGGGCTTTACCAATACATAAAATATCTGGCTCTATATTAGCGTGCTCTACAGCAAATAATTTACCTGTGCGGCCAAACCCTGTGGCTATTTCATCGCAAATCAGTAATACATTATATTGTGTGCATAATTTACGAACGCAGGCTAAATACGCGGGGTGATAAAAGTTCATGCCGCCGGCGTTTTGTACTATGGGCTCAATAATAAAGGCGGCTACCTCGTGATGGTGCGTTTTAAAGTATTGTTCAAGCGTTTGGGCTTCTGCTTGGTTAAACTCGCCATCAAATTTACTTACAGGGGCGGGTACAAACACATGCTCTGGTAAAAAACCTTTATATAAACTGTGCATAGAATTAACCGGATCGCACACGCTCATAGCGGCAAATGTATCACCATGATATCCCTTATACGGCGTCATTAATTTTTGCTTGTGTGTAAACCCTTGGCTTAACCAATATTGCAGCGCCATTTTAATCGCTACTTCTACACTTACCGATCCGCTATCGGCTAAAAACACCTTAGTTAAACTTTTAGGGGTAATTGTAATAAGCCTTTTACACAGCTCTACTGCGCTATTATGGGTAATGCCGCCAAACATTACATGGCTCATGTTATTAATTTGTTCAATCATGGCGTTATTTAATACCGGATGATTATAGCCATGAATTGCGCTCCACCATGAGGCCATGCCATCAATGAGTTGCTCGCCGGTTTCTAGGTAAATTAAATTATGATTTGCATGAGTAACAGGGTAAACCGGAATAGGCTGTGTCATTGATGTGTAAGGGTGCCAAATATGGTCACGATCAAAATCAAGGTCAATCGTTTGTTTTTTGTTCATATGTAAACTTTAACGTGGTGGGTTTCGTTGACAATGGTACTTCAAGACGTAGACTAATCCAACATCACCACTGAGAAAAATAAGAGACTACTATGGAACTTGCACCTGTTCGCCACGATTGGACCCACGCCCAAGTAAAGGCATTATTTGAAATGCCATTTAACGATTTATTATTTAAAGCGGCATCGGTTCATCGCGCTAATTTTAATCCTAACGAAGTACAAATATCTACTTTATTATCTATTAAAACAGGGGCTTGCCCAGAGGATTGTAAATACTGTCCGCAATCGGGGCATTATAAAACCGATTTAGAGCGCGAGCGCCTACTAGAAGTAGAAAAAGTGGTAGAGCAAGCACGCCTAGCTAAACAAAAAGGCGCAACCCGTTTTTGTATGGGCGCAGCATGGTCAGATCCAAAAGACAGAGACATGCCGTATATTTCTAAAATGGTTAAAGAAGTAAAAGAACTTGGCCTAGAAACCTGTATGACGCTTGGTAAACTTACCAACGAAAAAGCACATGAGCTAAGTAGCGCAGGGCTTGATTACTACAATCATAACCTCGACACTTCGCCTGAATATTACGAGCAAATTATATCTACGCGTACCTTTGAAGACAGGTTAAATACCATAGATCACGTACGCGATGCCGGCATGAAAGTATGCTCAGGCGGTATAGTCGGTATGGGCGAGCAAGCAAGCGACCGTTACGGTTTATTAATGCAGCTTGCAAATTTACCACAACAGCCTGAAAGCGTACCTATTAATATGCTGGTAAAAGTAAAAGGCACACCGCTTGAAAACGTAGACGATTTAGATCATTTTGAATTTATACGTACCATAGCTACCGCCCGTATTATGATGCCACACAGCTATGTGCGTTTATCGGCAGGGCGCAGCGCCATGAACGAGCAAATGCAATCAATGTGCTTTTTTGCAGGCGCTAACTCAATATTTTATGGTGATAAATTACTCACAACCGAAAACCCAGAGGCCGATGCCGACATGAAGCTAATTAAAAAATTAGGCATGAACCCAGAAAAACACCAAGACTACTCAGACGAAGCCGTTGCCGCATCGCTGTCATCTCAAGTGGCCGATAAAGCAATGTCAGCCTTATTTTACGAAGCCTAAGCTTACCTTTTATGCCATTTGAATTTTTAAATACGCATTTGCAGCAACAACAGCAACATGCGTTATTGCGTAAACGCCATGTGGTGCAGCGCGCCACAGCACGTACCATTACAGTAAATAACGCAACGTACCTTAATTTTGCCAGTAATGACTATCTAGGCTTTGGTGATTGCAGTATTAACCTTGAGCAAATCAACGTACTCGGTAGCCACAGCTCACCTTTAGTTACTGGGTATCAGGCGCAGCAACAACAGCTAGAGCAATACTTATGTAGCGCGCTTGGCTACGAGGCTGGCATGTTGTTTAACTCGGGGTTTAGTGCAAATAGCAGTGTAATTAAAGCGTTGTTTAACGATAAAAGCGCTGCGCAAAACAGTGCTATTTTTCAAGATAAGCTCAACCACGCCAGTTTGATTGACGGCGCAATGCATTCAAATGCCGCATTGATCCGCTTTAGCCATAACGACTTAAAGCATTTACGTTCGCGGCTCGAAAAATCAAAAGCACACAATAAGCTAATTATTAGCGAAGGGGTGTTTTCGATGGATGGCGACACCGCCCCCATAAAAGAGCTGCTTGCTTTAGCTAAAGAGCACAATGCCTGGCTTATGATTGACGATGCACATGGTTTTGGCGCCCTAGGTAAAACCGGTTTAGGTAGCTGTGAGGCATTATTAGATGAAGGCTTAGCACTTCCCGATATACTGGTTATTACTTTTGGAAAAGCAGTAGCAAGCAGCGGAGCCTGTGTATTAGCAAATAACCAATTTATTAATTACATGCTGCAGTTTAACCGCGACTACACGTATTCAACCGCTATGTCGCCGCTTATGGCTGCACTTACGCTTACGCGCTTGCAAGCCATTAAATGTGCAGATGTTAAACGCGAGCAGCTTAGTAGTAACATTGCTTTTTTTAAGCAGCTTTGTAAACAACATGCCATTGCGGTAATGGATTCAAACACCGCTATTCAGCCCATTGTACTTGGCTGCGCCGAACAAACGTTACACGCAGCACAAAGGCTTAAACAGCAGGGCATTTGGCTAACCGCTATTCGCCCACCTACGGTTGTGCACAATACCGCGCGGTTACGTGTAACCTTAACAGCGGCGCATACCCATGCAGATATAACAGCCCTTGTTGAGCACTTAAAAGGCGCAATAGCATGATTGCGCAGGCTTTAGCTCATACCCACAGTAAGCAAGCTTTAAATAAAAAGCCCGCGCTTTTACCTATAAATGGGGCTCCACAAAATAGTGCGCTTATACAAAGTGCTGAGCAAGTACGCCCTCATACAGCGCTTAAAAAGGGGGCGAGTGATAAGTTTTCTAAAGCAGCTGAGCAGTACAACAGCCATGCCAATGTACAAAAACAGGCAGCAAGCGATTTATTTAAATTAATAAGCTCCCAGTCATGCAACCAAAATAAGCGCTGTGTAGATTTAGGAGCTGGCCCACTGGTGAATACCTCACAGCTAAGCAGACAATACGGCCAAGTCATCGCGATAGATTTAAGCTTAAACATGCTTAAAAGCGCTGCATTAACTAACCCAAAAATTTGCGCCGATATGGATAACCTGCCGCTACAAGCAAGCAGTATTGACGCCATATTTAGTAACTTTGCAGTGCAGTGGTCGGCTAATTTTGAAAAATTAATGCAGGCGCTTTATAAAAGCTTAAAGCCTGGCGGGCAGGCTTATATAAGCACAGTGGTTGCGGGTTCGCTTAACGAAATTAAAACAGCGTTTGCAGCGCTTGATAACCGTAGCCATATAAATACCTTTAATACACACGCTTATATAAACCAGTCGGTACAAAAGGCAGGGTTTAGTATTAATAGTTCGCAAAAAGTAATTTATACCGATTGTTATTCAAGCCCGTTAAAAGCCATTAAATCTATTAAAGCCATTGGTGCTACAACGCAAAATCATGCTAATTCACGCCAAGGGCTATTAACTAAGTCGGCGCTACAACGGGTATGCAATGCGTATCCGCTTTTAAACAATCAAGCGTGTGTATCTTACCATGTGGTATTGTTATCATTACAAAAAAGCCATGAGTAGCTAATATTAAAATTAATCAAGGCAGTAAAATGAAAGAATTTTTTATTACCGGTACCGACACCGACGCCGGAAAAACCCACGTGACTAGTTTGCTATTAAAGCTACTTGCCCAACATAAAAAAAACGCAATTGGCTTTAAGCCACTTGCCGCAGGCTGCGAAATGGCGTTTGATCAGCTAGTAAATGCTGATGCACTAATGCTAATGGAAAGCGCCACGGTAAGTGCCAAATACGATGTAATAAACCCCTTTGCCTTTGCGCCGCCTATTGCGCCGCACATAGCCGCAGAGCAAGTAGGGGTTAATATTACGCTCGATAAACTAAGCACAGCGTACTCAACACTTAAACAACAAGGTGCCGATTACCACCTAACCGAAGGCGCTGGTGGCTGGGCACTACCAATTAATAACACCGATTATTTATACGACTGGGTTAAGGCCGAGCAACTACCCGTAATTTTAGTAGTAGGCATGAAACTAGGCTGTTTAAACCATGCTTTACTTACCGCTGCCCATATGCAAAGTTTAGGCATTAATTGTGTAGGCTGGATTGCCAACCAAGTAGACCCAAATATGGACGAATACCAAGCTAACCTTGATTCGTTAAAGGCACGCTTGCCATTTCCTATTTTGGCTATAAGCCCATACAGCGAGCAAACCCCTAAACTGCAAATATACAAAACCTTGCTTAATACCCTCAATATACAGAGCTAATTGTGGCTGCTTTGCGTTTTTAAATGCAAAGCAGTTTTTATATTAAATACATGAACTTATTAATTGTATTTACGCCTTGAAATTACCCCCTTTAGTACACATATTACAAGTTAAAGCTATTGTTACTAAGGAAATAAACCGCTACATGACGCACCCATATATTAAACGCTTCGCTCAAAACACACAGGTAACGGGTGAACCCGAGGTAAAGCCAACTGCTCAGCCTAAAACCCGTGTGGGCATTTTAGGTGGCGGCACAGCAGGGGCAACAATAGCTATACGATTGGCAGCGCTAGGGATTCATACCACTATTTTTGAGAAAAAAAAGTCACTTATAGATGGCCCACCTATGTGCCATTTACATGCCGGTGGTAATTTATACCGTGAAATACCAGACGAAGACTGCATAGATTTACTCAAACAATGTATCGATATTTTACGCCTATACCCCTACACCATAGATGTACGCCCAACCGTGTTTGCAGTTCCTACGCGCGATGACGACTCACCCGATGATTTACTACCACGATTAAATAAAATCACCAACGCGTATAAAGAGTTAGTTGGGCAAGACCCTAACAACAAAGTACTTGGTGAGCCCGACAATTACTACCAGCTGTATAGTCATGAGCAAATGATAGCGCTGAGTAAAAAAGAGCAGGTTGCAGAGCCTAGAACGCTAGATGAGTGGATGATCCCCGTTGCTAAGCACCTAAACTTAAACAAAGTAAAATACCCGCTAATTGTTGCGCAAGAATACGGGTGGAATATTTTTAGGTTATCGGCCAGCGCCCAACTTGCGCTTGCCCAGTACGAACACGCTAATGTACTTACCAGCACAGAGGTAAAGCAAGTTAGGCAAGTTGAGCAAACCAGTGCCAATAACCAATCGCCAACCTGGAAAATTGAATACCAAAATAACCAAAGCGACTCTACGCAAACACTAGAGGTAGACTATCTTATTAATGCCTGTGGCTTTCAAACCGGTATTGTAGATGACATGGTAGGCGTAGAGGCCAAACGTATGGTCGAATTTAAAGCTTCTTACATTACGCATTGGCAAGGTGCTGGCGGGCAAATTCCAGAAATTATTATTTATGGTAACCGTGGCACGCCAGAGGGCATGGCACAGCTAACGCCTTATCCTAATGGCTATTATCAAATTCATGGTATGACCAACTCAATTACCTTGTTTAACGATGGCCTAGCCGATACCAACGAGCAAAGTGCACAGCCGCAATTGCCAGCTAAATACTTAAATTACATAAACAATGGGTGGGATCATCAAGTACTAAAAGCACGTAGTCAAAAAGCCATTGATTATGTAGCCGAGTTTGTTCCGGCATTTAAAAACGCCAACACGCAAAACAATGCCTTGTTTGGTGGCCAGCAAATCCCAGGAGAAGACGACACCTTGCGCGTCGCCGATGTTAGCTTATATTCGCATATTAGCTACGCACGAGCCGAAAACGTAAAAGCGTCATCTACCTTAATCGCTGCCGATGAAATAGTGGCTGAATTTACTAAACTTGGCCTAATAAGCGACGATGCGCACATAAATGAGCATCGTACACATCACCAGTGGACGTATCTTCAACAACACAACCATGCAGATATAACCAAGGTGGCACAATTACTTGCAAAAGAGCGCGGCTTTCCTACAGATATGGCAACAATTAATAATTGCATTACAACTAGCGGCATAACCAGCAACTAATTGTTTTTATAGGCGTAACGAGGTTTAATAACTGCGTTACGCCACACTTTACTCCCTTTTTAAACTCCCCAAAAAATTTATTAATAAACCTGCAAATAACCCTTGCGTTATGACATAGTTTGTCACAGAATAGCCTCAACGCTATGACATAGTGTGTCATAACGTAATGATTGCTTTAACCTAATTTAATTTTATGTTCGGTGATCAAACCTATTTTTGTGAGGACAATATGAAACGTATATTTTTGTTTTTATTAACTAACCTAGCGGTTATGTTGGTATTAGGTGTAGTGCTTTCAATAATAATGAGCGCGCTGGGTTTAAGCCATCGTAGCCTTGGCGGAATATTACTTATAGCCTCTGTATTTGGCTTTGGTGGCTCGTTTATTTCGTTATTTATGTCTAAGTGGATTGCTAAAAAATCAACGGGCGCACAGGTAATTACTCAACCACGCAACGAAACCGAGCACTGGCTTGTACAAACTGTATCAGCACAAGCTCAAAAAGCAGGTATAAAAATGCCTGAAGTAGCAATTTACGACAGCCCAGAAATGAACGCCTTTGCAACCGGCCCAAGTAAAAACAACTCGCTGGTGGCGGTAAGCACAGGTTTATTACATAACATGAATCAAGACCAAGCCGAGGCCGTACTTGCCCACGAAGTATCGCACGTTGCTAATGGCGACATGGTAACGCTTACGCTAATACAAGGCGTGGTAAATACCTTTGTAATATTTGCCGCAAAAGTACTAGCAGGCATAGTTGATAACTTTTTAAATGGCGATGAAGAAGAGGGTGGTAGTAGCTGGTCTTACTTTTTATTCGACATGTTATTCCAAGTTGTATTTGGTGTGCTTGCAAGCATAGTGGTAGCAAGTTACAGCCGTAAGCGTGAATTTGCAGCCGACAGTGACGCAGCTAAATTGGTAGGTGCAGACAAAATGCGCTCAGCTCTAGAGCGATTAAAGCAAAACCACCCGTCGCAACTACAAGGCTCAATGATGGCCTTTGGTATAGCAAGTGATAAAGGGATGGCTGAACTGTTTTCATCTCACCCACCGCTAGATGCGCGAATAGACGCCCTGCGTAAATAAGCTAACCCTTATTTAAAAACACAAAAGCCAGCTAATTAGCTGGCTTTTTAGTATGTGGTAACCGGTTTATTAAGCGTTAAAGTTATTTACCAAAAATAATATCAGTAATTCCCTCCGGTGAGAGTATTTCTATCCAGTAGCCGTCAGGGTCTTTTATAAACGCTAGGCCCTTCATTGAGCCATCATCTGGCTTTTTAACAAATTCTACATCGTATTTTGCAAAGCGCTCACTCGCGGCGTATACATCTGGCACGCTAATACCAATATGGCCAAAGCCCTTAGGTTCTTGGTTGCCACTGTGGTAGCCCTCAAAGCTATCGTCATCTTCTGTACCCCAGTTATGGGTAAGCTCAATTAGTGCAGGGCGACCAAATACCCATTTAGCTTTGGTTTTATCATCACCTTGCGGCTGCTCTGGCTCGTACCCTAAAAAGTACAGCGTAAACTTCATTTCAGGAAAGTCATACTTACCTAACAGCTTCATACCTAATACATTTTGATAAAATTCGAGCGACGGTTTGGGATCCTTAATACGCAACATAGTTTGCTGCATCACATAGCCTTTAGTGGCCTGTTCAATTTGCTCTGGCGATTCGTTATAGCTAGACATGGTAATCCTTTGTATAAATTAAGAAGCGGAAACTTAGATATAATGCTTAAGTTATCATAATCAACCATCGTCTAAATTTAAACTGCCCTGAGCATAAAAGAGTGATGCAAATAGTCAGTGAAGCTTAATATCATTTATCATTAATGCGCCCCATGTAGTTTCATCGCTACAGCCATTTATTTCTGAGCTTATAAACATACACCCATACCCATTGGCTTCTGTTTTTTGAATTTCTGTGTAAACACTAGCACCATCATCAGATAACCAAGTAGTGGTGCGTTCACGGCCATAAGGTAATATAAGAGGAATAGGAATGATTGGCGAAATTATAACACCCACCCATTTAAAGCCATCTCCATACTTAACTTGTTTAACGGCGGTGCCTTTAACTGGCTTTTGGCCTGAACTATATGTTTCAACGTGCACTAAATCGTAAGAAACACACCCTTGTACCAGTATTAATACTCCGATAACTATCGCTTTTTTAATTAATTTCAAGATAAATCCCTTTATAACGTTATTGAGCAAAGAAAACTGTTAATTTGTACCTAAAATGATAATCACATTATCCTTTGAAAAAGTAAACTTATAACTCCATATCGGTTACTTTGAATACTTGTGTAATACGTAGGTACCTATGCCGATAAACAAAGTACGATGCTAAGTAAAATTAAGTTTGTAAAACAATTAGCAAAATAAAATAGGGCGCTTTATTCATCGTTATTTAACTATGTGCAATGTAGGGTTTAATTAACTATTGCAGGAACTACTTACAGTAACTAAATAACGCATATAAAGGAGTAACTATGTTTTTTGATGATATGCAGGGCTTAATACGCGTACTTATTATTGGCGTGCTGGGTTATGTAGCGCTGGTATTTTGGCTGCGTATATCGGGTAAGCGTACGCTTTCTAAATGGAACGTATTTGATTTTATTGTCACTATTGCGCTGGGCTCTATTTTAGCCTCGGTGATCATTACAAAAAGCGTTGCGCTGCTAGAGGGCATGCTCGCGTTTGTTGTGTTGATAGGGCTGCAATATTTTATTACGTGGCTAAGTGTGCGCTCATCTAAATTTGCTTCGCTTATAAAAGCAGAGCCTACGCTATTGCTGAGTAATGGTGAATACTGTACGGCGGCGCTTAAATCGCAGCGGGTAACAAAATCAGAAATTCGTGCTGCAATTCGTGGTGCGGGTATATCAGCCATAGAAGATGTAGCCGCTGTAGTGCTAGAAACCGATGGCAGTTTTAGTGTACTAAAGCAAAATAACAGTGGGTTAAAAACCGCGTTAAGTGATGTAAGCGAGCAATAAAGTAAGGCGCTAGTACTTATACTTATATTAATTAAGGCAGGTTTAATACCTGCCTTAAATTGTATTAAAGCCTAATTTATTTAGCGTGCTGCTCTAACAAACTAAAGGTAGGTAAGCGCCACTTAAAGCGAATTGACGCCATACGTATTAAATAGCCTGCAACAAGGCTTACAATAATGCTGATGTTGTCATCAATATTGTAATGGTGCAGTGCCAAGAATAAGCAGGCAACCAGTAACGATACACTCGCGTATAGCTCGTTATGCAGTACTAAAGGCGCTTGGCGACATATTAAATCGCGCAGTAAGCCACCAAAAACACCGGTTACAACCGCAGCCACAACGCAAATACCATAGTGCAGGCCCATATTTAGCCCAACTTGGCAGCCAATAATGCTAAACGCCGCAAGCCCTAGCGCATCTAAGCGCATAAAAATACCTTTAAATTTAACCACCCACTTAGCAAGCCACGTAGTCACAATGCCCGCTATACAAGTAATTAATAAATACTCTGGGTGTTGTACCCAGGTAAGTGGGTAATTGCCAAGTAAAATATCTCGCACACTGCCACCACCAATTGCTGTTGCACTGGCAACCAGTACAACGCCAAACCAATCCATTTTCATTCGCCCAGCGCTAAGTGCGCCGGTCATGGCTTCTGCGGTAATACCAATAATATAAACAACGGTTAATAGCATGAGATAATCACTTGAAAATTGCACGTAAAAATAAGGTGTGGATTGTATAGATAAATTAAGTAAATAACGAATGAAAAATCACACTAAAAACGCTTAATTCAGATAGAAATAACTAATAACAAAACCGAGTGTAAACAAGCTGTTAAGCTAATCGCTTCGCAAAAGTTAGCAGTCCTAGAATAAAGGACAAATGGCCGTAATTTATAAAATAATACAGGGTATTTTTTGCTGCATTTTAAACCTCAAAGCTCGGTATTTTCCCTATACGGTTAAGTATTTTGCAAACTAGTTGGCGTGTTTAAATTAACCTAATATGAATATTTGGTTGCGTGGTAGCAATTTAGGAACGTATACTAACGATTCTTAACTTAAATGGAATTTGCGTAATAGCAGCTTAATTAGCATAGGTAAATACATGAACAAAGGATTGTTAAAAGCGTGGCATGACGAAAAGGGCTTTGGTTTTATTAAATCAGACACCCTAGCTCACGACACCTTTATACACATTTCAGCGCTCAAACACATGAGCCGCAAGCCAAAAGTGGGCGACACCATTTATTTTGAAGTCGCTACACAGCCCGATGGTAAAACCAAAGCCGTTAATTGCCGAATAGAAGGCGTAGCTGCACTTAAAGTCACGCATAAAAAACCAAACCATCATCGTGTTGCTAAATCTAATTTTACTGATAGTTTTTTAGGCAAAGTCTCCTCAATTAGTATTATCGCTGTACTTGGCTTTATCGCAGTAAATAAATACAGCCATTATAAAAGTAACGAGCAATTTAATAACAACACACCTGTTATTACCAACGCCGATTTAGCCACTTTTGACGAGCAATATCCAAAAAGCGTTATTCCAAAAAGCACGCAAAATTTTACCTGTGATGGCAGGCAGCACTGTAGCCAAATGACCTCACGTGCAGAGGCGGTGTTTTTTATAAATAACTGCCCTAATACAAAAATGGATGGCGATAGAGATGGTGATCCGTGTGAGAACGATACAAGGTTTTAGTGGCTAGGGCATTTATAAGTTTTGTAGTTAAAAATTAAGTAAATATAGGATTTATCGTGAGCTGTATACAAGTACAGTAATGCGAGGTTTGCCCCATAACATTATTAAAAGTTGTTATGGGGTTAAGTAACAAAGACCACTTAGTAGCAATTTTAATTATCTGTTTATAAAGGAGTTGTTTAGTGTAATTATCGATCAACGTAATATATGCCACTTTGGGGTGTTATAACCCCCTAAAGTGGGGTTCAATAAGCTGTTATGAGTATCACAATTTTATTTAACTGGAGTTTTATATGACAAAAAAGTTTTTTGACTATTTCGATCTTAAAGACGCTGTAGATGATGTATCGAATGAGTTTGAAACTAAGGAAAAAGCAAAGAAATCAGCTTCATTAGTTGGGAAAACCCTATTTAATGTTGGGTTAGCTGCCGGAAAAGCCTCTATTGCTATTGCAAAAGAAGTCCCTGGTGCATTAATTAAAAAAGCTGATAGTAATTTGAAAAGATCTGATCTGACAGATTCGGAACGCGAAAAGTGGACAGAAATAAAATCTAAAGCAGAAAATGTTAAAGAAAAAAATAAGGAAAAATAACCATGGCTGGAAAAATAAATTTACCTCACACTTGCCCTAAGTGCAAAAAAACAGTGGCTAATAACCATAAAGAGTTAACAGACCTATTTGGGATGCGCAGTACAAACTCTTCTACTGCTACCAATCAAAGTTGGTGCAAGAAGTGTCGGTAATCCTCAATGCTTAAATACTCATAACAAGTTGCTTAAACGGAATAAAAAGATAAATGGCGTCAGGTCTTTCTTGTTGCCTTTTTGAGAAAAATTAACAAGACACCCATCTTAAATTTTGAAATTAAGATGGTGTAAGTCTAAATGAATTGAATGGGTGTCATCCTAATTCTCGTCATAAATACAGTGGTTTTAGTTTTATCCCATAACATTATTAAAAGTCGTTGTGGGGTTAAATAACAAAGGCTACTGAGTAGAAATTGTTGTTGTCTGATTATAAACGAGTTGTTTGGTGTAATTATCGAACAACATAATATACGCCGTTATGGGTGTTATAGCCTTCAAAGTGATGTTCAAAAAGTTGTTGAGTGTCTTCGTAAATTGGAGTTAATAATGAAATCTGATAAATATAAAAGAAGCATAGATTTGTCGTGTCCGACATGTGGCTGTAAAGATTTTTCATATGATGAAGGGGTGGATGAAGCTATCCAAGTAATGACCTGTGCCTCTTGCGAGCGAGAATTTAATAGAGATGAACTTCTTCGAGAAAATAGCGAAAATATAGATGAACATCTTTCTGAAATTAAAAGTGAAGTAAAAGAAGACTTTGCAGATCAACTGCGTAAGTCACTGAAAAAGTCTTTTTCTGGGGATAAGAATATAAGGATTAAATAATGTCTGTTTCTATCGATGCTGGTGACTTAATAGCAGGCCTAGCTTTTCTTTTATCAGGTTATGCAACTTGGCAAACTGTCAGCTTTAACAAAAGGCAGAAGTCCCTTGTTGAAAGTCAAGAAAAGCTAAATAATCTACTTCTAGAAAAAGAGAGTGAAGATGCTTTAAAAGAAAAAAGAGCAGATCTTGGAGCTTCTTTTATAAAGTTAGGGGGTAGTAAATACAGACTTAAAGTTTGGAATAAGGGTTCTTCTACAGCTAAAAACGTTAGAATCGAGTTTCCAAAGGGAAATGATGTCGTAATCGATTCTGAAATTACAGAAAAGTTTCCAATGGAGAGTTTAGAAAGGCATCAGTCAGTAGAGCTTATTGCTAGCGTTCATGGGCAGACAAAACGGAAACATGTTGTGAGGCTTATTTGGGAAGATGATGCTCAATCGCATAATGAGAAGCTGTCCTACCCCACAATCTAAACAGAAGATAAATGGGGTCAAGTCTTTCTTTTCGCCTTTTGTATTTAGGGCGAATAGGTTAAAATATTGACTTCATACATCAAAACATAAATCAGTTAAAAGGTTTTTGATATTAAGTATTTTACCCTCTAAAAGCGCAGCGCCTCATAACCTCTTTTTGAATTAGCTATAAATATTTAAGGTTGCTGGCACTTTAAATCTCAACACTCTAAACGTAAAACATCGGCGAACTAGCATCTCTAATTCACGCCGATGTTTATAACTTATTTAAGTAACTGCCTTACTAAAAAGGCACTAAACCTTAGTCTTGCTTACGGTTAAGGCTAAATAAGCAGATTGCTAGAAGTAATGTTGCAATCATACCTGAGGCACCAGCAACGCCTGATGGAAGGAACCCATCACGGCCAGCAATAATTAATACTGCATTGGCAAGCATTGCAACTGCGCCTGCTAGGGCTGTAAGGCCGCCAATGGCTTTGCCACCTTTAGCAATAAAAGATAGGCCAAACACAAGGGCTGCTAAGCCTAATAATAATTTAGCTGCGTAGTAAATCATAAATGATAAAGACACCACGCCACCAATTAAAGGTTGTGCGCCTTCTACTGCGCCTGCAACTTTACCAAATGTTGAAAACAGCGTTAGGCCAATGCTTACCTGTACTATGTTAAGTATTGCGCTAAATGTGATAGCCGACCAACCTAGTTGAGCGTTTTTAGCTTGCACCATAGTGGTACTTGCAAAGGCCACAAGCACAGTAAACAGCACGGCTTCTAGTCCCCATGCATACTGTCTTGAAAAGCTAATTTCAGCACTGTAAAGGGCAGTAAAAATAGCCTGGGTTATTGCCAACGCTAACAATAACGATGCTGTAATTAGGGTGGTGCGTTTATGTGTAAATTCCATTATGTACCTCTTATAATTTTATATTTGACGCTTTAAAAGTTGTAGTCGCTTTGCATACATCAAACAGGTGAAAGTATTGCTGCTATAAGACAGGTAAAGCGGGGTAATTATTTCACTAAAACCAATAAAAATAATAATTAATATTAAATAGGATAAAACTTACGCTTTTAATGAAACTTAAATTGGCAAAGTCGCATTGGGTTAAGCTGTTAAGCCTTTAAAAGAGATGCGCATCTAATCCTTTTGTGAATTAACTTTTAAATTAAATGTTGGAGTTACTTCGACTAACTAAGGCGGCTGTTTATTCGAGAGGAAATTAAAACAATCACTTAAATAAGCATATATACCCACAAACAATGTTTATGGGTATTTTGTGTGACCAAGCTAAATATTATTTATTAAGATAAAAGCCTAAAATGAGACCAATCACTTAATGCGATAATAGTTTGCTCTGTAGGCGGGGCTACATAGATTAAACCTGCAATGGCAATTATTGATGCCAACGTAATTAATTTATTGTCGAAGTCGGCTATTTTTAACGCGGTGCCAAAGGAGCGTTTAATGGTGACATTGCTTAAATCTACACTGTAAATTTCATCGAGTAATAAATGAATTAGCCCGCCGATTAAAATAAACCCACCTGTTAACCAGGCAAAGGTGGCTGCTTGTGTGGTTGTTTGCTCGTTTAGTTGCCAGGTTACTTGCGTTGTTAACAGCGCGCATAGCACTAAAAATAATAATGAGTGGCAGCTGCCTCTGTGCACGGTGATCCATTCAAAAATGGGCCTAATAATGTATTTCATAAACCCGTACACCAATAACGGCACTACGATTAGCTCTATAAAACTAATTTCGATTATTAGCTCGGTGGTTATGTAATGCAGCACCAGTAATACAGCGCTCAGTGCAAATAAGTTAAAAATAGTATTGAGCGAGGTTGAGTTATCTGAGTCTATGTCGGGTAATAAGCCGCCAATTGAGCCTAAAAACCATAACCAAAGTGCGCCGTTTAAATCAATATGGCCTGCAGTTAATAAAGTGGCCGAGCCTAAACCTGTGATGATGACTGCAGTATTAAGATGAGTATTGAAATTTGCCATTGTATCTCTTGGTAGAAAAATAGGTTGGCATTTTAGCAATTGAAAAGTTCATTGTTCAATTTACTTTAAAGGTAAGGCGTAAATAACTTAAGTACTTAATTTTAAACGCTGCCTTAGGTATGATTTTAGCCTAAATGGTGATGGATTTTTGTAATAGGCAAAACCCGTTGAATAAATCTACGTGTGTAACTCTATTAAAACCTCTGCATCATTTGTTAATTATTAATATGTTATAGTGTTGCAATAGATGTTTGATATAGTATAACATTCATCACATTCTAATTTCCCTTAATAGAGTTTGAATGTGAGTACACCTACAGCTGTTAATCAAACATCACCGAAAGAATCTCCACGTGTGGAACAAACACGTAATGAAGCCCTAAATACAACTCAAGCCGCTACTCAAGCAGCTACTCAAACAATTAAAAGCGAAGCCATTATTGAAGTGGACTCGTTAAGTTTTAGCATTAAAAACAACGCTATTTTAAAAAACTTAAACTTTAGCGTAGGCTCAGGCGAAATTTACGCGTTACTTGGCGGTAATGGTGCGGGTAAATCAACCACGTTAAAAACTTTGCTTGGATTTAATAAACCCACTCAAGGCTCTGTAAAAGTAGCGGGCAAAGAGGTAACACAGGCACTTAATTTTGTACGCGGTAAAACGGCGTACTTACCTGAGTCGGCAACGTTATATCCGCATTTAACTGCCCGCGAAAACGTGGCGTATTTTTTATCGCTTGCTGATATTAAAAAAACCGATGAGCAAATTAATGCTGCGTTTAACCGTGTAGCGCTACAGCAAGCTGCATGGGAGCGTCCTATGCAAACGTACTCTAAAGGCATGAGGCAAAAAACCGCGATTGCACTGGCTATTTTACGCCAAGCCCCAATATTTTTACTCGATGAGCCTACATCGGGCCTTGACCCTGTTGCTATTGATGAGTTTAACCAGTTAGTGCGTGAGCTTGCATTAACCGGCGCCACTATTTTAATGGTAACGCACGATGTATACGGCGCATGCCAAGTGGCAAACCGAATTGGTTTATTAAGAGCGGGTGAGCTGGTGGGCGAATTTGACGCGCCAGAAAACGGCCGAATTGATACCGAGCAAGTCCATGCCGCGTTTGCACAAAGAGGCGCGTAATGAGCAAAAATAATTTTTCAAAGATGGTGATAGTTGCCAAAGATGAGTGGCGCTATTGGCTTCGCTCAAAACTGGCGATGACCGTTTTAGCCATTGGTTTATTACTTACGCTTTCATCTGTGGTGGTGACTGCCATTACAATGCACGAACTTAGCCACACTCGTAATGAATTACAAAGCAATGCAGAGCAAAGCTTTGCTGAGCAGCCCGATCGCCACCCACACAGAATGGTGCATTACGGGCATTACGCTTTTAGAACACCAACCCCTCTGAGCACCCTAGATCCGGGGATTGATGCCTACACAGGTAACTCAATATTTTTAGAAGGGCATAGGCAAAATAGTGCAATGTTTGCCGAGCAGCGCCAAGGCACAGCTTTAACAAAACTTGGCAGCTTAACGCCTGCTTTTATAGTGCAAACATTAGCGCCGTTACTGCTTATTTTAATTGGTTACAGCTCTATTAGTCGTGAGCGCGAATCGCAAACGCTGTCGTATTTATTGGCGCAAGGCACCAAAGGCAGTACGCTTATTGCGGGTAAAGGGCTGGCGCTTTTGTGTGTTGTTGGGTTAATTATTGCGCCATTAGCGGTGTCGGCGTTATTTACGCTTAGCGCGGGTGAAAGCCTTTTAGCCGTTGTTAGTTTTATTGTGGGCTATGCATTGTATTTAAGCGTGTGGGTGTTAGTTGTTTTATTAGCATCGAGCGTGTTTAGTAAAAATAGTGGTAGCTTTACAGCGCTTGCGTTTGTGTGGATTTTACTGTGCATTGTTATGCCGCGCGTAGCAAGTACAAGTGCCTCTACGGCTGTGCCATCGGCCGGTAAAATAGAAACCGACTTTGCAGTAAAAGCTGAGCTTAGAAAACTAGGTGATGGCCATAACACCAACGACCCCGCCTTTAAGCAATTTAAACAATCTCTGCTTAAAAAATACAACGTAAACAGCATTGATGAGCTGCCAGTAAACTTTAGAGGGTTAGTGGCCAGTGAATCAGAGGCCAAACAAACTAAGGTATTAAACCAGTTTGCCGAGCAGCGCATGCAAAGTGAGCTTAAACAAACGCAGGTATCGCGTTACTTTGGTTGGGTATCGCCTATGGTGGCTATTCGCTCGCTGTCGATGATTGTAGTGGGCACCAGCATAGAAACCCATCATCGCTTTTTACGCGAAACCGAACAGCTGCGCTTTGATTTTGTGCAAGGGCTTAACAAAGTACACATTGAAAAGCTTGATTACCAAGTTGATATGAACCGCAACGCCAATACCGAGGCTACTAAAAAAGCGCGCGTAGGATCAGAGAACTGGCAAATACTGCAAAACTTTACCTTTGATGTAGATAGCGCAGATGTTCGCGCGCAAAGAAGTGTACCTGCTTTTTTACAGTTAATACTGTGGATTGTAGTACTTGTAGGCGGTATTAAATTGGTAGGAAAACGTTTGATATGAGTTATTTAATTACACAACTTACACGAGAATGGGGCTTTTTACTGCGTCAAAAGTACCTTGTGGTATTGCTGTTATGTAGCTTTGTTTTATCGAGCTTTGCAATATATAGCGGGCTTAGCGAAGTAAGCGCGCAGCAGCAAACAATAGAGCGTTTAAAAGCTGCAGATCAAAGCGATCGCGCTAAAGTGCAGCAAAAGCAAGACGATCCGGGCATGTTGGCTTATTACTGTTTTCATTTAACGTATTCTCAGCCATCTAACCTTGCTTTTGCAGCATTAGGGGAACGCGATATATTCCCGTGGAAACACCGTATTAATTTATTGGCCATAGAGGGGCAAATTTACGAAAGCGATGCGCAAAATGCCGAGCTGGCACAGGCCGGTAAAATTGATTTTGTATTTGTAATTAGCGCCTTAGCACCACTGGTTATTATTTTGCTGTTTCATGACTTATTTGCAAACGAGCGCACCAGCGGCAGGCACGACTTACTGGTTACTACGGCTAAATCGTACTTTTCTTTGTGGGGCGCACGTATAACGGTAAGGTTTTTAGCAGTAATAGTATGTTTAATGCTACCATTTTTTATCGGTGCATTTATAGCTGGTGCAAGCGCGTTTGAAATTGCGTATGTATCGCTACTTTGTATTGCATACCTTGCATTTTGGACTGCGCTGAGTGTGTGGTGGGGCAAAAACGCGACTAGTGCGCCGCGCGTTGCCTCTGGCCTAATTGGCTTATGGGTATTATTTGCTTTTATTATTCCTATTTTAGGCGACCTTGCTATAAACAAGTCGGTGCATTCGCCTAAGGGTGGCGACATTATGCTTACTCAGCGTGAGGCGGTAAATGATGCCTGGGATTTACCAAAATCTGCCACTATGCAGCCTTTTATTAAAGAGTACCCAGCACTTGCGCCATACATTGCTATGAGCAGTGAGTTTGAGTGGAAATGGTATTACGCATTTCAGCAAATGGGCGATTTAAAAGCAGCGCCGCTCTCTAAAGCATACCGAGACGCAGCCGCTAAAAAATATGATTTAGCAGGCGTTGTGTCGTGGTTTTCGCCACCGCTGTTATTGCAGCGCAGCTTAACGCGAGCCGCCCAAACCGACTCAGTAGCGGCGTATGCATACGATCAGCAAATTCGTGATTATCATCAGCAATTACGTGAGTTTTATTACCCTTGGTTATTTTATAAGGGTAACCCGCCTAAATCAGTTCTAAATAATATGCCACGCTTTGAGGCTATAGCAAAGTAATCCTTACTAGGTGCGCTAAACACCGTTGTTTAGCGCACCTAGTAACAACACCATAATTATAAAATACTTATATTACTAACAAGGTTCACAATGAAAACCAACACAACAGGGCTTAAGCTCACCTATTTAAGTGCGTGCCTAGTAAGCTTATTTAGCAGCCAGGCTTTGGCTACTGAGCAAAACCAGCAAACACACAGTGCTAACACAAACATTGAAAGGCTGTCTGTGGTTGCTACGCGCCAAGCTTACCAAGGTAACTTTAGCCAACTAGAAACTCCACAATCAGAGCTTAAAATTGATTTAGAAGCCCTTGAAAATGCAGGTGCAGTAAGCCTTGACCAAGCGCTTGATTTATCGGCCTCTGTTGCACGCCAAAACAACTTTGGTGGGCTTTGGAATAGTTTTTCGTTACGTGGCTTTGTAGGCGATGAAAACCTACCGAGTAACTACTTAGTAAATGGTTTTAATGCTGGGCGCGGTTTTGGTGGCTCGCGTGATTTGTCGGGTATTGAGTCGGTTGAGGTTTTAAAAGGCCCGCGTGCGGCTTTATTTGGCCGTGGTGAGCCAGGTGGTACAGTAAACTTAGTTACTAAACGCCCAACGTTTGATACGCAAGGTGAAATTAAGCTCTCGGTAGGGAGTTTTGATACTTACCGCGCCGATTTTGATTACACCACGGCGCTTAACGATGACGTTGCAATTAGACTGGTTGGCTTTTACGAAGACGCCGAGAGCTTTAGAGACACCATAGAAACCACTAAACACGGTTTTAGCCCGTCAATAGTGTGGAATATTAACGACAGCAGCCAACTTGTTTACGAGCTTGAATACAGCGACCAAGAAGTGCCGTTTGATAGAGGCGTATTAGCCATAGATGGCGAACTTGGGCTTATACCACAAAGTCGCTTTTTAGGTGAGCCGGGCGATGGCCCAATTGAAGCCGATGTACTAGGGCATCAGTTAGAGTACATTCATGATTTTGATGATAACTGGAGCATTTTATTTGGTGCAAACTACCGTGATACCTCTATGGAAGGCTTTGCAACCGAAACCGGTTTTGGCGGCGTAGTTGATGGCGAAGTAAACCGCTTTAGGCGCTACCGCGATTTTGATGCTCAATACCATGTATTGCGTGCAGAGCTAAGCGGAAGTATTGAGCTGGGCGGTTTTGAGCACCGTTTAATAATGGGTACAGATAGCGATAAATTTGAAAACGATCAAGTGATTTTGCGTGTACGGGGCGAGCAATACATTAATGTATTTAACCCTGTTTACGGCGCGTATGAATTACCAACGCCTACATCTAATACCGACCGCGTAGAGATTCAAGAGTCGGTAGGGGTATTTATTCAAGACCAAATAAGCGTAACGGATAAGTTAGATATTCGTATTGGTGCCCGTTTTGATGATTACGAGCAGCGCTTAAATAACCGTTTAGCAGGCACTAATACAAAACAAACGCAGTCGCGCGTGAGCCCGCAGTTTGGTGTGGTGTATGAAGCCGGTGATTATGTATCTATATATGCAGCCTATGGCGAAAACTTTCGCCCGCTTTCGGGTGCTGATGCCAATGGCGATGGTTTTGAGCCAAACCAATCTACCTCTGCTGAGCTAGGTGTAAAATTTACCCTTAACGATGGCGCGTTATTTGGTACCGTTGCCGTATTTAAAGTAGATCAAGATAACATGCTAGTAGTAGACGACCCAACAGCGTTTACCTACGCAGCCATTGGTGAAGCGCAAAGTAAGGGAATAGAAATAGACCTAACGGGTGAGCTTAGCGATAGTTTAGAAATTTGGGCGTCGTATGCGTATGTAGATGCCCAAATAGAAAACGCATTTTTTGATGCTAACTTTGGCTACACAGTAGAGGCCGGCGAGTCACTTTTAAATGTACCAGAGCATCAACTTAGCTTGCAGCTTGTTAAATCGGGCGAGTTATATGGCAATGCAATTAAATTTGGTGGCGGGCTATTATTTGTAGACGAACGCAATGGCTATTTTGGTACCGACTTTAAACTACCCAGTTATACAACCGCGCGTGTATTTGTAAATTACGATGTAACAGACGCTATTGGTGTTACGGCTGAGGTAAATAACCTGTTTGATGAAACGTATTACACAAACTCGTTTGCCGATGCATGGGTACAACCTGGTACACCACGTAACGTTAAATTTTCTGCCTCTTATAAGTTTTAATTGGTATTTTGCGCTGTAAACGTAAAAAGGTCGCTTAGTTAAAGCGACCTTTTTTTATTTGGCGTGTTTGTATTTTTCAAAAATTTTGTGGTACTGACCTGAATTTTTAAGTTTTTGTAGTTGAATATTAAAGTCATCACGTAGTCTTTTTGATTTAAATAAATAGCCATTTGGGCTTTTGCCAAACAGCGCAAAGCGATCTACAGATTGTGTTGTATCAATATCTTTAAGGGTTGAGCGATAGTAATCAAAACTTTGTTTATCCATTTGAATTACATCTACCTTGTTTGAAAAAAGCATTTTAACCTGAAGAGATTGGTCGTGCACTTCGTAATATTGCGTATTGGCTTTTGCCATTTTTGCATATTCTTCGCCTAAGTGTATGGCGGCGCTGGGCCAAGAAATTAAGCTGTAATATGTTAATTCTGCAATTTTAGTAAAGTTAAACTGTTTGCTTTTTAGGGTTATCGCTACGTTTTCGTATACATAGGCCTCATCAGAAATATACCCTTTGAGTTGGTTTCCGTTAGCGGTGTTTAAGTTTATGTCTGCTAAAATATCTATTCTGCCTTTTGCATACCCTTTAGCGCGGCGCGTATAGGGGTAATAGCGTGGCTCTATTTGATAACCTAAAGGCGTTAATGCGGCTTTAATAATATCGAGGGTTAGCCCGCTGTTGGTATGTGACATTACAAAAGGCGGTAGGGTTTCGCCTAAACCTACAACTAATTTTTGTTTAGTAGGCGATGCACAGGCAAAAGATGATACAAGCAGTGTAGTTATTATAAAAAAGTTTAACTTCATTAGGCTGTTTAAATTAACTTGGCATACTAAAAAGATAGTAACTAAGTGGTTATGTAACAAGTAAATAGCCCATTAAAGTATTATTAAATATCTTTAATGGGCAAGTATTAGGCACAAAAGGTTAAACTTGGCACCGTTTAAAAAGGTGCGTAGCCGTCTGGCGTTGTTTTTGGCGTAGTCCAACGCTCTTTTGCGTCAATATCTGTACGTTTAGAACCCGGTGCTGGTATACGGCCATTATCGCCAAAAAGCCATAACACTAGGTTTGTTCTGTCGCCACTGGTTATAGGTTTTGCCGCGTGTGGTACATTGCCTTTGTGGATCATGGCGGTGCCTGGTTTAAAGCTAAGTTGCACAACTTTTGCGTTTACTTGGTCGTAAAAATCAAGTTCTGATCCGCTAAATTCTTCCCCAGGTAAGTTTAAATTAATATTTAATGTTACTGATGATGCATCGGTATGCGGACGAATAGACGCATCTGTACTTGGGTCGTAATAAATAGAAAAACCAAACGTTTGCGTATCGTAACCTATGATTTCAGGAAACAATAAACGTGAAATAGGGCGCATGTATGTATTTAATACTTGGTTATAAAATGCCTGAAAACTAGGAGCAGCTAAATAGCCCTCTGAGCGTTTGTCGAGCATAGCTCCGCGGCGGTTTAATACAATACCGTATGGTGGACGCATAGGAATGTTAGCATTCCATACTTTTTCTAGGTAACCACGTAAAACTGCTAGGCGCTCAGGATCAAAAAATTGAAACTGATACACATCAGTCGCTACTTCTTCTAGTAGTGATTTTACTAAATGCTCTTTTGATGGATCTTGCCATGCAGCATTAACGGCTTCACGTAAGTTTTTATCTAGTAATGAATCGTCAAGGGTAAAGGTGGTTGTATCTACTTCGGTTTCTTCCCACTCTTTCCAGGCTTGTGTAAGTAGTTGGTCGTTGTTGTACCAAAAATGCTGTACTGAGTGCTCACGATTTAACATGGCCTCTCTTGAAGGTAACGCTAGAGCACGAGCAAGTTGTAATTGGGTGGCAGACATAATGTGTAACTCCAGTTGTTGAATTAGGTTTTATCAATCTAGGAGTGCAATTTATTATATTTAGAAAGTTAGATAAATAAGCTGTTTTAGGAAACAGTATCAAAATAATGTTTATAATTAGGGGCGGAATGAATAGAATTAGCAGTTAGCAGTTAGCTGTTACTTAAACGCTAAAACTTTTAAAAGGATTTTGTATGTTACCAAAATGTCTGAATTGCCAAAAGAATATATCATTAGCTTGGTTTGTTGTTGCTCGTATGTCTACAAAATATAGGTGTACTGAATGCGGGGCGCTCCATGAGTTTACCCAAAGGCATAAGCTGATTGGTATTATTGCTGTAATTCCTCTGATAATTTTAGTGAATATTTTAGAAACTATTATTCCATCTTCAGTATTAAGATTTGTATTTCTTTTAGCACTAGCAGTTACTGTAATGGTTTTTATACCTAAACAATATAAACTTTCAGATCATGATAATTTGAAAGAATAGGTTAGATGGGTTTGTGTAAACCCATCAAGCGTTTAACTATAGATTTTAATGTGTGACTTTATCACCCCAAATTTCTTCTAGGCGGTTATCGCGTCCGCAGCGCCAGCGGTAGGTATTGTAGCGTATGGGGTTATTTTTATAATAATCCTGATGGTAGCTTTCTTTACCTTTAATTGGGTAAAAAGTGCTGGCATTAAGTATTGGCGTGACCACTGTTTGATTTGGAAACTCTGCTATTACGGCTTGTTTGGTTTGCTCTGCTATTTTGCGCTCTTGCTCGTTAGCTACAAATATGGCGCTTAAATAGCTTGGGCCTTTATCGCAAAATTGGCCTTTGGCATCAAAGGGATCAATATTTACCCAAAAATGATCAAGTATGCCTTTGTAGCTTACTACATCAGGGTCGTAAGTAATTTGTACTGCTTCGTAATGACCTTGATGGTTACCATTGTACGTCGGGTTTTTAATTTTACCGCCGGTAAAACCCGATATAACATCTTTTACGCCTTTGAGCTTTTCAAAGTCGCTTTCCATACACCAAAAACATCCACCGGCTAAAACTGCTTTTTCGGTTTTGGCTGCATGTAAAAAGGTGCTAAACAAAATTGCGGCAGATGTTAATGCAAGCGTAAGTGATTTTTTCATAAAATAATCTACCCCTAGTATGAGTTTAAATACATATTCTTTATAACTAGACCTGCTAAGTGTTATTACTATTTCATTGTTTTTAGTAGGCTAACGTGAATATCGAAAAAGTAATATACGTAATGGTTTTTAATTAAGGCCATACGTACATTGGGCAACCTCTGTAGCACAATGTTGTATTATCAGAGTGTGTTTATTAAAGTGAAAGCATTGAGATAAAAGTAGCAGGTGTTAAATGAACCAGTTAACCGAAAAATCGATAAGTTGCCCGTATTGCGGCGAAAGCATAGAAGTATTATTAGACGCGGCAGATATTGGCGAGCAATACATAGAAGACTGCCAAGTATGCTGTAAGCCTATTTCGTTTGTTGTTTTTGAAGATGAAGACGAGTTAAAAGTAAATGTATACAGTGAAGACGATACATTTTAATCCTTCGTTACTCTTTATATAGGTGGCTGCACAGTGGCAGCCACTTCCGTTTATACACGGGTGCTAGCTATTATTTTGCTCTCGGGCTAGTTGGTTTGGTAACAGCTCTTCTACTATTTCGCGTGCGGGGAGTGTATAACGTATGCCGTCAAACATTACCGAGGTAAACTCGTTTATATTAGTAATGCCTGTTAGGGTCCAGCCCTCACCACGTTTAGGGCAGTATACGGTTGTGGTAGGTTGAATTACTTTAAAATCGTCGCTCATTATTGCTCTCAATATTGGCTATAAAGATAATGCTTGTGAATACGCTATGGTAAGTTAATAATGCTTAACCATAAAGCGCTATTTTAACTCCTGTATAAAATGTTTAAAACCACTCAGCTTGAACGCGTTACGTTGCGTTTAATTACTCATAAGCATGCCCCACAGTTATTTTCTATTTTGAATCACCCGCAAGTGAGCGAATTTAACGACTATCAAACCCCATTAAGTAAATGCCAAATTAAGCAATTAATACAAGACGATATTACCGCCTATTACGAAGGCGAAGTAATAAGAGTGGCTATTGAACATAATATAAATGGCAAACTTATGGGCACCTGTGGGCTTTATAATTTATCGCCTTGTAAAAGTAGGGCGTTTATTGGGTTTGAGCTTGATCCTATGTATTGGGATAAGGGCATTATGTTTGAGGTAATAACCGGCTTTGTTAAAACGCTTAAAGAGGCTATACCGCTTAATTACTTAGCGGCGCAGGTAAGTGCACATAATGCGCGTTCGCATAACTTATTAGTTAAATTAGGCTTTAGCTTGGGTGAGCATTCTATCTGGTATAAACACGTTTAGTACTGCATTAGTCATGTATTAGAGCTGCATTTACATTATATACGTTAGTAAATTTCATCATAAGAGGAACAAATGCAATATAAAAAATAGCCAATTTGGCTTATAGTTAAGCGTAAGCAAATGAATTTGTTACCCGAGTTTTTAAAACGTGTTCGCTTAACAAGGATTTTATATGCTAGAAAAACTATCTCAAGATGCCCTCGTTATTTGGGCCACTATTGACCCAATAGGGACTATGGCGCTTTTTGCTGCGCTGACTTCTCATTTAAGTGATCAACAACGTCGTAAAACTGCGTTTAAAACTGTGCTATATGCAGGCGCTGTATTACTTGGCTCTATTTTAATAGGGCAGCTTATTTTAAATGCGATGGGTATACGGCTGGTATCGTTTCAGTTAGGGGGCGGGATAATTTTATTTTTGTTTGGCCTACAAATGATATTTGGTAATGATTCAAATAAAGCAAAACAAGACCCAGGGCACGATATTGCAGTGTTTCCGCTTGCTATACCTGCTACTGCCACACCAGGGGCTATTTTAGCCGTTATATTACTTACCGATAATCACATTCATCCAATTACAACCCAAATAGGCACAGCGTTAATTACACTGGCAGTGTTGGGTGTAACCTTAATTTTGTTGTTGCTGTCGGGCAAAATTATAAAGCTTATTGGTATTGGCGGGGCGTCTATTTTAACCCGTGTGATGGGGATGATACTGGCTGCTTTTTCTGTAGAGCTGATAATGACTGCACTTGAAGTTAAGCAGTGGGTAACGCTAGGGCCCTGATCAACCTTAAGGTTTGTTATAAAAAAGGTGTGCACTGTATTTATATACAGTGCACACCTTTTTGCTTATAATCGCTTTAATTAATAATTGTTTGCTAAGGCTAAAAAACTGACTTTACAATGCAATTAACTAAAGCAACAACCATTGCTGGTGGGTTTATAGTAAAGAACACATCATACTAAATTGTTCTTAAGTGCTTAACTTAGCTAAAGAGTGAAGGAGAATAAAAGTAGCCAATAAATAGGGGATAATTGGCTACTTAATTTGATAATTTTACCGGTTATTGATTGCTACTTAGTGCGCTTTAGGTTTAACAAGAAGGGCGATAGCTACAACGGCGCTTAAAATACTGCATATTATAAATACGTTATGTTCACCCCCAGGTATGTACTCCATAAACGAGGTAAAAAACTGACCGGAGAACACAGCCATTGTAAAATACGATAAGTTACGTCCGCGAACATTTTCTGGGCTTAGCTCTACGGTCATGTGGTTTAAAAGAGGAATGCTAAAACCAAAGCCAATACCAATTAATAGCGCGCCTAATACTAATATCAATGTACTTGATTGTATAAAGCAAAGGTATGATAAACCAAAGGCAAAAAATGCGATTGCTAATACATTTTTCTCACTAAGGCGTTTAGTTGCTTTAGGCATAAATCCCGCTGTAAATACCGCAATTAAAGATATAAAAGCCAATAGTTGGCCTATTTCAGACTCATTAAAATTTAGTGCGTGCAAGGTAATAGGTAAAAGCACGGTTGAGGTAAAAAATATTGTCATAGCTAGGGTTGATACTATATAAACCCCTTTAAGCGTTAATGCGTTTGAATTGCTCTTTTTTATTTGTTGAGTTTGCTCTGTGTTATGGGCGTTTAATTGCTGCTTACGGGGTACAAACATGAGCAACATAGCTAAAAATACCCAAGCAATTAAATATAAAGCAAGGGGTAATCCCCAATACATTGACGCTAAAACACCGCCTAAAAATAAAAATATAACGCCACCTAGCTCTATCGCCATACCTTGTTTGGCAATCATATTCAGTCGGGCTTCGCCGCTGTACCACGTTGAAATTAATACGGTGCAACTTGCCATCACTATTGCTGTAATACCACCTAATGCAAAACGATTAATAAATACTAAGATTGAGCCATGTAAAAAGTAAGCACATGCACCCACTAATCCGTATAAAAATAAACCTATTATAAGTAAAGGATATGCGCCGTACTTGTCTATTAATCTTCCGGCTAGTGGGGCAAACACCACCGCACCTAAAGAAGGTAAAGTAATTAATAATACGCTGTTGCTTTGTATGCCTAGGCCATCAGCAATGTTAACTAAACCCGGCGCTAATAGGGTGCCAACCATTATGGTTAAGCTGGCAATGCATAGTAGAGTAAAATTACCGGCGGTTTTGAGTGAACTCATTTTCTCTCCATTAATTTTCGGGTGAATTTGTAAGCATGTTTACAGGCATTATTAATACGCAGCGCACACAGCTTTTATAAAGTGTTATAACAAATAATAGCGATTGTTAACGCATTCAAACATTTAAATTTTTTCATCATTTAACGTTTAAAATAAAAAAGCCCAGCATATAGCTGGGCTTTGTGTGTTGTTATGGTGGGAAGTTAAAACTTGTATCTAAAACCAAATGCAATCCCGTCGTCTTCTGAGGCTTCCATTTGCGATTGCTGGTCTTTGTCTTCACTTTCAAAGTCGCTAAAATCTTTACGGGCTTCAGCGTAGGCAATGGTGTTTTCGTCAATTAAGTAATGAACACCAATCACAGCAAATTGACGTTTGAATACATCATTAGGATCGGTATTAAAGTTAGGTTGAATAACGTAATCGTCACCGGCATCTAAAATGTTATAAGCCACAAAAGGGCGCACATCGTTATCAAAACGGTACGACATGAATGTTTCTACCCCAATAGAGTCTTTAATTAAGCGCCCTAGGTTATCGGTATCGTGGTTTTCACTTTTATTTATGTTAGCGGCAACGTATAAACCTGGTTTTTCAATGCTGCCCCACATTACACCCGCACCAAAAATTAAGTCTTCAACGGTTTGTGTTGTGCCATCGCCATACGTTACATCAAATTCACCACGGTTTACGCCTGCTGTTAACGTTAGCATGTCGGTTGCGTTATAAGTTACAGACCCACCAAAGGTGTAGTTAAATTCTACTTCTTGAGCTGCACTGTCGCCAGTATTCCATAGGGCTTCACACGCTTCTTCAGAAATATCATCAACATCACAGGTATAAAATTCGCTGTTTTTAAGTTGCGCTTGAACTGCAAAGCTAAAGTCGTTGTAGCTATTACGGTATTGAATTAGTTTATCACCACGGCCAGTACCATTTACTGCACCGTCGTCTTTATTGTATGTGTAAACACCCGCAGCATTACCATCCCATACAAAGCTGTTATTGGTGCCATAAACTACGTCGTACCACGCACCCCATTGTTTACCAATGGTAATTTGCCCGTACTTTTCGTGCGAAAGGCCAGCATAACCTAAACGGTTATATAAAAACTCATCTTGAATAGATTCAAAGCGGTTATTGTAAATAATGTCGCTACTACCAACAGGGTTTACACCCCATTCAACTAGCGCTAGTGCCGACCAGTCTTTTTTAAGTTGGCGAGTAAAGCCAAAGTTTATACGCGATGTACCATTTACCACTTCGGTTTGGTTTTGCGTATTAATAACGCGCACATCAAGGTAACCACCTACTTTAATAGTGTTCTTTTCATCCTTATAGAGCTCTACTGCTGAAGCAGCTGGCGCAACTACTATGCTTGTTCCTAATAGTAGGGTTACAAAGTTTTTAATCATTTGTGATGCCTTGTGTGTATTAACTTTAAAAAGTGACATTAAATTTAGAAGGCATGAAGACTAGCAAAGCCCTAATGGGCTCAAAAGTGAAAAATAATCAATGAAATTAACACCAAAAATGAATAAATATTCACTGGAGGTTAATGGTGTTTTTTATCTGTTAAGGGATATGTTTTTTTTGATTAAAAACTACGTAAATAGTGCTGAAAATAGCGCAAGTAAGTGGGTTTTAAATTGAGTTTTTTTCATGTTGGATAAAAATAAAACGCTAGTGCAAAAACTCTAAAAAGCATTTTATATCATAAATATATACCCAGTTATCTGTTTTTTAAAATGCTTTGCGATAAACAATCGACTTATTAAGTTAAACGGGTTTATTAATTAAAATTTAAACCCTGATATGGCACACAAATCGCGCTATTATTTTTAGCTAAGCGCATTTTTTTAGTTGAATAAGCATTCACTGGCTTAATCGCGTTTTTAGGCACTATTTGTGAGGCATTAATTTACGCCTTTAATGAGTGGAATAGGGCATAGTTCACGCGCTTTCAACCTTAAACTTTCATAGAAAAAAAGCTGTATTTAGTTTAAACTGCGCGCAATTTAAATACATCATGTCCCCTTGGAGGGTAGCGCTATTATTAGTACAGCTAACATCACCATGCAATTTGGTGCTAAACCGTTATTTGAAAACATATCTGCAAAGTTTGGCGAAGGAAACCGTTACGGTTTAATTGGTGCAAACGGCTGTGGTAAATCTACATTTATGAAAATCCTAAGTGGCGAACTAGAGCCCTCTGCAGGTAACGTAAGTACAGATCCAAATGAACGTGTGGCTAAACTAAACCAAGACCAGTTTGCTTACGAAGAATACTCTGTAATTGATACTGTGATCATGGGCCATAAAGAATTATGGGATATTAAACAAGAGCGCGATCGCATTTACTCATTACCAGAGATGAGTGAAGAAGACGGCATGAAAGTAGCCGATTTAGAAACTGAATTTGCCGAAATGGACGGCTATTCAGCTGAGTCTAAAGCGGGTGAGCTTTTATTAGGGGTAGGTATTTCGACAGAGCAGCATTACGGCCCAATGTCTGAAATAGCACCCGGTTTTAAACTACGTGTGTTACTTGCCCAAGTGCTGTTTTCTGACCCTGATATTATGCTACTTGATGAGCCAACCAATAACTTGGACATTTACACCATTAAATGGTTAGAAGATGTGCTTAATCAACGCGACTGCACCATGATCATCATCTCGCATGACCGTCACTTTTTAAACTCAGTATGTACGCACATGGCTGATATTGATTACGGCGAGCTTCGTATTTACCCAGGTAACTACGATGAGTACATGTTTGCAGCAACACAAGCACGTGAGCGCCTATTAAGTGAAAACGCGAAAAAGAAAAGCCAAATTGCTGAACTACAACAGTTTGTATCGCGCTTTTCTGCAAACGCATCAAAGGCTAAACAAGCAACGTCACGCGCAAAACGTATTGATAAAATTCAGCTAGAAGAAGTAAAAGCCTCTTCTCGCCAATCGCCGTTTATTCGCTTTGAGCAAGAAAAACAGCTATTTCGTAATGCATTAGAAATGACCAACCTAAGCCAAGGTTTTGAAGACAATACGTTGTTTTCAAATTTAGAAGGTTTAGTAGAAGTAGGCGAGCGCATTGCTATTATCGGTGAAAACGGTGTAGGTAAAACAACATTACTTAATACGCTTGCTGGGCGTTTAGCACCTAAGTCGGGCGAGTTTAAGTGGTCTGAAAATGCCAATATTGGTTACTACGCGCAAGATCATGCTGACGAGTTTGAAAAAGACATGAACTTGTTTGAGTGGATGGAGCAATGGCAACAAGAAGGCGACGACGAGCAAGTGGTTCGTGGCTTTTTAGGACGCATGTTGTTTTCGCAAAACGATATCAAAAAGTCTGTAAAGGTTATTTCAGGTGGTGAACAAGGCCGTATGTTATTTGGTAAAATTATGATGCATAAACCAAACATACTGTTAATGGATGAGCCAACAAACCACATGGATATGGAGTCTATTGAGGCGTTAAACCTTGCATTAGAAGCGTACGAAGGCACTTTACTGTTTGTATCGCACGATCGCCAGTTTGTATCATCGGTTGCCACCCGTATTTGGGAGATAAAAGATGGCAAGGTGATTGACTTTAGAGGCAACTACAGCGAATACCTAGCAAGCAAAGAAGTATAAGCACTTTGTAACTGCAACCCTTTAAAAGCCATGTTTAAACGTGGCTTTTTTTGTTTTTGTGAGTCGCAATTAAACTTGGTTTGGGTATAATACCCGCCTAAAACCGGACATAAGTCCGCTATTTTTAAAATACATTACTGAGGAGTATTTATGACTGTTGGCATTATTATGGGTTCTAAATCAGATTGGCCAACCATGGAACACGCAGCGCTCATGCTCGAAAAATTTGGTATTGAGTACGAAACAAAAGTGGTCTCTGCACACCGCACTCCTCAACTTCTTGCAGATTATGCAAATTCAGCCGCAGATCGTGGCATAAAAGTGATTATTGCTGGCGCCGGTGGTGCTGCGCATTTACCGGGTATGGCAGCGGCATTTACATCACTCCCTGTGCTTGGTGTACCGGTTAAATCTAAAGCTTTAAACGGTGTAGATTCATTGTTATCTATTTGCCAAATGCCAAAAGGCGTAGCCGTGGGTACACTAGCAATTGGTGAGCCAGGCGCTGCTAACGCAGGTTTACTTGCTGCACAAATTTTAGGGTGCCAAAACCCAGAAATTTTTGCAAAAATTGAAGCATTTCGTAAAGAGCAAACCGAGACTATTTTAGCTAACCCTAATCCTGCAGAGTAAAAATGAAAATTTTAATTTTAGGTGCCGGCCAACTTGCGCGAATGATGAGCCTAGCAGGCGCCCCCCTTAATTTAAATGTGGTTGCGTACGATGTAGGCAGCCAAAAAATTATGCATCCGCTAACCGGTGAAATTTACACAACCACACTTGAGCAGGCAATTAGTGACGCTGATGCGATTACCGCAGAGTTTGAGCATATCCCCGATGATGTACTTACACTGTGCTGCAACAGTAATAAATTTTACCCAGGGAAAGCTGCCATAAAAACTGGTGGCGACCGCGCATTAGAAAAAGCGTTACTAGATAAAACAAACGTAGCATGTGCGCCGTATCAACTGATCACAGAAAAAGCGCATTTAGAATTAGCGGTTAAAACCCTAGGCAAACCGCTGGTTATTAAAACGTGCCAAGCAGGGTACGATGGTAAAGGGCAGTGGCGTTTAAAATCAGATGACCAAATAGAGCAAATATGGTCAGAAATGGCTGATTTTATTGCCTCTGGCACACAGGATGCGCCACACAGCATTATTGCTGAAAAAATGATCCCGTTTGACCGTGAAGTCTCTATTATTGGTGCACGCGATAAGCAAGGTAATGTGGCCATTTACCCAATTACTGAAAACGAGCACACCAACGGCGTGCTTACTTTGTCGATTGCGGGTAAAAATAACACGCTTGTTGAGCAGCAGGCCCATAGTGCATTTACAAAAATTGCTAGCGAGCTTAATTATGTTGGCGTACTTGCCATTGAGTTTTTTGATGTAAACGGTACTTTACTGGTTAACGAAATTGCGCCGCGAGTTCATAACTCAGGGCACTGGACACAGCAAGGCTGCCATTGTTCGCAGTTCGAAAACCACATGCGAGCTGTAGCGGGTTTACCGCTAGGTAATACAGAGCTTAAGCATATTACCGCCATGGTTAATGTGTTGGGCCAAGGATGTATTCCTACCGAGGTTTTAACAGTCAGTGATGTAACCAGCCACTGGTACGGAAAAACGGCAAAACCTGGGCGTAAAATGGGGCATATTAATGTATCTGCAGATAACATTAATAATCTTGCCGATAAGCTTGGGCAACTTACCGATTACCTACCTGAGCAAGCGTACCCCGGCATTTTAAAAGCTGCTACTGCACTTATGCTAAGTGAGTAAAGGCTGCAATTAACTAATTAAATACCGGCTTAAGCCGGTATTTTTTTGTCATAAAAATAGGTATTAATTGTGTAATACTGGTAAAGTCTATTTTTTAATTTTTTGAAGTAAAAAAATGAAACTAAACATACTTTATGGCGCATTAGCCATTGCCGCTTCATTTAGTTTAAATGCTACAGCCAGCGAGAGCCTTCGTATTGCCACCTTTAATGTGAGTATGGATGCAACTAATCACACGCCAAAAGGCGAGCAAGTTAACCCCGATGCGCTAGTTAATGCACTAAAATCAAACCACCAGCAAATAAAAAATATAGCCGAAATAATTCAGCGTGTTCGCCCTGACATTATTTTATTAAACGAGTTTGACTATGTACCAAAAGCGCAAGGTATAGATTATTTTAAACGCCAGTTTTTAAATGTAAGCCAAAATAAACAAGCCCCCATTGATTACCCATACAGTTTTATTGCCCCTGTAAATACAGGCCTTGCTACTGAGTTTGACCTTGATAACAACGGTAAAAAAACCGATGTAATGGGCGATGCGCAAGGTTTTGGTTTTTTTGAAGGGCATTACGCAATGGCTATTTTATCTAAATACCCCATTAACCTTGAGAAACTGCGCACGCTTCAAACGTTTAAATATAAAGATATGCCTAATGCGCAAATGCCAATAGACCCTAAAACAAAAGAGAATTGGTATAACACGCAAGAATGGCAAGCGCTTAGGCTTAGCTCAAAATCGTTATGGGATGTACCTGTTGTAGTAAACAATAAAACAGTGCATGTACTTGCCTCGCACCCAACACCGCCGGTGTTTGATGGCGACGAAGACAGAAACGGCAAACGTAATCATGACGAAGTTAGGTTAATTGCCGATTATGTTGCTAATAAAGCCTATATTTACGACGATAACGGCCAAAAAGGCGGATTAAAAGCAAACTCGCGGTTTGTTATTTTAGGTGACTTAAACGCCGCACCTGAAGGGGATAAAGCACGGGTTGAAACCACCAATCAAATTTTAAATAACCCACTTATAAATTCACAATTTATACCGCAAAGCGCTGGTGCTAAAGAGCAATACCCGCAGCCATACGCAAAGCACTTTACTGCTAACTGGCAAGCACGAGTAGATTATGTATTACCCTCTACCTATGGGTTTAAAATACAAGACGGCGGGGTGTTTTGGCCCACTAAAAACAGCGAACAATATAGATTAATAAAAGATAGAAACGCATCGAGCGATCACCGATTGGTGTGGCTTGATTTGCTAATAGAGTAAACTCAGCTTTACCGTGAGAATGTGTTATTTATCTTAAAAAATTGCAATAACTCAAGTGCTTCTGCTTAAATACGGCTCAATTATAATAACCGTATAGAAGCACTATGATTTTTAACCTATCGTCATCAAAAACATTAGTAGCGCTTGCTGTAACCTCTAGCATTATGCTTGCAGGTTGTAGTGCTACCGCCAATACCTCTTCATCACAGCAAAGCGCTTTACCAGCAACTCCCGTTGCTGCGGTTGTAAACACACCTGCTGATGCTGGCTCGCAAAATATTACGCTAGAACAAGCCATGGCAAACCCTGATTGGATAGGTAACCAGCCTAAAAATGCGTACTGGGCAAGTGATTCAGCCACCATTATTTATGCTCAAAAGCAGCAAGGCAGTAACCTAAACGATATTTATAGCCAGCCAATTAACAGCAAAAAAGCGATGCAAGTATCACTTGATAAACTGCATACTGTAGGTGCTTCTAAAGCGGTTTATTCATCAGATAGAACACTTCAAGCTTATACCTTTAAAGGCAATGTATTTGTTAAAAACCTAACAACGGGTGAACTTAAACAAATAACAGCCACCTCAGCTAATGAGTCTAAACCACAGTTTTTAAACAATGGCGATTTAGTTTACCGCCAAGGTAATGTGTTTTTTAAAGTTGATTTAAAAACAGGGCTAAGTACAGAGCTTGCTAACTTAAAATTGGCCGATGAGCCAAAAGGCTTACAAGAGCCAACTAGTTACATAGCAAAAGAGCAGCATAAACTGATTGAGTTTGTAGCGCTGCAACATAAAAACAAACAGGATACACAAACACGCAATGAGCAAATAAACGCGCAAAATAGCTCCATTGCTAACACCGCTTTTTATTTAGGTGATGGCAATGTAATTAAAGAAGCGCAACTATCGCCAAACGGTGATGCTTTAATTGTTGTGCTGCAAAAGCAGCAATCGTGGCGTGATAAAGGCGATATTATGCCTAACTATATCACCGATGATGCCACTATTGAGCCTAAAAAAGTGCGTCGTCGTGTGGCTGATGCAAAAGAGCAAACATCATCTGTGATACACATTAACCTTGTAGATAAAACACAAACGCCACTGAGCTTTGATACGCTACCGGGCTTTGATGAAGATGTTTTAGCCGAGGTTAAAAAAGAAAACTACGCGCGTGATGGTAAAACGTATAAATCTAAAAAAGCGCCACGCGGTATTAACTTAATTACTAATTGGGGTTTAAACCAAGCTCCCATAGTGTGGAACGATGACGGCACGCAAGTTGCCATTATGCTAGAGGCGTGGGATAACAAAGACCGCTGGATAGCCACAATCGACTTTGATAAAAACGAGCTTGTGTCGCAGCACCGCCTGCATGATGATGCTTGGATAGCTTACGCGTTTAACAATTTTGGCTGGTTACATAATTCAAACACCCTGTATTACTTATCAGAAGAGTCGGGCTATAGTCAGCTTTACAAAAAACCGCTTAACGGCAAAGCAACCGCTTTAACTAGTGGCCAGTTTGAAGTATCGGACATTACGTTAACTCATGATAATAGCGCTATTTATTACAAGGCAAACGTAGAACACCCAGGCCTTTACGAAATTTACCGTGTTAACCCACAAACAGGTAAAAACGAGCAAGTGACTGACCTGAACGGTATGACCGACTACACGTTAAGCCCAGACGAAAGTAAATTACTGCTTAAGCACTCTAAAATAACAATGCCAACAGAGCTTTTTGTTGCCGATGCTAAAGCTAACACCACGGCTACACAGCTCACCCATACGGTGTCGGATGAATTTTTAGCTAAAAAGCTCACCGCACCTAAAATAGTTGCCGTGCCCTCTAGCCACACAGAGCAACCTATTTATGCCAAGGTGTATTACCCAAGTGACTATGTAGAAGGTGAAACAGGCAAAACCCGTAAAGCGGTTATTTTTAACCACGGAGCAGGGTACTTACAAAACTCACACATGGGTTGGTCTGTGTATTTTCGTGAGTTTATGTTTCATTCATTACTTGCCGATGAAGGTTACATAGTGATGGATATGGATTACCGCGCTTCTAAAGGTTATGGCCGCGATTGGCGTACTGCGATTTATCGCCAAATGGGTACACCTGAAACGCAAGATTTAGCAGATGGCGTTAAATGGATGGCGCAAAACGCAAATGTTGATACCAACGCAGTAGGCACATACGGTGGCTCATACGGCGGGTTTATGACCTTTATGGCGCTATTTACTGCCCCTGAGCTATTTCAATCGGGGGCAGCACTTCGTCCAGTAACCGATTGGGCGCATTACAACACCGCTTACACGGCTAATATTTTGAATCACCCAGATGTAGATCCCATCGCGTATGAGCGCAGCTCGCCAATTTATTACGCAGAGGGCTTAAACAAGCGCTTATTAATTAACGCGCCTATGGTTGACGATAACGTGTTTTTTCAAGACTCAGTACGTTTAGTACAGCGATTAATTGAACTTGAAAAGCAAAACTTTGAAACAGCTATCTTCCCGGTAGAGCCGCATGGCTTTGTACAGCCGTCAAGCTGGTTAGATGAATACCGCCGTATTCATAAATTATTTAAAGAAACACTTTAATCTTAAATTTAAAAATTAAAGTGTAAAAACAAAAGCGCCGCGTTAACTAACGCGGCGTTTTTATTAATATTGAAAAGCTTAATCGCTATTTTTTAAGTATTTAATTGCTAAAGGTATGCCAAGCAATGTGCCGCCCACCGCGCCAATTAAGTGCGCATCAATGGCAACGGTTGAATCAATTAATTGGCCAATACTGGCATCGGGGCCGTTTACTTGCTCCATTATTATTTTTATCCACACACCTATAAATAATAAATAACCCGATTTAAGCGACAGGGTAATGTCTTTTACCGCTCCCCAAATAATGACACCATGCAATAGGGCGCTTAACCCCGTGTATATAGATATAGCAGGGCAAAACCATAATACGCCGAGCCCACACCACAGTGCTAAAAAACACACATTAAAGGCATAACGCGCAGGCGATGTGTATTCGCCATGCAGTAACCAAATTAAAAATATGCCTAATGCGTTTAATCCTAAATGCGCCCAGTTAGCGTGTACAAATTGACTGGTAAACACTCGCCAAACTTCGCCGTTTTCAATGAACGCTCGGTTAAATTCAAGTAAATTATTTAAATCAAATGCAGCAAAAACAATACTAAAAAGCATCAAAAATAATGGCGGAAGTAAATAACGAGGTTGTAGCGGTAAATTAAGCATTTTATTATGTTTTTTTAGTCAAAATTTTTGCATATTGTGCCCGTTTAACTTTAAGATGCCAAATACAACTACGTAATTAAGTGTTTTTAGTATTTTTATGCATTTTAAACTTAAGTCATTATTTACTATTGGTTTGTTTGCAGTAACGCTGCCAACAATAGCAAAAGAACCTGCAAAATTAGAAATTCGCGAGCCAGAAGCCACCACCTCAATTGTACAAAAACAATTAGTAACTGGTGATCAATACATGGTGGCCGCGGCCAACCCGTATGCCTCACAAGCTGGACAACAGATTTTAGCTAAAGGCGGAAGCGCGGTAGATGCGGCAATTGCAACGCAATTAGTGCTTACCTTAGTTGAGCCACAATCATCGGGCATTGGTGGTGGTACATTTATGATGTACTACAACAAAGCCGATAACCTACTTACAAGCTTTGATGGCCGAGAAACCGCGCCACAAAATGCAGACGAAAACCTGTTTTTAGATAAACACGGTAAAGCCGTTAAGTGGATTGAAGCGGTTGTTGGCGGTCGCTCTGTGGGTGTGCCTGGTATTTTGCATGCCTTTGCAACTGCGCATCAACAATACGGTAAACTTGCGTGGAGCGAGTTATTTAAACCCGCTATTAAACTTGCCGAGCAGGGCTTTGAGGTGTCGCCACGTTTACACGGTTTATTGGCACGCCAATTAAACCCAGGTGTAATGAGTATGCCGGTGATTAACGAGTACTTTTACCCTAATGGCGAATTAATTAAAGCCGGTACGATTAAAAAAAATCAACCCTTAGCTAATTTATACAAAGACATTGCTAAACAAGGCATTGATGCATTTTATAAAGGCGATAACGCTAAGCAAATGGTAAACGCAGTGCAAAATTCAAAAATTGCACCGGGTACATTAAGCGAATCAGACCTGGCTAATTACAAAAGCAAGCAACGCGACGCAGTATGTATTAAATACCGTGCTTATAATGTGTGCTCTATGGCACCACCGAGCAGTGGTGGTGTAGCGGTTTTACAAATTTTAGGCTTGCTTGAACACAAAGACATGAGCGCGCTTAAACCTAATAGCGAAGAGGCAATTCATTACTTTAGCCAAGCCTCACGCATAGCATTTGCCGATCGCAATATGTACATGGGCGACCCTGATTTTACACAAGTGCCTACCAAAGAGCTGTTAAATAAAAAGTACATTGCATCGCGCGCCAAGCTTATTACTGAGCAAGACACAAAAGCAGTAGCAGGTAATCCGGTAGGCTATTTAAGCTACGCAAAAGATGATTCTTTTGAACTGCCATCAACATCACACGTATCCATTGTAGATAGCTTTGGTAATGCCGTATCAATGACCAGTTCAATTGAAATGGCATTTGGCTCTACTGTGATGGTTAATGGCTTTATTTTAAATAACCAATTAACCGATTTTGCGCTTTCGCCACGCATTGACGGCAAATTAGTAGCCAACCGCGTTGAGTCGGGCAAACGCCCACGTAGCTCTATGTCGCCAGTAATGGTGTTTAACAACGACGGCAGCTTACGCTTAGTGGTTGGCTCGCCAGGTGGCAGCCGTATCATTGATTACGTAGCGCAAGTGGTTATTGGTGTACTGGATTGGAACTTATCGGCGCAAGAGGCGATTAACCTGCCAAGAACCACCAATCGTAACGATTACACGAGCCTTGAAAAAGGCACCGCGCTTGAAGCCATAGCCCCACAATTAACTAAACGCGGCCATGCTGTACGCGTACTTGATTTAAACTCTGGCTTACATGCCGTAGAGGTTAAAAACAATAAATTGTATGGCGGTGCTGATCCGCGCCGTGAAGGGGTTGCTTTGTCGGATTTAACTGACAAAAACGCCACTATCAAATTTTAATTTATGTATAATAGCCATGCAGGCAGTGAAGCCTGCATGTGTTTTCTCTCAATGGTCTGACAAGCTTAATTGTCATTGCAATTTAACCTTTTACAATGATAATGGCAGATCATAACTTAAGACTCCGTTAAAGCCTGGAAATATGACAACTAATACTGATCCTAACTACCTTTATATTCCTTACTCTGGCCCTGGCCTAATTGAAACTCCGCTTTTAAATAAAGGCAGCGCGTTTAGTAAAAAAGAACGCGAAAACTTTAATCTTGCGGGTTTGCTTCCTCCACGTTTTGAAACAATTGAAGAGCAGGTTGAGCGTTGTTATCAGCAGTATTCAAGCTTTAACGATAACTTAAACAAGCATATTTACTTGCGTGCCATTCAAGATAACAACGAAACACTTTACTACCGTTTAGTGCGTGATCATCTTGAAGAAATGATGCCAATTATTTACACGCCAACGGTTGGTGATGCCTGTGAAAAATTCTCAGATATTTACCGCAGTGCGCGTGGCTTATTTATTTCGTACGAAGATCGCTATCAAATTGACGACATTCTACGTAACGCCACCAAAGGCAAAGTAAAAGTAATTGTTGTTACCGATGGCGAACGTATTTTAGGCCTAGGCGATCAGGGTATTGGTGGTATGGGTATTCCTATTGGTAAGTTATCACTTTACACAGCGTGTGGTGGTATTAGCCCAGCGTACACATTACCTGTAATGCTTGATGTAGGTACTAACAACGAAAAACTTCTTAATGACCCTATGTACATGGGCGCGCGTCACAAGCGTATTGCGCAAGATGAATACGATGAGTTTTTAGACTTGTTCATTAAAGCGGTTAAACGTCGCTGGCCAAATGTATTACTGCAGTTTGAAGATTTTGCACAGCCAAACGCTATGCCATTACTTAAACGCTACCGTAACGAAATTTGTAGCTTTAACGATGACATTCAAGGTACAGCAGCGGTAACTGTAGGCTCTTTATTAGCTGCGTGTCGTGTTAAAGGCTCAACCCTTAGCGAGCAAAAAGTGGTATTTGTTGGCGCAGGCTCAGCCGGTTGTGGTATTGCTGAGCAAATTATTAGCCAAATGGTGTTTGAAGGTATTAGCGAAGCACAAGCGCGCAGCCAAGTATTTATGGTTGACCGTTTTGGCCTACTCACTGAAGGCATGGAAGGCTTACGCGATTTCCAACAAGCTCTAGCGCAACCACAAGCTGCATTAAGCGAGTGGACTTACAGCGGCGAATACGCTTCATTATTAGATGTAATGCACTGTGCAGCACCTGATATTTTAATTGGTGTATCGGGTCAACCGGGCTTATTTACCGAGCAAGTTATCCGCGCTATGCACTCTGGCTGTGAACAACCGATTATTTTCCCATTAAGTAATCCATCTAAGCAGGTTGAAGCACACCCAGCTGATGTTATTAAATGGACTGAAGGTAAAGCACTTGTAGCAACGGGTAGCCCATTTGAGCCAGTAGAATTTAATGGTGAAGTGTTCCCAATTCCACAATGTAATAACAGTTATATTTTCCCAGGTATTGGGCTAGGTGTAATTGCAGCAAAAGCAACACGCATTACCGATGCAATGCTGAGTATGTCGAGCGAAATGCTTGCTGAGTCATCACCACGTGCAAATACCGGTAAAGGCAGCTTATTACCTGCACTGACTGAAATTGAAACGTTAAGTAAGCGTATTGCATTTGCAGTGGCTAAAAAAGCAATTGAAGAGGGCGTAGCTCTTGAGATTAGCGACGATGCACTGTGGGCTGCTATTGATAGAAATTACTGGTTACCTAAATACCGTAACTACAAACGTTGTAGCATTTAATTACGCTGAGTAACGTAAAGTAAATAAGGCTGTACGTTGCGTTACAGCCAATTACAAAAAACAGGCAATTGCCTGTTTTTTTGTGCTTGTTCATTTATTGTTAACCACGTAGGCTCTTTAATGGTGACAACAAAAATACAATGGATAATGCAATGAAAACACACATTCTTTTATTAAGTAGCGCAATTGCCTTAAGTACCTTAAGTGTTGATGCGCATGCAAACTCAACACCTAACGCTCCTCATATTTATGTTAAAGGTGAAGCAACCGTAACCACTATGCCTGATTACGTACAATTAAGCGTAGGCATTGTAGAAATAGATAAAGACCTAATTGATGCTAAAAACAAGGCCGATAAAACCATGGCTAAAGCGATCAAATTAGTAAAAGAGCTTGGCATTAAAGACGGTAATATTAATGCAGGGCATATTTCTATAAATCGCGAAAGCCAATACAACAGAAGCTCTGGCGAGCAAGAGTTTAAAGGCTTTAGAGTGTCGCGCACGTTAAGCGTTAAACTCTCGCAAATCGAAAAATATCCTCAGCTGTTACAAAACCTAGTAAATAACGGCATTAACCAAATAAACCAAACGCAATTTTTAGCGAGTAACTATGAAGAGCTGCACAAACAGGCGCAAAAATTGGCCATTCAAGATGCCCGTAAAGCCGCTAAAGAACTAAGTGCCGATTACGGCGTTGAGCTTAAAGGGTTATATACGGCATCGCTAAGCCCGATGAACGTACCTGCGCAGCCTTATGCACGCTCAGAAAAAACAATGATGGTAGCAGATAGCGCACCCGGTAATTTTGTTCCTGATGCGTATCATGCTGGAGAAATTAAAGTAACAGCGTCTAGCTATGCGGTTTACTTTATTGACTAGTGTGCTGGCAGGTAAAACGAGCCACTAGTTTATCCCCTTGTGGCTTGCTAATGCGGGCAATCGCGTTAAGCATGTTGGTGATTTCTTGTCTGTCGTATTCGTTACTTACATGCTCGTTTATGTCATCTACAATGGCATTTAAGTAATTAAATAGGCTGTTTCGGGCTGCATCATTGCCATGCGCCACAAACAATATATTTTTAAATGCCTCTAAAACGTTCGTCATTACATACGCATCGCCTTTTGCGTAATTACGCAGTGGCGTAAAGTTATCGTGCAGTAACTCATCAAAACTGGTTTCGTGTATAAAGAGTAACGGGGCGTTGTCGCTGTGTTTAAACGAATAGTTTGTATCGTTAAGCGACAGGCGCTCAATTAACAAAATACTCAGCATATCTATCGATTTAACCGCTGTACCGGGATCGTTAATACCTGGGCTCATTGCTTTAACGGCAATTTCTGAAATTTGCGTTAATCCATAACGGTAATGATCGCTAATGTACTCTTCTATATAAAAAATAAAGCAGTCTAAAATTTTAGCGATAAGTTCTTCGTTGTTAGAAATGTCTTTATCGCATTTTAAAAACGGATAGCCTTTAACGGTAAAGTAACCTTGGTTTACCGAGATATACACCCGAATATTTTCCTCGGCTAATATGGCGCATAACTTATCTGTATGCACCCCTTTGTAATAACCCTCGGTGGTGCTATTAACTGAGTGCCATTGTGTAAAATCAGGAAAGTCAGTGAACGGTTTTTCTGATTGCCTATCAACAATGGCTTTAATTTCGCGTTTAGTTTGGCTAAATAAACCGTTAAGTACATTATCTACTTGAATGGCTTTAGATATTGAATGAATAAAAAATACAAACAAGCCAAGCGATACTAAGCCAAACACCAATGACAGCAGCACCCCAAGCGATGGAATAGCGGTATCGCCACCTTCAAGCTTATTAATATTAATGAGCATAATAATTGAGTAAATTATGCTGCCTAAATAAAAGCCCAATACCATTTGATGCGACTTACGGGTAATAAGCCCAGGTACAACCCGCGGAGATAAACTGGCGCTGGCCGAATTTAAAACTACCATCACCATAGAAAAACTAAACACCGTAAGCGATATAATACTGCCTGCTAGGGTGCTTAAAATGGTGCGGGCATTTTCGGCGCTATCTACGAGCACAACAGATATAAACGCCTTGAGCTGCTCTACAGGTGCTATGTATTCAAGCGACATGGTAATTACAGCAAAAAGTAAAAAACCAACCGAAAGTACAGAAGGGTAAAAGCCAATGCTGTTGATCATTTCACGATAGCGGTCGGCTACTTTGCGAGGGACAAACATAAATTCCTTTCATTGCGTTATAAAATTCAACTAATACACACTGTAGCATAGTTACTAAGTAAACTTATGATTGTGCAAAACTATGTTATTATTGCCAAAAATAAAACAGGACAACACCGTGATAGTTTCTACGTATGCTGCGCTTTTAGCGTTTTATTATATTTACTTAAGTTTCAATGTGATCAAAGTGCGCCGCAGCGAGCAAGTGTCGCTTGGCGATAACGGCAACCCTAAATTACAACGTGCTGTGCGTTCCCATGCTAATTTTATGGAATACGTACCCTTTGCGATTATTTTGCTTTTTTTAGCCGAATACCAAGGCCTTGCCAGCCATTATTGTAATATTTTAGGTGGCGCATTATTAATAGGGCGCGTTTTTCACAATTTAGGCATTGTTGAAAACAACCTTAAGTATCGCCAAATTGGTACCATTGCCACCTTTTTAGTGATGGTTATTAGTGCCTTTTTGTTGCTTGTAACACGCAATAGTTAGTAATAGCTGTTATGAGTAAAATATTTATAATAGGGCTTCCGCGTACAGGCACCACCAGTGTATGCCACGCTTTTTTAGAGTTTGGCATTGCCACGGCGCACACTGCGTACACCTCGTATTGTTTTGAAAACGCCACAGCCATAGCCGATACCCCAGCATTTAATGACTACCGAGCATTAGATAGCCATTACCCCGGCGCTAAATTTATATATTTAGCGCGCGAAAAAACACCCTGGATTGCCTCAATTAGGCAATTGCTGCTGCGAATGCATACTAATTTAACGCGCCCAGACGGTGGTTTTAATATTCATATAAAGCGCTGTTACTTAACGACCTTTACTGACTTGTCGATTGATAATATTAACCAAGATGATTATTTAACAAAGTGCTACAACAAACATTTAGCCAACGCGCGTGAGTATTTTAAGCACCGCAGTAACGACTACTTAGAAATTGATATAGCAAAGCCACAAAGTTTTGCCCAGCTTACTGCGTTTTTGGGCATTAAAAGCGAGCTTACAGACTTTGAAAAAATGAACATAGGCGGCAAAGTGACCGCATGGAACGATATTAAACACCCGTTAAAAATTGACTCAACAGCAAAAGGGCGCATAGATAAGCATTTACCTTATATGCGTTAATTTTGCTCTGCGCTGCAAGATTTTTACTATTAAATACGCTAAAATCCCCGCATTATTTTTTAAGTAGTACAAAAAATGTTTGAATTAAAATACAACACCCCCTTTGAATGGACCGAAGCGGTTTTAGCCGACTTTAATACGTTTTTACAAGACCACGCTGCCGCTGAAAAAAAGGCATCGGGCATGGCTATTTCTATGCTGTCTCATTACCCAGACAAACGTAAACTGGTAAAAGCCATGACCGATTTAGCGCTTGAGGAGTTAATACACTTTAAACAAGTGCTTAAACTGCTTATTGAACGCGATACTAATTTAGGCGATGACAAAAAAGATCCATACATAAAACAAATACGCGCTTTATTTAGACATGGCCGTGATGGATTTTTAATGGATAGATTACTGGTTGGCGGCGTTATTGAAGCCCGCGGCCACGAACGCTTTTCATTGGTTGCCCAAGCATTACCAGAGGGTAAAGAAAAAGACTTTTATGTGGCGATTGCTAAATCAGAAGAAAAACATAAAAACTTATTTGTAGAGTTAGCGTACGAATACTTTGATAAAGAAGAAGTTGATATCCGTTTAGAAGAGCTACTAGTCGCTGAAGCTGAAATTTGTAAAAACATTCCTTTTACTGCTGCACTGCATTAATACTTTTGGCACAAAGCACTGCTTTGTGCCTTCTCTCCTAACTTCATTTGCATTTTGCAAATCAAAATACTAAAGCCGCCTGTGCTCATATCTCCAATCATTTTAATTTATTGAATTTAAAGCTAAATATTTGCTGGTCTTAAACTTGCTCTGTTAAACCAACGCATACTTGAGGACGCGCATATGTTTAAAGCCATTATTTTTGTAATACTTTTTTTACCGTGCTGTGTATACGCCAAGCAAAGCAATTTAAATTACATAGAAAACGCCAATGGCGATAGAGTAAAAAAAGTATCCCACTTAGTTAAGTGGACCCATACTCGCTTTGTATTTAACCGCGATATAGCACGTGTTGCGCTAGGCCACGAAACCACACTCGATGTAAACGTAGTAAACGGACGCGAGCTATTGATTTTAGCTAAAAAGTTGGGCCGCACCTCTATGATGGTGTGGTATGACGACAACACATCAGAAACATTTTTACTGGGCGTGACCGAAGACTACAGTGTGCTTGAAAATGCCCTTAACGATATTCATCCTAACTTAGCGCTCACCATCGCACCTGATAGACACGCGGTAGTACTACGCGGCGAAGTACCTACGCTTAATTATCGTCATGCAGCCCACGAAGCGGCAAAAAACTATTTATATGCTAGTAGCTCGCAATCGGCGCAACCTGTTATAACCTCTGCGCCTAACCAAGGAATGTTTAATTCTTTAGCCCAGCGTTTACAGGGCATGGGTAATTTAAACAATGGCTTAGCACAAAGCTCAAGTAAAGTAGCGATTATTAACCTTATTAAAGTTACGCAAGCGCCAAAGCCTAAGGAAGCGCGCATAGCGCAGGTGTTAAAATCGATGGGGGCTGACAAAGTAACTGTACAACGTATTTCGGTTGATGAGTTATCAAACGATGATAACGATGTGTTTATGCTCAGCGGCACAGTTAAAAATCAAATTGAACTGGTGCGTTTGTTAAATACCATCAATAAATTATTTGAACCAGAGCAAGCAAGCCAAGCACCCACATCGGCACTAGATCCAAACGGGCTTATCAGTAGTGCAACGCAAAACGAAACAAGCTCTATTGAAGTACTCGCAAATGAGTCTGGCGGGTTATTAAATGGCGATTCAGGCCTGACTTTAAGCAATGTAAATTCAAACGTAGCGCGGGCAACTTTGCTTTCGGTGGCTAAAGGTAAAGTGCTATCAAGCATTGAAGTAGAAGACTTACCTCAAGTGAGGGTGTCGGTGCAGCTTTATGAAGTTAATCAGCGCCGCTTAAAGCAATGGCGTCCAGATATTAGTGTGCTTTCGAATGGGTATAACAACGAGCAAGGCTTATTTGGCCTAGAAGGCATGAATGCCCGTGAGTCTGGCTCAGCATCAATAGAAAACGCACTGCAATTAATTGGCGGACAATTAACAAATAACTTGCAGTTATCAACCTCGCAATTTGCAATTGATATGTTGTTTTCTTTGCTAGAGCAAGAGGGAATTTCAAGAACGCTTTCGCGACCTACACTTACCGTACTTGCAGGCGAAAGCGCGGTATTTAAAGTAGGCGGCGAAGTGCCAGTACCTACAAGCTACAGCCCATCAGGCGTTACCAGCGGGCAACAAGGTAATAGCGGTTCAGTATTTAGCGGTACTGAGTTTAAATCGTTCGGCGTTGAGCTTAATGTTCGTGCTTTAGTGGATGACAAAGACCGCATAACCCTTGATTTAAATCCGGTTATTTCATTGCCAGACACCACACTCACAGCAGAAATAGCACAAAGCACCGGCAGCAGTTTAAACAGCAGTGCATTTAATACGCGCAGTATGCAAACATCTACCCGTTTACAAGACGGGCAACCTTTAATTATTGGCGGATTAATTAGTACAGATAACAACGCCAGTCACGACTTTGTACCTGATGCAAACGGCGAGAGCCTGTTTGGTAAATTAAGCGAAACAACTAGTAAAAGCGAAAACAATCGCGAGTTGATTATTGTGGTTACCCCTAATTTAGTCCGCGAGCCGGTTAATAATTTACGTGTGTGGCAAAGAGTTGATTTAGATAGCCAAATGGCCAGTTTTATACAGGAGCAAGGGTTATGAAAGTAATATATATCATTATTTTACTGAGTATATCGGGCTGCGCACATATAGATTATGCGCCCAGTGTAAACCCACATACTGCACTAAGTGAAATTGTTACTAAGTATGTATTAAACAGCAGTGCTTTAACTTGTGAAGGGGTAAGCGCGGTTAATTGTTTAGCCTTAGTGCATGAGCTTAATCAGTTAATGCTTGAGCACCCAAACAATAAGGTTATTTTATCTGTATCAGCTTATGCGCTTTATAAAAGCGGACGAGCTAATCAGGCGCAATCGGTAATAAACAAGCTTCTTAATTTACCTAATCCGCCTTTAAACGCGCTATCTTTAGGTATTAACTTGGCTATTGAGCAAGGCAATTTAGCCAAAGCTAAACAAATTGCCCAATACGCTATTGATGAATTTGGTACTGAGGCTTCACCGTATTTACAAATGGCGTCTATTTATTATGCGCAAGGGCATTATGTTATTGCAGCTAACTATTTAGAGCTTGCCTATAAATTTGGCACGCATAAAAGCCATTATTACTATCACAAAGGGCTAATAGCTGAGGCGACACCTGATAACGCATTGGCGTGTCATTATTATAATGAGGCAATAGGTTTTGATGCGCAGCACAGCCAAGCCACAGCGCGCTACGCGAAACTTTCGGTACTTGGTAATTGTAAAAGTTAAGGCCGCAAGGCCTTTTTATTTTATTAAACTGCGCACTCCTTAGTTAAACCCGCTCATAAAAAGTAAAAATAACGTACCTACCTAAACAATTAAAATAGCCTTACTCGGCGTTGTTTAAACCTATCTCGCTTTGTGAATAATCCCAACTAATTGCTCGTCTCTCTTACTTTTAAAAGCTTTGTATAAATGAGTTAACAGCTTGCCTTTTAATTAATCTCTGCTTGCGTTTTAACGCACTTTAATAATGATTTGCAAAATGCGAATCATAACAAGGATAAGCAAAGCATATTTTAAATAATAAAATTAAACTAATGATTTTTAAAGATTTAATTAATGGCACGGTCCTCGCTATATATAAAGTGGGCATAAGCTCTAACACATTTAAGGTGATCATTATGAAAACTATGAAAAGCAACTTAAACGGTAAAAAACAACAAGGCTTTGTACTTACTTCTGAGCTAATTATTCTTTCAACTTCTATGGTGGCAGCGCTGGTAATTGGTTTATCAACCTTACGAGACTCTGTAACCAGCGAGCTTGAAGATGTAGCAGAAGCAATTGGCTCGTTAGATCAAAGCTATGTATTTGATGGCATGATCAACGCCGAAGGCACTGCAGAAATTTCAGGCTCTGGCTATGTTGATGCAGTAGATGTTTACGCAGGTGATGGTAGCTCGTTTACTTTTGTTGCCTCTGACTTTAGTGAAAGTGCTGCACTTATTAATGCAACGCCAAGTGGCGATGCTGCAACACGTACAGCAGCAGGTGGTTCACAAGGTAATTAAAATTATAACTACCTAAATCACACTGCCACAACCGTGTGGCAGTGAAATTTGTCAGGAGGAAATTATGAAAAGTAAAAATAATAAAGGGGCGACTACCGCTGCACTCACCTTACTTATCACCTCTGGCATGTTGGCCTCAGCGCTTGGCATCAGACAAGTAAACGAACAAGACTTAGTTACTGCCTGGGTGGTAAATAAAAATATGTCGGCGGGGCAAGTAGTGAGTGTGCACGACATTGCCCAAAAAGATGTAAACCCCAGTAACTATGCAAATATGGCGCTAAGTATACAAAATCCCCGCGCCTTTATTGGTAAGCAATTAGCCACTAATAAAATGGGTGAACAACCACTATTTGAAACAGATTTTATGCAGGTTAAAAGCCAAAATTTATCAGAGGCGATCCCCGCAGGCAGAGTGCTTTATACATTAAAATTAACCACTTTAGATATTCCATTATCGCGGGTTCACAAAGGCGACCGCTTAGATATTGTTGCTAAAACAAACCGGCTTGTAAGAACCGTTGCGCGCGATGTGCAGCTTATTGGCATTTCAAAAGGTCCTGGCAGTAAAGCGCAAAAAAATGGCGTGATGGACAGCCTAGCAAAAAAAGATCCGGCAACCAGCGCGGGTGTGTCATTAGTGTTGGCTGTACTTCCTAAAGATGTGTATTCGTTAGCCGCAATTGATACCCAAGATAAGGTATCGATAATTGTGCACAGCGCTTATGACATTGAACAAGGGCGCTTACAAAATTTCTCCCAATTACAAACTAGCCGAACAATTCAAGTGGTTAAAGGCGTTAAAAACCAAGCTGTTTATGTAGCTAAGTGAGGCGCTATGTTTAATTTATCAAGTAAACCTGAGTCTGTAGAAACCAATTTAAATACCTTTGAATCACTTAAAAAAATTCTCCACGATGCGGTAATTGAAGAATACGAGCAAGACCCAAGTGCTTTACTGAATGATGCGCTGCTCGAAAAAATATCCGCCCTTTGCAGTGATATTGACGAATTTGCACAATCATCATTTAACAGCCATCAACAAGCTCAAGTAGTACAAGCCGTTTACGACGAAATACAAGGCTTAGGGCCAATAGCGCAATTTATGCTGGATGACCAAGTAAGCGATATTTTAATTAACGATACGCAAAATATTTGGATAGATAAGCAAGGTAAATTGCTATGTACAGCCAGTAAGTTTGACGATGAACGTCACTTACGTCGTTTTGTTGATAGATTACTTGATAGTTGCGCTCGACAAGTTAACGCACTGACTCCCATTGTAGATGGCAAACTAAAAGATGGCAGCAGGGTACATATTGTAGTGCCACCGGCATGCACCAGTGCTGCTATTGTTTCGATTAGAAAATTTAACCACAAAAAAATTAACGATGATTTTTTAATCGAAAATAAGTTTTTAAGCAAAAACTGCCTCACTTTTTTAAAAACCGCGGTGGCCTTAGGGGTTAATGTTTTAGTGTGTGGAAATGCCGGCGCAGGCAAAACCACTTTGTTAAATGTACTGGCTAATTCAATAAATACCAACGAGCGGGTAGTAACTATAGAAGAAAGTGCAGAGCTAAATTTGCACCATAATCATGTTGTGCAGTTAGAGGCGCACGACACCAACAGCGATGGAAAAGGCGCCGTTACCCTGCGTGATTTAGTAAAAGCGGCACTAAGAATGCGCGCCGATAGAATACTTGTAGGCGAAGTACGCGCAGGTGAAGTAATAGACATGCTGCAAGCCATGAACTGCGGCCACCAAGGCTCAATGACCACCGTACATGCTAATAGTGCAAGCGATGCGGTAACCCGATTATCAACGCTAGTGCAATTACATAACGCGCAGCTAAGCGATACCCACACCAGCGCATTAATCGCATCAAGCATTCAGTTAATTGTGCATGTTTCTCGAAATACAAACGGTGTAAGAACCCTAAAAAGTATTGGCGAAATAAAGCGTGTAGACGCACGTGCGCAATACTCTGCGCTGTATAGCGTAAGTGATACCGAGCAAGTAAATGATAAGGCAATTAGTACCTCAAGCGTGGTGAGCTTTATGCAAAGCCAAGGTGCCAACGCAAACGAAATAGGTGCATTACTGCAACCGGCCAGGGAGCGTAATTATGAATAAGCTTGATTACTTACTGGCCATAGCAAGTGTTATGTCATTTACTTTAGCACTGAGTGTTTTTATAACACTAAAAGTAAAAACACACGCTGCAAATACTAAGCACGAGGTTGATGTACTTGAAGAAAAAGACATTATCACAGTGTCACTGCGGGTACTTGGGATTAACATCAGTAATGCTTTATTTATAAGCGTTGCTTGCTCGCTTGCCACCAGTACTTGGTATGTTGCACAGTACTTTTATCCTCAAGCAACTACAAGTGCATTAATCGTTTCTTTGGTTGTATTTATAACCTGCTTTATTGTGATTATTGATTTAGCGCACTATAAATTAGCCAAGTTTGAGCACTTATTTTTAGAGTACATAGAAACCGTACAATCGTGTTTAAGTACTGGGCTTTCACTTGTTCAGGCTATGCAATTTGCCGACGAACACGCTGATAAATACATTAAACCGCAAAGTCATTTATTACTGCAGCGCTTAAGTATGGGCAGTGATATACAAAGCTCGTTTGCCCCTTTGATTAAACGCTACAACTGCGAAACCGTCCGGTTATTTGCACATAGCATAATTACTCATACACAAAGCCAGTGTGATTTAACTGACATGCTTAAAAGTGTATGCAAAATGATGTCGTTAAGAACGCTAGATCGCCAGCAGCTCAAAGCTAAGCTTTCTGGTACTAAATACGCTGCGCTGTTTAGTGGCGTTTTACCCTACGCTTTAGTGCCTTTATTTAATTACACCGATCCAACCTGGTTCGATCCGCTGTTAAATAACCCCAATGGCATGGCCTTTATTACCGTTGCTGTGCTTTGCCAGTTATTTGGCTTTTTATGGCTTCGCCTAAGCTTGAGGGTAACGCTATGATAGACCTATTTTTATTTGTTGGCTTATTGGTAAGTATGGGTGCATTTATCCATATTCAAAAGCAGTCATTAAAGGCTGAGGTTCAGCAACCTATCAAAACCAATATAAATTGGTATCCATTAATTGTTATTTCAAAAAGCCAATTTAGACAAGCAGGGTATCAGTTAAATAAAATTTTATTGAGCATGTACTGCTTTAAAATGGCCGCCACATTTTGTGCTTATACTGCCATAGAGATCACTGGTTATGTATTAAGTACACCGCTTGTAGCCATTATCTGTTTTATTAGCTTTTTTGCGCCTGATATGTGGTTTTTATTTAAAAAAGGCCAGCGTAAAGTACAAATAAACAATAGCTTAGAGTTTTTTTTAAGTGTGCTGTTAGTGTATATGCGCGCTGGCTTTTCGCTAGAGCGCGCATTTGCTTTAGCGGTTGATCACGGGTTAAGTAAAAAACACCCTTTATATAAAGAGCTTAAACTATTTTTGTTTGAGCTCAGTGCCGGTAAAGACCGCGAAACAGCCTTTAATTCGTTATATGACAGAACAGGGGTGTCGGGTTTAAAAAAATTAGCTAATTTAATGCTTATTGGCTCTAAGCTTGGCACCCCGTTAATACAGGCGGTTGAGTCACAATTAGAAAGCTTTGCGCTTAAAAAAAATATTTTATTAGCTAAAAAAGTAAATAAAAAAGCATTGCATACCACCTTTCCCATTATCTTAATTTGTTTTCCTATGTTTTTAGTACTGGTGTTTTTTCCTGCGTCGCTGCAGGTAATGAATGTACTAAAAATGCTGGTTGAAGTGCTATAGGAGCGCTCTATGAATAAACAATACCAACAGGGCTACATACTCACTATTGAGCTGATTTTAATTATTACCATTTTAATTATTGGCTCAATTGGTGGTGTTATTTTAGTGCGCGATGCACTTATTAAGCGCTATCACACAAAAGTAGATAACCAAATAACAGTGGTTGATGCTAATAACACCCCTTTAGGTATCGCCATTGGGTTTGATGAGCACCAAGCGCCTTTAATTTTTTACACAGACCGCCAAGCAAATGCAACATATCGCGCTTTAATTGGGATACGCGATGACAGGTTCACCTCACGAGAAGCCATTTATTACGATGCGCCTAATTGCCAAGGCAACCCGTGTATAAAAAGTTTAAGTGATGAGTTTTCAGATAGTTTAGGAGTTAGTAACACCGCTAATAGTGGCAATGTAAGTTATATCAATGCGCTACAGCAAGGCCCTAATTATGCCATTGGGCAATTAAGTAACTCCGTAATGGGGCAATTACTAAAAAGTACAGCATTAGCGTGCCCCGCAACAGGTGACGAAATTGTATCGCGCTATATGTCTCAAAAGGTAGTTACTGGTAACCCATGCGAAAGCTTTTCAATTGCTAAACAACAAGCCGATAGTAGTTGTTTGGTTGGTGTAACTGCACTTGGTAATCCGTTATTAGGCATAGACAGTCAGCAATTATCGCAGTCGTGCAATAGTTGCCAAACAGGGTATGAGCCGCAAGGCGATATTCTTGATTTATATTTGCCACAAGTTGAAGTGTTATTAGGAACCGCGCTTGATGCACTGTCGCTCATAGGTGTTGCAAGCAGTGTAGATGTAGAGCTAGGCAGTATTTGCTGCCCACAAGGTACGCAACTAGAAGAAGATGAAAATATAGTAGAAACACTGGTATTTACTATTTTAGAAACAACTTTTGAGCTGCTAGGTATCGATTTAATAAATAACGACATAATTATTCAAACGCTGGCCCTTATTGGCATAGAGCCTGGCGTAACTTACTGCGAGGCTTCGCTCAATTTAACCTCGGCAGAGCCGGTGTTAAATGCACAAGGCGAACCTGCTTTAAATAACTTACTTCCGCCATTTAGAGTAAAACTTCCATCACATACAAGTGCTAACAGCACGCGTTGGATTTCTACACCGCCGAAAGGTGAAGGAGTGCGCCCATGAACAGTTCATATGCAAATAATATAAATGAATTTAACAATACACAAATAGATGAAATAAAACAAGAAATAACCGAAACGCTGACCCTAATGAAGCAGTTTTATGATGTTTCTATTGTTAAGTTCGTTGATTATAATGCCTTGTATACGCAACAAATTATTAGCTGCGATGACCCATACAAAGCCGACAGTGAATTAAATAGCTTGGCACAAACGTGCACACAAGAAAAACTCTACATAATTGAAGACACCTTATTTGACCCACTAACAAAAGGGCGCTCCCAACAGGTACGCTTTTACTCTCAATACCCCATTTATAATTTAGATAACAGCTTAATTGGCGTACTGATCATTGCCGATATTTCGCCTAAAACACTTATAGGCTCTCAAAAAGAACAATTTGTATCTTTTGCGCAATTACTGCAAACCCAGCTTAATAAGCATTTTACCCCAACTAAGACAGTTAAACCGAGTGAGACAAAATCACTAAATCGATTTGTTCACTTATTTAGCTTAGCGCCGGTGGCCTTTTTAATTGCGTTGGTTATTTGCTCGTTCTCGGCTTTGCTTTTATATACGTTAGATAAAAAAGACAAAAAAAGTGCCTATGCCATACAAACTCAGCAGTTAAGGCAAACGCTGTTTGATGCATTAGAGCGCTTTGACAACCAAGCACTTTATATTACTCAAAAAGATAAAATAGTCGCAGGCTTTTTAAAAAGCCAACAAAGTTATACTCAGCAACAATTAAGTGATTTAGTAAAAACGCAGGTATCAAGCAGTTTAACGTATAAAGGTTTTGTTGTATTTGATAATGACTATAAACAACTTGCCATATGGTCTAAAAACAACTTTGATTTAGCAGCTTATGGCTTTACTAATTGGCTAAACGCCTTTTCAATGCGGGCAAATAAACAATCAGTAGAGGTATTTACTGTAGCCGATACAGCGTTTTTAATTTCAGAAATAAACATGGGTAATAGCGCTATTTATACACTCACAGCCTTTGATTTAAGTAAGTTTTTAAATGCCATTATAGGTAAGCTAAATACGCAAAATTATAATTTATTTATATCAACCCCTCAGTTTATATTAGGAAGTAGGGGGGAGCTAAATGTTAAAACTATCCCTAACAGCATAAGCGCAGCAAGTAGCCGTTTTCCTGCTACGTGGCGCTTGCATGTGCAACCCATTAAACCGATAACGCCTGCTAATGTATCTAGGTTCGACTTATTTAAACTGGCATTAATTAGCTTAGCTATATTTGCATTTGTTTATTATTTTTTACGTTTACCAAGGCGCTTACATGACGAAATTAAACAAAAAAATACCCTTATACTTAATAGAGAATCGTTGTTTTCAAGCTCGCTTGATGCACTTCCGCATGGCTTTGCCATTTTTAATAGTAACGAATTTCCGGTAATAACTAATCAGGCATTTAACGAATTGTTTTCTCATGTTATTCAAAACAATAAGCAATTAAGTTACAGCCAAATAATGAGTATTTCTCAACAAAATAATATTATTACCCATTATAAAGAGCATAATAAATTAGCTAATGAACATAGCCAATTAATAGATATAGGATTTAGCGATGGCCGCTGGATCACCGTTGTGCAAAGGCATACCGACTTTGGTGGCTTTGTTTGTTACTTTAGAGATGAAACACAAGCGCATCAAAAAGAGTTATTACTTGCCCAAGTAGTAGAAAAATCTAAGCAAGCTAACCAGCTCAAAGATAAATTTGTAGCACGCTTAGCAATGCAATTAAAAGCCCCACTTAGTTCACTGCAATCTATAGTAGAGCTTAATTATAAAAACAGTAAAGCCAATTTTAGCAATGAGTTAGAAAATGCATGCACACAGTTAAGTTGTGTTGTGCAGCAGTTGGTTAATATAAATAAAACCGATACCGGTAAATTAAAGCTTAAAATGAGCGCTATTAATTTAGCTGACTTACTTAAAAATACAGCTGATATTCTTAATAAAGACTCTGATGATAAAAATATAATTATTAATAACAATGTGCCCATAGATAAAGGCATAAGCAGTGATGAAAAACTGATTATGCAATTAATTATTCAGCTGGCTAGTGAGCTTATAGAAAGTACACATCAAGGTAAATTGTCGTTAAATTCTGAGCTAATTAACGAGCAAGGTAAACATTATTTGTCGCTGGGTTTTTCTATAAATAACTTAGCAAATCAGGGGAGTTTTTATAGTCAGTTACAAATGGTATGCAAACAACAGTCTTTTGAAAGTGATATTAATTTTGATGCTACATTAGAGCTGCGGTTTTTTCTCTCAATTTTTAAAATGCTCGGCGGTAAAAATATTACTGTGCACGAGCGCGGTAAAACAACATCTATTAATTTATCGTTATTAGTTAACACGGTAGAATTGTTACCCGTAAGTGCAAACAAGCAAGAACCTATTACTGAAACTACAACGCATACAGAATTTAACAACACCAAATCGTTGTTATTAGTTGATGATGAACCGCTCGTAGAAATGGTTATTAAAGCCATGTTGAAAGATGAAAACGTAGCAATAGATTATGCAAGCAATGCAATAGAAGCTATGTTGATGGTGTCGCAAAATAATTACGATATTATTTTAATGGATATTGTTATGCCAGAACTCTCGGGCACTGACGCGATGCTTAAAATAAAAAAACATAACGCAGACAAGCAGACTAAAATTATTGCCCACACTTCAGATTCTGACACAAATAGTAATGCTAAGTATGTTGAGCTTGGGTTTGACGACATGCTTGAAAAACCAGTAAAGCAGCAAGTATTAATTAATAAAATTAAGCTTTTGCTAAGCTAGTCCAAATTAAACAATATAAAACTGTAAAATACACAGGGCCTATTATTTTTAATAGGCCCAAACTGGCAGTAATTATTTCATGTAGCTGCTACTTTATTTCATAATTTTAAAAATGAAGGTTATTTTATAACTCTTTATTTTTTACTCTTTTCGCTTAACTCAAAATAAATCCTACTTACTATTAATAGCCACAGACCGCGTTTTAAAGCGCTCTCAGGTTTTTGTAATTATTTAAACCTCAAAAAAATTATTTAAAAAACAAGCTGGGATGATAATTGCTCATCACTATACATACACAGGTTTAGGCTAAATTTTAAATATTGATGAGGATATTAAGTATGAGTAAAACACAAACCATTACCGTAGAAGGCCACAAAATTGCGTATCAAGAAATGGGCGAGGGCACACCTCTACTATTATTACATGGTATTCCGACTAACAAATCGCTATGGCGAAATATTATGCCGACACTGAGTGAGCAACATCGTGTTATTGCACCTGATTTACTCAATTACGGTGAATCGGATATGCCAAAAAATACCGATGTATCAATTAATGCCCAATGCAAAATAATCAGTCAATTTATGGATGAGCTAGGTATTGCTAAAGCAAACGTCGCCTCTCATGATATAGGTGGCGGAATAGCACAACTCATGGCGGTAAATTACCCAGAAAAAGTAAACAGCTTAATATTAATTGATAGTGTTTGCTTTGATTCTTGGCCAATACCCGAGTTTGAACCTTTGCTTGAGCCTGGTGTAGAGCAAGAAACATCGGTTGATGAGTTTGTTGATACGCTAAATGAATTTATGCCAAAAGGTGTATACGATAAAAGCATAATGACCGATGAGCTGAAAAAACAGTATTTAAAGCAATGGAGTAATGAGCAAGGTAAAGCAGCGTTATTTAATAATATGCGCCGACTTAATAAAGAGTACACACAAGCAATTGCCGGTGAGCTTAAAAGCTTAAAGCATGAAACCCTCATTTTATGGGGTGATGAAGATAACTTTCAAAAACCTAAATATGCACCTCAGTTAGCTCAAACCTTACCAAATGCAACACTAACTTGGATAGAAAAAGCAGGGCACTGGGTTATAGATGAAAAACCAGAACGAGTAACTTCGTTAATGGGTGAATTTTTGGCTGATAAAAAGTTTTAAAACACCTTAGTTTTAAAGGCCTAGTTAGCCACTTTGGCTAACATGTATATAAAACCATGCCGTTTGAGCTGTATTAATTTTTATATAATTAGTTACTCAAACGGCTTTTTGTTTTCATCTATTTTTTAGTATTAAACCATTTAAGTATAAACCGCTATTAATAGCTCAATATTCATACATTAAAAGTATGCGTAAACGCTTTATATCAGGGTGATACGCATAGAAAACCACAAAGAGCTCAATTTAACATAATTCATGTAGGTATATAAAAACCCCTTTATTCGCTAGGTCTACAAGTGACGTTACTACGTTGAATATAAGGCGAGGGTAACTGTATGCTCGCGACTTTTATTAGTAATACCAAAAGCCTAAGACGATATTATTGTATTTATAAACAATTAGTTAGATACATATTGCTGTAATAATGTACTGCTAATTTTTACCCTCATTTAATTGAGGATAAAACAATGAAGACAATAATAAAGGCATCAATAGTACTTACAGGTTTATGTTTTGCACACAGTGCAAGTGCAGACAATTGTTTACAAGGTTGCCCAACAGGTTTAGATAATGGCAATACAATTGAGCGAAGTATTTATACTTTAAAAAATAATCGTTATACAAAGTTTGCAGATTGGGTGGCTTACCATGTTACGACTAGCACTATGAGTGGACCATCGAGAAGCAGAAGTTGGAAAGCCGATCCTGATCTATACTCACATTACACGTTAGAGCCTAGTGATTACACCGATGCATATGCAACAATAAATACCGATAGAGGCCATCAAGTTCCATTAGCATCTTTTAGCAATACGGCTGATTGGAAACTAACAAACTTACTTTCTAATATTACGCCGCAATCATCCGCATTAAATCAAGGCCCATGGGTTAGGCTTGAATCTGCAGTGCGAAATCACGTAGGAAATGGAAATGATTTATATGTAGTAACAGGTCCATTATACGAATATTATTTTGCAGAGTTACCACAAGCTAACGAAGCGCATACCATTCCAAGTGGCTATTTTAAAATTGTTATGCAGCAAACTGGTAGCACAATTAAAGCATCGGCATTTATTATGGAGCAAACAGCAAATCGCAGTGATAACTTTTGTAATACCGAAGTAAGTATTGATGAAGTTGAATCGCGCTCGGGTATAAATGTAATGCCAAACTTATCGTATAACAGTGCACAAACAATTGAATCATCAGTGTATGGTTTAAGGTCTGAACTAGGTTGTAACTAAGCCATATTATTTTTGCGTTAGGCCTTAGGTTTTGAAGAACTTAAATCTAAGGCTTTAAATTAAACCTGATATGAGTCGCAAAAAATCTTGTAGCAATAAGTTAGCTTTAAATAAAATGATAGAAACGAAAATTACAAAATTTGAGCCTGTTTAAAAAGGTAATTAATTTTCATAAAGGGAATATAGAGGCTGCTATATGGAATTTGTAATTGCTTGGTTTTATAAGATTGAAAGGCTACATAAATTGTTGCGAAAATATCACTGTAAAAAATAGTCCGTAAGTTGTTGTTAAAAGTTACTGTGCATAACAATTTAAACGGTTAACTGAAAGACCAACTTTAAAACGACTATTACTCAAAACACTAAAAATAGGGATTTATACCTAAATAATAGAAGAATAGTTACTTTGATTATGTAATAATTCATCCTATTTAACATAATATAAATTATAGGTAGTTATCTATATTATAAAAAGGAGTGTGTATTATACTCCTACTATGTCCAATACTAGACGGTATCGGACATTAAGGTTGTTTTTACCAAGCTATACCTAGTCTTACTTTGCTATGTACTTTTAGTTTATTCCAGGTCATTACGCTTTTATTATTCATTACGCTTTTATTATTCATTACGCTTTTATTATCCATTACACTTAAAACTTTACTAACTAAATTAGTTACAAAGAACTTTAAGCATTGGCTACTTTAAAATTTTAACCACATCAGTTTTTGCTTTGCTATTTTCATCAACGTTCTTTCAGTTCGGCGCTCTTTTATTAAAGCGCTATTTAAAACGTTTTATAAAAAGCCTACATTTATTAAAACTTTATTGGTATTTTAAATGAGCCTGTTAGTTTTCCTTTTTGAAAAATAAAGGCTCATTCAGTCAGTTATTATCCGTAGATTTTAAAAAGCTACCTAAAACAACCTTAGCTAATCCATACTTAAAATACGCTCTGCTGTGTATTCGTTAGTAATTAAACCGCTGATCATATTCGATCTAACTGCACCAAGTATCGCAAATACTTTATCTTCACCGGCGGCTATAGCGTAAATTTGTTTATTACCTTCAATTTTTAATGGCGTACTGGCAACACGTTGGTTTACATTGCAGTCAATTAATTGGCCGCGTTTGTCGTAAACCCAGCTGATCATTTCGCCCACAGCCCCTAAACTTTGTAGCTCTTTTAGCTCTTGCTCATCAACAAAGCCATCAATATGCAATGGCGATTTTTCGCCTAGGCTACCTACACCCACAAACGTTACGTCGGCTTGGGTGGCTAATTTTAAGTTACTGGTAATATTATGTTGTGAATGCAATTGCTGTTTTTCTTCAACACTTCTTGGTAATACAGGAAGCGGCATTGGGTAATGCTTTGCATTTATATGCTCGGCCATTCTAACGACTACATCATAAGGTGAAGCCGACCCATCAAGTGCCATGTTACCTAGCATCGCCACTACTTTGTGTTGGCTACAATCTAGCGTTGGCAGTTCATCAACGCATGCACGTAATACGCGCCCAGTACCCATAGCTAAAATTTTCGGTGTTTCTGATTTTAAATGACGTTGTATTTCAGCTGCACCGGCTTGCGCTAAACCTACTGTAGAGTTTGGATCTGAGCCATCGCTAGGCACTACTTCACAAGAGTCTAAGCCAAAACGGCTTTTAATTTTTTCTGCTAAATCCATACATTTAGCAATAGGATGATCGAGCCTTACTTTAATAAGCCCTTGGCTTACAGATAATGCCACCATACGTTGAGCCGATTGACGAGATACATTGAGCTTTTTGGCAATTTCGTCTTGTGTTTTACCCGCAACATAATAGAGCCACCCTGCTCTAGCTGCATCATCGAGCTTACGTATTTCTGTATTTGATAGCTTTGCCACATAAACCTCTTATTTTGATAAGCCGCTTAGTTTTAGCGATAATCATTTTATAATATTTGCAAATATATCATTCATTTATAAAATGCCGAAGTATCACATTAATTTAATAACCAATACTTTAGGTAAATTTGCTATTCCTAAAGTATTGGCTTAAAACGGCGGATTAAACTGTTGGGTTTTTAATCGTTAAACCATTTTTATCAAATCTATGTACCTTGTGCTCAGGTGCACTTAAATAAATTGTATCGCCATATTGTAGTGGGCAATCACCATCTGCTTTTACCGTAACCGTACTGCCATCGTTAATAGTTACATGTAAAAAGCTTTCAGAACCTAAATGCTCGATTACGCCCACAGTACCTTGCCAAGTTCCTGACTCAGTTGAAATTTCAAAGTGCTCAGGACGCACACCTAAACTATGCGTTTGTGCATGGCTATCGTTATCTACTTCAATAAAGTTCATTTTTGGTGAACCAATAAAGCCTGCCACAAATTTATTTACCGGGTGCTGATACAGCTCAAGCGGCGTACCTACTTGCTCAATAATCCCCCCATTAAATACCGCAATTCTGTCTGCCATTGTCATCGCTTCAACTTGGTCATGTGTTACATAAATCATTGTTGTAGCTAAGCTTTTGTGTAGTTCAGAAATTTCTAAGCGCATATTTACACGAAGTGATGCATCTAAATTTGAAAGCGGTTCGTCAAACAAAAAAGCCGACGGTTGCCTAACAATTGCGCGCCCTATTGCTACACGTTGGCGTTGCCCGCCCGATAATTGCCCTGGTTTACGGTCTAAGTAATCAGTTAAATTAAGTATTTTAGCGGCATTTTCTATTTTACTTTCAATTTCAGCAGGGCTTACTTTTGCGCGTTTTAGTGGAAACGCAATGTTATTGCGTACACTCATGTGCGGGTACAAAGCGTACGACTGAAATACCATAGCTAAACCACGTTTTGCCGGTGGCGTCTGTGTGGCATCTTGGCCATCAATCTCAATTGTGCCGCTGGTTGTGTCTTCCAATCCGGCAATCATACGTAGTAATGTTGATTTACCACAACCCGATGGCCCTACAAATACAATAAATTCGCCGTCTTTTATCTCTAAATCAAGCGGTTTAATTACGTTAACTTCATCAAAACTTTTAGTTACTTTTTTTAGTGTGATGCTGCCCATGTGTGTTCTCCTACTTTACTGCGCCAAAGCTTAAGCCGCGCACTAATTGTTTTTGACTAAACCAACCAAGAATTAATATTGGCACAATGGCCATGGCAGAAGCTGCCGACAACTTGGCGTAAAATAACCCTTCAGGGCTTGAGTAACTGGCAATAAATGCCGTTAGTGGTGCGGCATTCGCAGCGGTTAAAATGAGTGTCCAAAATGCTTCGTTCCATGCCAAAATTACGTTTAACAGTAATGTTGAGGCTATGCCGGGTAATGCGATTGGCAGTAATACATGAAATATTTCTTCGCCAATAGTTGCACCATCCATTCGTGACGCCTCTAAAATTTCACCCGGAATTTCTCTAAAGTAGGTGTATAACATCCATACCATAATCGGTAAGTTTATTAAGGTCATAACAATAACTAAGCCCAGTTTTGTATCTAATAAGGCAAAGTCTCTAAAGAGTAAATAAATAGGAATTAACACCCCTACTGGCGGGAGCATTTTTGTAGAAAGCATCCACATAAGTAGGTTTTTAGTTTTTTTCGTTTGCACAAACGCCATTGACCACGCGGCTGGTACGGCTATTAATAAGCCCAATAAACTTGAGCCGAGTGATATAACCACCGAGTTCCAAAAGTGATCAAAATACGGCGAGCGGGCTAACACATCTTGATAGTTTTCCAGTGTCCAATCAAAAGCAAATAACGCTGGTGTGGCTGATATTGCTTCTGCTTCGGTTTTAAAACTGGTGATTAATGTCCATAAAATTGGGAAAAATATCATCCCACTGATGGTCCATGCTGCCAGGGTATAAATTAGTTTTGATTTTTTATTTGCTGCACTAGCCATGATTAACCCTCTAAGTTTTTACCAATAAGGCGCATTAAAAATATGGCTACAATATTGGCAATAATTACTGCAACTATGCCCCCTGCTGAGCCCCCGCCTACATCAAATTGTAATAACGATTGGGTGTAAATTAAGTAAGTAATATTGGTTGATGCATACCCTGGCCCGCCACTGGTTGTCACTAAAATTTCTGCAAAAATAGACAGTAAAAATATAGTTTCAATTAAAATAACAGCGGTAACAGCGCGTGATAAATGCGGCAGCACGATGTAAAAAAACTTACTAAAAGGTCCTGCACCATCTAAATCGGCAGCTTCGAGTTGTTCGCGGTCAAGGGATTGAATTGCCGTGAGTAATATCAACGCAGCAAACGGTAACCACTGCCAAGAAACAATAATAATGATTGAAAACAAAGGCATTTGCGCAAAAAAGTCGATAGGTTCAAACCCGAGCCAAATTGCAAAGTGTGCAAATAATCCGTTTACAGGGTTCATAAACATGTTTTTCCACACCAAAGCCGATACGGTTGGCATAACAAAAAATGGGGCGAGAACCATAATACGAACATAGTTTCGCCCCCATATTGCTTGGTCGAGGAGAACAGCTAAACCGATACCACCACAAATTGTGATAGCTAAAACACCCGTTACTAAATAAAGGGTATTAAAAAAGGATTCTACAAATGCGGGATCTGTTAAAAAAAACTCGTAGTTTAAAAAGCCTACAAATTCACGTTCACCAGGAATAAGTAAGTTGTAATCTACAAACGAGAAATAGAGTGTCATGCACAGCGGCACTATCATCCATCCTAGTAATAAAATTACACTAGGAAATAGCATTATGCGTGCAAGCGTACGAGACTGTGTAGTTGCCATATCAGTGACCTTCAAAAAGTCAGCATTAACCTTAGCAACAACGACAAACGGCTACTAGATAACATGCTAATGCTGACGAAAAATACGAGGTAAGCGTTAAACTTACCCGCCTACTTATTTATTTTGGGTAGCGCGCTTTACGCATTGTGCGCTCAACTAGGCGTTGTGATGTGTTAAGTGCTTGCTCAACAGTCATTTGCCCAGTAAGTGCAGCGGAAAACTGCTGCCCAACAGCAGTACCAATTCCTTGGAATTCAGGAATAGCTACAAACTGAATGCCAACATAAGGCACGGGTTTAACAGTAGGGTTTTTCGGGTCGGCCGAATTAATAGAATCAAGCGTTATTTGTGCAAACGGTGCTGCATTCATGTATTGCTCGTTTTCATAAAGTGATGCGCGAGTACCCGGCGGTACTTTGGCCCAGCCTTTGTTATCGGCAACTAATTGGCTGTACTCTTTTGATGTAGCCCAGCTAATAAATTTCATTGCAGCATCAGATTTTTTACTACTAGAAGGAATTGCAAGTGTCCATGACCATAGCCAATTACCACGTTTACCTAGGCCATTATCTGGTGCAAGTGCAAAGCCTACTTTATCAGCGACTTCAGAATCTTTTTTATTGGTTACAAATGCGCCAGCAACCGTTGCATCAATCCAAATACCACATTTACCCGTTTGAAATAACGCTAGGTTTTCGTTAAACCCATTCGCTGACGAACCCGCAGGTCCAGACTCTTTCATAACATCTACATAGTACTGGAGTGTGGCTTTCCACTCAGGGGTGTTAAATTGTGGTTTCCAATTTTCATCAAACCAGCGAGCGCCAAACGAATTTGCCATTGAAGTAATTAAAGCAACATTTTCGCCCCAACCTGCTTTACCACGTAAGCAAAGGCCATAAACACCTTCATCTTTATTGGTCATCGCTTTTGCAGCTTTTTGAATAAAGCTCCACGTAGGCGCGTTTGGCATTTCTAGGCCGGCTTTTTCCATTAGGTCTGTACGGTACATAACCATAGAGCTTTCGCCATAAAATGGGGCCGCGTATAATTTGTTATCTATCGTTAAGCCACTGCGAATAGCCGGTAGTAAGTCATCAACGTCGTAATTTTCACCTAGGTTATCAAGCTCAGTTAGCCAGTTTTGTTTACCCCAAATTGGCACTTCATATGTGCCAATTGTCATTACATCGTATTGGCCGCCTTTTGTGGCAACATCGGTTGTTACACGTTGACGTAAAATATTTTCTTCTAGTGTTACCCATTTTAATGAAATATCTGGGTTTTGTTCTTCAAAATGATTGCTTAGCTCTTTCATGGTGATCATGTCACCATTATTAACAGTGGCAATGGTTATGGTTTCTTTAGCGGCTACGTTAATAGCCATAACTGAACACGCGAGCATTAATAATTTAGTTTTCATCGGGTTAACCCTCATAAATATGTTAAATGACGCTTAAAAAATAACTGTAAAGCGCCTTAGTAAATAAAGCGGTGAGTAATTTCAACGTATTTACAACGCTGAAATTACCTTTAAACCAAACAGTAAGTTAGTAAGCTATTTAAAATTTAACTGAGATTTCTGAGGTGAAACCGTCAAAACCACGACCAATTTGGCCGCCTGAGTTTGCGCCTTCTTCTTGGTTTACATACTCAACTTTTAAAAGTGTTGAATCTGTAAACCAGTAACCTGCGGCTACTTGTAAGCGCTCAACGGTGTTATCGTTTTGGCTGATTAAATCGGAAGTGTTTTCTGACTCTGCATAGCGCGCGGCTACGTAAAGTTTTTCAGGAATGATATATTGCTGTGCTTCAACGGCGTAATATTCTACTGAGCTTTCGCCTTTAATTACACTGTTAGAATCAAACGTGGTACCGTTTTCGTCTGCCACGCCATCTGTACCAAAGTAGGTAATACCTGCCACTGCGTTACCTGCAGAGTCTGCAAAGGTGTAATCGTCAGACGATTTACCCAACATTAAAATGATGCTGGTTTGATCTGATGGCTGATACGCTAAATTTAATTGAATGATAGACTGATCAAGCCCTGGCATAACACCTACGTGAGTATCACGTTCGCTTGAAGGAGAAGCCGAAAAGTTATAGTTTTCGCCATCACCAAAACGGTAATTTGTTGTTGTGAGTCCATCTAAGCTCGCTACGCCATTTTCAAAACGAAGTTGGTCGCCTTGGTTAGCTTGTAAGTAATTTAAGCCAACTTTAAAGCCACCTTCAAACTCTAATGTACCTTGTAAGCGGTAATTAAAGCCTCTATCTTCTTGAAATGCTTCGCCAAAGCTTGATGTAGTAATGTGACCTGCCACGTTATAAGAACGAAGCACACCACTGTCAAAAGTTTCTGTGTAGCTTAATTGTGCACCGTTTTCTGCGGTTGCGTAGTCGTTAATGCCGTTACCAATTAAGGCATTACCTTGGTTATCTGCGCCGTCTTGAAAACCTTTGAACTGAAATGGAGACGCGCCAATATTACCTAAACGAAGCGTTAAATTTTCGTTTTCGTTTGGTGTGCCGTATAAGCCAAGTAAATCAAATTCAATACCTGCAAAGTCGTTATGGAACGAAAAATCACGGTCGCCGCCGCCAAAATCGTTTGGCTCTTCGGCTATATCAATGTCGGCAGTAATGTATTCATTTATATGAAACTTAAGCATTAAGTTAGCTCTAATACGCCCAAAACCTGATGATTGTTCTTCATCTCCAGGACGAAATGCACCGTCTTTAGCTTGAATAGACTGAAAGTTTTGCATTGCTAGAAAGTTAACGTCAAGGCGGTCAAAGTAATCTGACATTTCTGCTTGTGCAGGCGCCGCCAACGCTGCTGCTACTAAAGTTAGCGCAAATTTAGCTTTCTTATTATTTAACATAATGAACTCTCTATTTAGTGTGTTGTGTATTTTCAGTGTGCAGCTAAAGCTAATGGGCATTTTATTTAAATGTGTTTTTAAACTTCGTAATGGGCATCGGCTCAGCTTATGAGCATAATCACAAATGAATAATGTAACGTCAACATCTTTTATTACAAAACATTTACATGAAATCGCGTTTATAAAAATTTACATTTATAAACAAGGGTTTAATAGTTTTGAATTCCAAAATAAAATTGCCAGCTATGACTAAAGTCTTATTTAAAATGTTCTGTAAAGGGCTATTGAAGAACGATATTTAACATTTATTAACCAATTAAATGGTGTGGGCGTTTAATTAATACAGCAGGTTTAGGCGCGTAAAAGCGCTAATTGGTTGTTTTTTGATTTACTTTCTTGAGCTTATACAGTGCTTAGCATAAAATTAAATTACTTTAGATGTATAAAAAATAGAAGTAATTAACATATGGAATTTGTGCGCCCGCTTGAGCCTATACTTATTATTGATGACGTTAAGGAAATACGTGACTACCTAAACCAAATATTAACAGAGCTAGGCTTTGAAGATATTTTAGAAAGCAACGATTACCTTTCTGCAAAACCCCTTCTTGATAAAAAATCACCCAATGTCATATTTTTGGATGTGGACTTACCTGATTCTGAAAGCTCTGATATTCTAGAACATATTAATGATAGCTACCCTCACGCTCACGTTGTTATGTGCTCGGGACATAACACCCTTGAAAACGTGCAAAACACCTGGGAATTAGGCGCTAAAGGCTTTATAGAAAAACCTTTTAACGCTAAAAAAGTTAATTCTGTTATGAAGCGCCTCGAACTAAGCGAATAAAATAAGGTCAGTATGCAAAGCACTGTTACGGCAATTATCGACGATTTATCTAGTGTTATTTTTGGCAAAAAACAACAAATAAAACTAGCACTCACCTGCTTATTCAGTGAAGGACATTTACTGATAGAAGATTTACCCGGTATGGGCAAAACTACGCTCTCACATGCACTTGCTGCTGTGCTTGGGCTGTCGTATCAGCGTATACAATTTACAAGCGATCTTTTACCTGCCGATATTTTAGGAACCAATGTATTTAACGCTAATGAGCACACGTTTACATTTCATAAAGGGCCGATTTTTAGCCAAGTTGTATTAGCAGATGAAATAAACCGCGCGGGCCCTAAAACGCAAAGTGCATTGCTTGAGGCAATGGAAGAGCAGCAAGTTACAGTAGATGGTACTAAGTACATGTTACCAAATCCTTTTTTTGTAATTGCCACGCAAAACCCGCTTTATCAGTCGGGTACTTACCCACTTCCAGAATCGCAGTTAGATCGATTTTTAATGCGTATAAGTTTAGGTTTTCCTCCTAAAGAGGCTGAAAAACAACTTATTTTAAACATTAAACCGCGAGACTACAGCCAATTACCACAAAGAATAGACGCTAAGCAGCTACAGCAAATTCAAACCTTAATTAACCAAATTGTGATAAGTAGCCCTGTAATCGATTATATTATTGAATTAGTAACACATACTCGTCAAAGCGCAGCATTTGCAGGCTCGCTCTCTCCTCGGGCAAGTATGGCGCTGGCCAAAGCGGCTAAGTCGTGGGCATTTATTGAAGGGCGAGAGTTTGTAACCCCTGACGATGTACAAGCTGTATTTGCCAGTGTGTGCCAACACCGATTAGGACTGCATAACGAGTCAGGCGAAGCGCAAGTAAATGAAATCTTAAAAACCGTTGCTGTGCCAGTTTAACGTGTTATTTAAAAAAAAAGCCAAAAAGGTCAGTATATTAGGCGCATTAAAAAAGCGTTTACTTAATAAACTACTTAAAAACAAGCATTCAAAGCAATCCATTACGCTGGCTCATAACAATATTTATGTAGTGCCCTCGCAGCTCGGCTTTTACTTTATTATTGTGGCTATTTTAAATTTTGTTATGGGCATTAATTATCAAAATAACTTAATTTTGGTGATGGCTTATTTAATGTTTGTGGTGATGATTATTGCCGTACTGCTTGGTTATACAAACGCCAAAGGGCTAAAAGTTCAATATATAAAAAGTTTTGCCAGCTTCTCACCAAATAAAGGATCGGTTAAATTTATTTTAAAAGCCCCTACACTTACGCAATCAGTATCGCTTGGCTACTCGAGTGACTCAGAATACGCAAAGCACTTAACGCAAGTTACGCCCAAAGACAGCGCTTTAATTATTAACCTACCTTATAATGCCCGCGGTAAATATACCCTTGAACGTTTTAAAATACACAGTAATTACCCATTTGGGCTGGTAAGCGTGTGGAGTTATATACAACCCAATGACTCTGTTTACGTTTACCCTGCGCCAGAGCATGTACTAAACGACACTTACAACAGTACGTTTGAACACACAACGCAAACAGGCAGTATTAAAGAGCCCGGCAGCGAAGAGTTTGATGAACTAATTACGCATTTACCAGAAATGGGATTGCAGCGAATTTCATGGAAACATTATGCTAAATCGCAGCAGTTACTCGTAAAAGAATTTATAGATTATAAAAAGTCCGATATTGTTTTTGATTTTAACCTGCTAACGGGTAACACCGAGCAACGCTTGAGTCAGCTTTGCTTTTTAGTGTGTAATGCATGCGAAAACAACACGCCGTTTACACTAATTTTGCCCTCAGCAAGTTACAAAGCAACTAACGATACGCACGATAAATCACTGTGTTTAGCACTTCTGAGCGAATACGGCGGAGCAAATAATGGCTGAGCTATTAAATTACCGGGCAATTAATTTAGCAATGAGCTTTATATACGCCTGCTTATTTGCGTTTTATTTATCGCATATGCCCATACTCTTTATTGGGGTTTTATCGCTTTTATGCCTTTGGAACGTGTACTTAACACTGACTAACAACCCTAAACCTAACGCGTGGCTTGCAAATATTTTGGCTGGATTAGCCTTAATATTAATGATTTACACCATAGGTATAGGCGATACAGTCATATTGTTTGTTGCTATGTTATTGCTCTCTAGTATTTTTAAATTACTGCAGGCTAAAACAAAAAAACATTACCATATTATTGTCACACTCACGTTTTTTTCTATTTCATCGGCGTATTTGTTTAACCAAAGCATAATAACCACCTTAACCATGAGCACCCTATTTTTACTCAATTTTGCTGTATTGAGCTTAATTGAATCTTCTCATAGTTTAAAATTAGCCTCTAAACAAAGTGCTAAGCTGTTATTTATTGCTTTGCCCTTAGCTATATTTTTGTTGTTGTTTTTACCTAAAATGCCCGCTTTTTGGCAGTTACCTGGGCCCAAGCTTGCTAAAACAGGGCTTTCTGAACAGGTAGACCCGTTTGATATTGCAAAGCTGTCTAATTCTGATGAACTTGTTTTTAGAGCGCGTTTTGATAACGACACGCCCGCCTCACCTTATTATTGGCGAGCACTTGTGCACGATACCTTTGATGGTAAAGCGTGGAAAACATCTGATTTATTAAAATATAATAATCAAAGCGCAGATCCCAATAAACAAATTGCAGTACAAAATACCTACACTATTATTGCCGAGCCTGCTAATCAAAAATGGTTATATGGGCTTGATTACGCAACCAGTAACAATAAAAATGTTGAAAGTAATGCGCTGGGGCTACTTCGAAAAAAACAATATCAAGCTAAAAGCTTGCAGTATCAGGTATCAAGTGCAGCACTGAGTACAGAGCAACTTTCAGATTGGCAAACCGCTTATTACACACGCTTAAATAACCAAACAAACCAACAAGCAGCCGAGCTTGCTGCCAAACTTAAACAATCAACCACCTCGCAAAGCGACTTTTATAATGCATTGCTTAGCTACTTTGCTAAACAAGAATTTAGTTACACGTTAACCCCCGAGCCAATGACCGGTGACAGCACTATTGATCAATTTTTATTTGATAAAAAACGCGGCTTTTGCGGCCATTACGCCAGTGCAGCAGCGTATATTTTTAGAAGCGCCGGTATTCCCGCGCGCTTGGCCAGCGGTTATTTAGGTGGCGAAAAAAACCAAACAAATAACTATTTATCGGTTCGCCAATACGATGCCCACGCTTGGGTTGAAGTGTATATTAATAATCAGTGGCAAATTTTTGATGCCACTGCGGTGGTCGCCCCCGAGCGTTTAAATGGTTCACTTTCGCAAAACGAAGAACTCAATGATGAATTTAAAAGTAATCTCGATTTTGGTTTAGTGAGTTTAAGTAACTTTGCAGTCGTTAATTGGTTAAGGCTCAAACTAGAAACCCTTGATTACCAATGGACTAGCTGGGTACTTGGCTTTGACGAAGAAAAGCAAAGCAACTTTTTAAAATCACTTTTTGGTAGTAAACATCTTTGGTTGGTACCTTTAGCGGTTATTTTAGGGCTTGCTTTTAGCTTTGCTGCTTACTTTATTTATTTAAATTGGCCACGCAATAAAAGTAAACGGCCGCCGTTAGTTGTAGAATTTGAGGCAATTAAGCACTGGGCAGATAAAAACGACATAGCGGCGCCTAGTCATTATTCACCTAATCAGCAGTTAATATACTTTGCTGAGCAAAGCCCTGATACTGCGGAACCTTTAAGCGAATTTAGCTATTTATTTAACCAAGTGCGCTACGCTAAAAAACCTTTTACTAAAGAACGTAAAAATCAGGCTAAAGATCTGATAAAATTAATTAAATCTTCAAAATAGAGAAAACTATGAATGCGGTTGTTATAGGCGTTATTTTAATGCTTGGGCTCTCCTTAGCCCGTGTAAATGTCATTGTAGCTATGATAATTAGTGCACTTGTAGCTGGTTTAACAGCGGGTTTAGGAATAAAAGAAAGTGTTGATGCATTTAATTCTGGTTTGTCGGCCGGCGCTGAAATTGCACTAAGTTACGCAATGTTAGGTGCCTTTGCTGTGGCTATTTCAAAATCGGGATTAACCCGTATCCTCGCCGAAAAGCTATTAAACAAAGTGAATGCACAAGGTGCAGGCAGCGAAACCTTTTTAAGCTATTTTATTTTATTAATTATATTAGGCTGCGCTATTTCATCTCAAAATTTAGTGCCTGTGCACATAGCCTTTATACCTATTTTAATCCCCCCTTTGCTGGTTGTGTTTAATCAACTACGTTTAGACCGCCGCGCCATTGCTTGTATATTAACTTTTGGTTTAGCTACCTCTTACATGGTATTGCCTTATGGATTTGGTGGCATTTACTTATACTCTATTTTGCATAAAAACTTAGTTGATAACGGCCTAGACATAGTTAACACACAAGTGCCTATGGCAATGATTATTCCTGCCTGCGGTATGTTGGTTGGTTTAATTATCGCGGTGTTTATAAGTTACGCAAAGCGCCGTGACTACCAAGCGCAACCGTTAACAACACAAAGTAAAGCTACCGAGATTGAGAAACCAAAAAAAGTGATGATCGTGGGTTTGTTTGCTGTACTTTCATCATTGGTTGCACAAAACCTAAGTGGCTCTATGATATTAGGCGGCCTTGTTGGCGTGATGATATTTAGTGTATTTGGTGTTGTTAAGTGGGAAGAAAACGGCGACGTATTTAGTAAAGGCGTCGCCATGATGGCGATGATTGGCTTTATTATGATTTCGGCTCAAGGGTTTGCCTCAGTAATGAAAGCAACCGGTGATGTAGCAAGTTTAGTTCACAGTGGCGCGGCGTTATTTGATGGCAATAAGCCCCTCGCTGCGGGCTCTATTTTATTGGTGGGATTATTGATAACAATGGGTATTGGTAGTTCGTTTTCTACAGTGCCAATTATAGCTACCTTATTTGTTCCTTTATGTTTAGATTTAGGTTTCTCGGTTATGGCGACCGCGGCTTTAGTTGGTACAGCGGGTGCATTAGGTGATGCGGGCTCTCCTGCCTCTGACTCTACACTTGGGCCAACCTCGGGTTTAAATGCCGATGGTCAACATGACCATATACGAGATTCCGTGATCCCCACCTTTATACATTTTAATATTCCATTACTTATATTTGGTTGGATTGCGGCTATGGTGCTTTAGCACCTCTGCACTTATAGTGTGTATAATTCATTATTTTTAAGGCATGTATTTCATGCCTTTTTTATACCTCCCTCTTTGCTGACTTAATCTATATATTTTTATAGCTGCTAAGATTGCTTTTACAATTAACTAGTATGATGTGTTCTTTTCCTGTAATTAAATAAGCACCTAATAAAGATGCTTATTTAAAGGCTGCTTGCCTTAATATTTATTTATTCAAAACCGTAAATCATTTTATCGCACACAACCGGTGTCGGTCTGTGGTCATCATCTACGGCTACAAAAGTAAAGCTGCCTGAAATCGCCGAGTGCTTATCATCTTTATGCATGGTTTCTAAACAAATATCCACATCCACTTTAAGTGATGTATTGCCCACATGCACAACTTTAGCAATTAGCTCAGCAAAAGTACCCGCTGGAATAGCCTCTTTAAAATCAACTCTATCAGATGAAATAGTCACTAACGGCTTTCGGCAAAAGCGAGTGGCGGCAATAAAAGCAACCTCGTCCATCCATGCTAACGCATCGCCACCAAATAATGTGTTGTGATGGTTAGTGCGCCCAGGAAACACGGTTTTAGTAACCGAGGTCGTTGAGTCTTCAATACGCTTTGCAATAATTGCATCGCGGTTAATGTCTGTCATAGTATCTACTTTTTATTAGCAAGCTTATCTTGCATCAATAATGCTGGGTCTAGGCGCTCGCCTTCCCAGTTAAAACGCCAATCAAGGTGTGGGCCTGTTACACGCCCTGTCGCACCTATTTCGGCCACTTTGTCGCCTTGGCTTATTGTATCGCCTACTTTTACATCTAATTTGCTTAAATGAATATATGTAGAGGTAACGCCATGGCCATGGTCAATAATAAGCGTACCGCCAGAGTAGTATAAATCGGGATCAGCAAACACCACGGTGCCACTAATCGGAGCATAAACAGGTGAGCCGGTTTTATTGGCAATATCTAAACCAAAATGTGGGCGTCGCGGTTCGCCGTTAAAATAACGTTGGCTACCATAAACACCCGATATACGTCCTTGTGCAGGCTTTAATACCGGGTCTAAAAAGTACTGTAAATCAGAGTTAACTGCGCGCGCTTTACGTATTGCTTGCGCCTCACGGCTAATACGTGCGCTTACTTCTTTAGGGGGCGACACATACTTTTTAGCCACACCGGTAATTTTATCAATTTTATAATCACGTTTAGTGATCATTAAATCTTGCGTGTGTGTTTTACCATTATTATCTACCCACGTAAGGACGTGTTTTGCTTTCGCATCGCGACCAAAGCCAAACACAAAATCGCCAGAGTCTGATAACTTTAATGTTTTACCATCTAGCGATACCGACTTTACATTTTCAAGCTTGCCAGTCACTAAGCCGCCCTGCGTTAGGTGCCCTTTTAGCTCAAGCGCTAATGCACTAAAGCTAGTTGTGGTTACAAGCGCTGTTGCTAAAAGAGTTTTAAGCATAACTAATCGATCCCTTTCCTACGCCTTCATATGCGGTAATTCTTACGTCTTTGTCGGGGTATTCTGCCTTAACTTGCTCAGCAAGGTGTTGAGCAATACATTCAACCGTTGTATCAACAGGTAAAATGTCACAGCGTGACTCGCTAATCGCCATTTCAAAGTAACCTTGTGCAGCGGTATAAGCAAAACACACATCATCGTTTTTAGCGCTTATGTGTTTTAATTCGCTTGCTGTGATTTGGTCTTCACGTGTGGCTAAGTAAATATCTTGCCATTTTTCTGCCCATTGCTTTTGTAAGCGTGGCATAGACATACCATCTAAACTAATACCAATTTGCGAACGATGGCCATGAATAATACGCTGACAGTTGCCATCGTGCTTTTTAAGGCCATGGCTGTAATGATAATAAAAACTTTGGCTGTGCTCTGGTTTAAGCGACAACTCAATTTTTTCAATGTTTCCTGGCAGTTTTGGTAAAATAGTGTCGATTAAAAATTCAGTCACTGATTCAACGCTAATTTCTGGCGCGTCTATCATGCAATAAGCTTGATGCGGAGCACTCATGGCTAAATGGTGGTTATCACCAAATGTGCAATCGAGCGTTTTGTGCGAATCAAATTCTTGTACTGTGCCATTTAAACCTTTAGCAATTGCTAATTTGTGGTCTAAACAGTCGTCAATTATGCCTTTAATTTGCTTTTTAACTAAGCCAAAGTCTAACACCATAGACTCTTCATTTAGCTTGCCATGCAACGTTAAGTCAACAATCCAGCTCTCGCCAACGGCGCCGCGTTTGTTACATAAGTAAGAAAAATCAATCACTGTTAGTGAGTTAACAAAAAGGATCATAAACTTCCTTTAAACTGGTTATAAGTCAGGGGTAATTATAATGATTTCTGATTGTAATTGCGCGGTTTTATAGTGCAAAAAGCAATCGCCACTACTGATTGGCGATAAATCACGCAAAAAAGTCTTTTTTTCAACTGCTCCGAGTTGTTTAGCGTACAAGTGTACGCTAAAGTACTTGGCAATTTCTAAGCGAAGATAAGTGTTATGGAACCTAAAAATAGCTATACAAAAGAAGATTTGATCCTATGTGGTCAAGGTGAAATGTTTGGTGAAGGTAACTGCCGTTTACCAAGCGACAACATGTTAATGATGGACCGTATTACTTCAATCACTGCTGATGGCGGCGAGCACGGTAAAGGCCAAATTGTAGCTGAGCTTGATATTGACCCAAGCCTATGGTTTTTCGATTGCCATTTTAAAGGCGACCCAGTTATGCCAGGTTGTTTAGGGCTAGATGCTATGTGGCAACTCGTTGGCTTTTTCTTAGGCTGGTCTGGTGGCCCAGGTTTAGGCCGTGCTTTAGGTGTGGGTGAAGTTAAATTTACCGGTCAAATTTTACCTACCGCTAAAAAAGTAACGTACCGCCTTGATATGAAACGTGTAATTAAGCGTAAATTATTTATGGGCATGGCTGATGGCACAGTTGAAGTAGATGGCCGCGTAATTTACGAAGCAAAAGATTTAAAAGTGGGCTTATTTCAAGACACAAGCGCATTCTAAAATTAGTAATGTATGCAAAAAGGCCTCCAATTGGAGGCCTTTTTACGTTAATTCTTATTTGATGAATTAGGTTTTATACATGTTTCGGTTTTCAATTGCTTCACGCCAACCGCCTAACCATTCTGACTTAGGATCGATTTGCTGATAAGGGCATAGCTCTTTTGAGCGCCCGGCTAAACCTGCTTTAAAACCTTGAGAATGAGCTCTTTCTAAACGATCTCTTTTTTGTCTCTTCATCGGTAATATCCTCACCTTTTTTAATTATAAATTTTGTAGCATTAGTGAAATCTACATTTAATGAATAGTTAATAAAAATGTTAAATTCAAATAGCAAAATTAATTAATTTGTTTGACATTAACTAACGTGCTGATGCAAAAATAATTTAACATTAATAAAAACACAGTGGTCGTACCACCTCATTTCTTACTGCTTCTTTAATTTACAATACGGCTATCTAACCGCTTAAATGCACTTATGTGCTAAGGCGTGTTCTACTTTGCTGATTTAAATATATCCATTAGAGCGATTAAATAACTGCTTAATGAAAGCACCTAATGGGCAGCATATAGTTGGTATTTATGGTGCATTATCGCCTTATCTAAATTCCAAACACCACTGCAAATTTAACCAGCAAAAATTAACACGACCTATTTATCCGACACAGCTTTTTTGGCTAAGTTCCAAACAAAAATGTAATCATGACAATTTTATTGCAATTTGCCCTTTTGTTTAAAAAACAGCTTTAACGATTTATTTTTAAACAATTGGTATTTGTGCTTGATTAATTAAAGTCGATCGGTCTAATATGGGTTAACTTAAAAAATGCTATTAGGGGTTACTTATAATGAATACTGCTCAAGCACCTGCACGGCGCGGAAGACCCCCTAAAATACCTCGCGAAAACGCCGATACCAAAGCGCACCTTATTAGGGTTGGCCTAGAAACCTTAACTGAATTTGGTTTTAGCGCAACAGGCCTTGATACCATTTTAAAAAAAGCCGGCGTCCCTAAAGGCTCGTTTTATCATTACTTTAAAAGTAAAGAAGCGTTTGGTATTGCTTTAGTTAATGCCTACGATGACTACTTTATTACTAAGCTCAAAAAATATTTAACCGATAGCAATACACCGCCCCTGGAGCGCTTAATTCACTTTACGCAAAGCGCCATTATGGGCATGCAAAAATACCAGTACAAACGCGGTTGTTTGGTCGGCAATTTAAATCAAGAGCTAAATCATTTAAGTGATGAATTTAAAATCCGCCTACTACAAAGCTACGTAGCATGGCAGCAGCAAGTTGAGCTGTGTTTAAATGAAGCACAGCAACAAGGCACGATTGCTAAAACTGTTGATACGCAGCTTATGAGTGAATATTTTTGGATTGGCTGGGAAGGCGCCGTTATGCGAGCTAAACTTACCCAATCAAGTAAACCCCTTACGTTGTATACAGAAATGTTTTTACGCGCATTACTTACCTAATGCGCATTTTATTTAGCCATTAAAAACCGATCGGTCTAAAAGGATATGTTATGAGTAACTCAGTTAAAGCTATTGTAATTACGAAAGACGAAAACTACGCTGCGGCGCTTAGTGAAGTGCAGCAAAGTGACCTACCAGATCAAAACGTGCAACTTGATGTACTTTACAGCACACTCAATTACAAAGATGGGTTAGCCATTACAGGTAAAGGCCCTGTTGTGCGCAGTTTTCCTATGGTGCCAGGCATCGATTTAGTGGGCACAGTAAGTGAAACAAGTACGGATGAATTTACTGTTGGCGATAATGTAATTTTAAATGGCTTTGGTGTGGGCGAAAAACACTGGGGCGGCCTTGCACAAAAGGCATCGCTTAATAGTGATTGGTTAATCCCCCTCCCTGCAGCGCTATCGCCAAAACAAGCAATGCAAATTGGCACCGCAGGCTACACAGCAATGCTGAGTGTTATTGCCCTTGAAAAACAAGGCATCACTCCAAGTGATGGCGAAATATTAGTGACCGGTGCAAACGGTGGTGTTGGCAGCTTTGCTATTTATTTATTAAATCAGCTAGGCTATAACGTAACCGCTGCAACAGGAAGAATGGAGCAAAGCGATTACTTAAAAGAACTAGGTGCGTCACAAATTATTAGCCGCGATGAGCTTTCAAACCCAGGTAAGCCACTTCAAAAAGAGCGCTTTGCGGGTGCTATAGATTCGGTAGGCAGCCACACACTTGCTAATATTTGTGCATCGCTTAAATACGGTGGTGTGGTTACTGCGTGTGGTTTAGCCCAAGGCATGGATTTACCCGCTTCTGTAGCGCCCTTTATATTACGTGGTGTATCTTTAATTGGTATAGACAGCGTTATGCGCCCTAAAAAAGACAGAGTAGAAGCATGGGACAGACTAGCAAGCTTAGTTAAAGCCGATTACCTTGATAAAATTTCAACCGAAATTACACTTGAACAAGTAATCGAAAATGCCGAGCAACTTATGGAAGGTAAAATTCGCGGCCGCGTAGTTGTTAATTGCCAAAGTTAAGCAATTTTATCTATTAAAGCCTCGTTATTAAATTTATAATGGCATTTGTATTTTTATTAATGAGGCAACACCTATGAGCAACCAAGATCTTTACAGTAATAACCCACTGCAAGGCGTAAAATTAGAGCAAGTGGTTGAAGAACTGGTTGAGCAATATGGGTGGGAGCTACTACACGCTTATTTGCAATTAAACTGTTTTAAAAACAATCCTGATATTAAATCGGCGGTTAAGTTTTTACGTAAAACACAATGGGCACAAGAAAAGGTAGATAACTTTTACCTATACCGCCTTAAAAACTTACCTAAACCCGACGACGTGCAATACGAATTACCGCCACGAGATAGAGTCATTCCTGCGGATCATAAACCGGGGGAGCCGTGCGAATTAAGTTTTAGTGATGCAAAGCGAATTATGGAAAAAAAGGCCACTAAACAACGCGCCAGGGCACGAAAACAACGCTCAAATGCAACTAACCCGTGGGGTAACTAAGTTAACCTCAACTCTGGATAATAAATCTATCTCTAGCAGCTATTTTCAGCGCTAACAGCGTTGAATTTACTTGCAATAGGCTAGCTATTGACGCGTAAATTCGCCTTGTTTTCACCGAAAACCGCTGGCTAGAGAATTAAGCTTAAAGATCATCATGATAAATTATGTTGGTATATCTCTTAACCAGAGTTCAGGTTAAGTTATATTTTTAAAGCCAATGTATATTGGCTTTTTTTAGCTCTGCAGTTTTAGGGCTTAGTAACCTCGTTTACGCCAAAAATCATTAACAGAGCCTTGCTCTTCAAGTGCAACGTTAAATGTTTTATCGGCAATAATTTTATTATTAAGGGTGAGTGTCATTCGCCAATCACCTAATTTATTTTCAATAGGCTCCCACAGCGTATCACCTAAATAAAACTGCCAGTCGTTCTCTTTAATGTATTCAACGCCTTCAAAGGGCGGCATTATTTCGCCATTACTGTCTGGTATATCGGGGTGATAGATGCAAAAGTGAAGTTTTTCGCCTTTTGCTTTTTTAATATTAATTATTAAACCAAATTCAACATCAAGCTTGGCAATTACATTGGTAGTAAATTGCTCAATTTGTGGCAATGCTTTACTTTTGCTATCCCAAGTAGAATAAATCCCACAACTTTGAATCGACACCTCAGGTTTTGATTTTGCCATTACACCATTCTTTACTTTAGGCTGTTAATGCACTGATTTTATAATACATGCAGCTTAAGTAAAATCACCTGATTAACAAACATACTCAATGTTGATTTATTTTTGCACATTGCTTGCACATTTAAGATCAAAAATAGCGTCAATTAGTACTTAATTGGCAGTGTATGATGAATCACTCTCTATGTAATAAAGTTAAACTATTAAAAATTTCGTTATTAAGCGCAGCAATTTCTTCTCTTGTTGCATGTGGCAGTGATGAGCAAAACCTAACAACCGCCACTGATGAAAGTACAAGTTCAAGCAGTGACAGCACAACAGCAACAAGTGGCACCAGCTCAACCGAGCAAGTGCTATGTGAATACAGTTACAATGAATACAACGACTCAACATCAGTGCAAAACACCAGCTCTGCTGATTGGGCATGCACAGGTACAACACGCGATGTAGTTGCTAATGGCATTCCCGATCATTATGTGGGCACGTTTCCTAACCCCGATAATCCAAACACTATTTCTGAGCAAACAGTGAGTGAGAGCTTTACGTTAACGCCTGAACAAAGCGATACAGCAACCTTAATGGGCGGCCCTCGAGGCGTGTTAGGCATAGTACTAAATGGCGTTAAAATTGATGCTGGTACCGGCGGCAGTTGTGATGACTCTGGCGATAATTGCTCGCTTGGCGATAACAGTGGCAACTGGAGTATTGAAGCACTAAGCCAAGATACCTTTAGTTTTGGTACTGACGATAACAACGCACACGTACAGCCCGATGGCACATATCATTATCATGGCATGCCTGAGGGGTTTATCTCCCTTAGAGGCGGCAACAGCTCAACAATGACTCTAATTGCATGGGCGGCTGATGGGTTTCCTATTTATGCGCGTTATGGCTATAGCACCGCAGATGATGCAAGTTCGTCACTTAAAGTGATGACAGGTAGCTACCAACATATTAGTACTGTGAGCGATAACCGCCCTTCTACCGATATTTATCCACTGGGAACTTTTGCACAAGATTGGGAGTATGTAGCTGGCTCTGGCGATTTAGATGAGTGTAACGGGCGCTTTGGTGTTACCCCTGAATTTCCACAAGGCATATACCATTACTATGCAACCGATACTTATCCGTTTTTTCAACGCTGTGTTAAAGGCGAGCTATAAATTTACTTATAGGCAAAGTGAGCATGATGAAATTACATAAAAAAGCACTTGTTGCGCTTATTTTAGTGGCCAACATTGTTATAGCACCGGTTGTTTATGCACATTTAATGGTGGCTCAACACGGAACATTAAACGTGATTGATAACCATGCCTTTATTGTGCTCTCGCTGCCTATTTCTGCATTTAATAACCTTGATGATGATTTAAATAAAAAAGTATCTATGGATGAATTCAACGCCCATAAAAAGCAAATCAGCAAAACCATAATGCGAGGGGTTTATTTAAACGATCATCATTATAAGTTTTCTTTAGAGGGCTTATTACTAAACCCTGAAGTGTCGCATACTGATACTAATAACATTGAGTACATAACGATTACGGGCCGATATACAGTGCCCGATATAAGCGCACAGCTAAAATTAAACGTAAGGTTATTTAGTCAAAATTCTGATTTAAATAAGTACCACATTACCGCCACTAACAAACAGCAAAAAATGACTAATCAGTTTGCCTTAACACCGCGTACGCCTTTTAGCACAGTGTTTTAAACTAACAATTAAGTAGCCAAGGGCAGACTTAATATTAAGCTGCCCTTTTTTAATTTATTGCGCTAATAATTTTGGATTTTTAGGAAAGAAATTCTCTGGTTGTTTTTCACAAAGCGAAAATTCGCGGGTGTTTTTATAAGGAAGCTTCATAAATCCTGCTACCCCTACATCAGTAATGTTAACTGCATACTGCATTAATTTATTAAGTAACCGTTTAAACTCTACTTCTTTGCTTTCATCGAGTAAGCGATAGTAATGGTGTATTTTCATTCTATCTGGCAGGGCTTCAAATATAATACAGCCAGTATGATGAATTTGGTTTAGCTCAAACACGCATCTAATCACTTTTTTAGGCAGTTGCAGCTGCTCATCAGGGTCTTTACCATCTTCAAAGTAAGAATGTGGACGTGCAATTTCGTTTGCCTTCATACTGACAACTTCATAATCAAGCTCAGGGAGGTTATCAAACTTAAACGCCCCGGTTCCATCTCGCTCTAACTGAATAGTTTTACGCGCATCAAATAAACAACACTTAAATAAACCTTTTTGACTTATTGCTTGTGCAAGCATCACGGTATTATTAATGGCATCGGTAAAGGCTGTTTTTAAACTTTCATCATGCATAATAAGCGATGACTCAACAAACAACGACTCATCTTTCCAATGAAAGCTCAATCCACCCACTACCGGATATTTAGCTAGGCGGCTGATAGAGGCCAAAAAGGCTTTTTCGGTATCGCCGGTATCAAACAAAAACTCTTTATAGTAGCGGTCTAATTGAGCATCGTTTACATCAAGCAATTGTTGATTATGATCGGCTTGTCGTAAAAACTGTTTTCGCGAGCTATATACTACGGTGTCGGGCTTATCGCCTTTACCAAACCAATACGGAATAGCAGGACGAGGCTCCGCTTTTTTAAGCTCAGGTAAATACGCCTTAGCCATTTTGGTAATGTTACGGATAAAGTAATCGCCTGCGCCATCGCGTATGGTTTTATTTTTAGACAGCATGCCATCAATTACATTGGCAAGCTCTTTGGGTAAGCCAAGCGAGCTTGCAGGAATGGCTTGCGCACCAAAACGACACGACTGAGCGGAGGCAAGTGCATATAAAGTAGAAGCCACGCCTTGTTCATCAAAGCGTGGTGATGACTGCTCACCCGACATTTGCGCATCACCTATAAAATACACATCGCCCATCCTGGCATTAGTAGTGCTTAAATCTCCCGACATTAAATCCATAAAATTACTGGCTATAGGCTCACCCTTACTATCAACCTGTGCGTAAACAGAGCTTCCCCAATCAACTAAAGACAGCGCATCGCTTTGCTCATCCCATACTAAGTTAGAAGGTTTAATATCGCCGTGGACTATAGGTTTAGGGGTTAAACCATTTTTATGATTACGCAAATCTATTAATACATTACGCAGCCGCACCGCTAATTGCATAATATGGGCGGCACTAAAACGCCCTTTTTTTAGCGATACTTTTTCAAGGTCTTCTCCAATGGCGCGGGCCATCATTAAAATACCTTGCTTTTTTATACGCTCAAAAGCATAAAAGGTGGGCACTAGGGGGTTATTAATTTGCGAGAGCATATACGCTTCGTCTTCTAGGCGGTCGCGTACGCTTTGGGCAAGCGTAATACGCGAGAACTTAAACACCCAAGGTAAGGCGTTTTCGTCATTGCCAGCAAACACAAACCCAAACGCCCCTGAGCCAATCATCTCTACATTTTTATACCCAAGCGCACTCAGTTGTTTAATACAAATATTAAGCCATTGACGGTGTTTTTTGGCATCTCTATGTGACAGCAAATAAACAGATTGCTCTTCGTTAATATAAAAATTGCGAATTTCTTTGGCTTTCAATACAGGCTCTTTGTTTTATAGGTTAAATAGTGAGTTAGCCACATGATTATTAGTGTTATATAGCCAGATTACAATACTCACTAGGTAGTTTTTACTAATACCTAAAGAGCTAACTAGCCAAGTGCTAAACATGCACTATTACACCTTGCTAACAAATGTTGCATCCAATCGATTAGCTAAGCCGTATTTAAACTATCTGCTTATTTTAGATAGTAAATACATAGGGATTTTAGCGATGAAGAGATTAGCTTTACTTACACTGAGCACGTTATATAGCATTAGCACCTACGCTAATATAGAGACCCTTACTGTTTATGGACATAGAAATGGTTTAATTGGCGAGTCTATCAGTGCCTCAAGCGGTATTATTGGTCAGGGAGAAATACAGCAGCGCCCCATGCTCAGAAGCGCCGAAATGTTAGAGCTTATTCCAGGCATGGCGGTTACACAACACAGTGGCTCGGGTAAGGCTAATCAATACTTTATTAGAGGCTTTAATTTAGATCATGGCACCGACTTTGCCACCAGCATTGAGGGCATGCCCATAAATATGCGAAGCCATGGACACGGGCAAGGTTATACCGATCTTAATTTTATTATTCCAGAAGCTATTTCAACTATTAATTACCAAAAAGGATCATACAGCGCTACACAAGGGGACTTTTCAAGTGCTGGGAGTGCGCAATTTAATTTAGCTAATAACTTAAAGCACAAGCAAATAGAGCTAAGCATTGGTGAAGATAACTATAAACGTGCAGTAGTGCTTAGTGCAGTTGATGTATCTAATGCCAAGTTAATAGCAGCAGCTGAGTGGCAAGGCTACGATGGCCCATGGGATGATATAAACGAAAACGTAAATAAAAAAAATGCCCTACTTCGTTATGTTGGCAAAGCTTTAAATGGAGATTTATCTATTACAGCAATGGCTTACGACAACACATGGCAATCAGCCGATCAAATTCCACAGCGCGCAGTGTCACAAAATATAACGTCACCCTTAGGGTCGCTTGATACCACCCTTGGGGGGAGTTCGAGTCGCTATAGCCTATCAAGTGTTTGGCAAGGCAAGCATATAAAAACCAGTATTTATGCCATAGATTACGATTTAACGCTGTTTTCTAACTTTAGCTATTTTTTAAACGACCCTATAAATGGCGATCAGTTTAACCAACAAGATAGCCGCACTATTTATGGTGGTGAGCTAAGTTATCAATTTGACTCCCTTTCTGCAGGTTTAAATATGCAGCACACTGCAGGGCTTGAGGTTCGCCATGACGATATAGACAAGGTAGGACTTTATAACACTAAAGCGCGAGAGAGACTCAATACAATAAGACAAGATGCAATAAAACAAACAAGCTATTCGAGTTATTGGCAAACAAAAATACTTTTCACACCTAAATTAGAGGCCACTGCAGGCGTGCGGTACGACTATTTTGATACCGATGTTAGCAGTATTACACGGGTAAATTCGGGCAAAGCAAACGATGACTTAGTAAGCTTTAAAGGCAGTTTAAATTATAAACTTACTGATTTGTTAGTCGCTTATGCAAACTGGGGGCAGTCGTTTCATTCAAACGATGCCCGCGGCACTACCATTAATATTGACCCTGTTAGCCAACAAAATGCCGAAAAAGTAGATTTACTGGTAAAAAGTGAAGGTGCTGAACTAGGCCTGCGTTTTGCCGATGATCAAAACGTTAATTTATCCGCCGCTTTATGGTGGCTTACACTCGACTCAGAGCTTTTATTTGTAGGTGATGCGGGTAATACAGAGCCCAGTGATGCATCAAAACGTTATGGTCTAGAGCTAAGCGCGTATTATTGGATTAATGAGCGCTTTAGTCTAGACATGGAAGCCTCGTTTACTCATTCAAGATTAAATATAAACTCTGACAAAAACTATATAGAAGGCGCAGTACCTGTTGTTGCAAGTGCAGGTTTAAATTGGCATATAACGCAATTGTGGCAATCATCGTTTAGAGTGCGCCATATTGGTAAACGGATGCTTTCTGACTCGGGTGATATTCGCTCTGAACCATTAACGGTTGTAAATAGTGCTATTAGCTATAAACAAACTCACTGGAAAGTCGATTTTGAACTACTGAATTTATTTGATAGTACCGATCACGATATAGATTACTACTACGCTTCGCGCTTACCGGGCGAGCCTGCACAAGGTGTAGAAGACAATCACTTTCATCCTATTGAGCCTCGCACAGCCCGCTTATCAATTAGCTTATTGTTTTAACCGAGCAAAACACTGTATATAAAAACAGTGCACATATAAAAGCGCACCTTAATACATTTTTTAAGGTGCATTTCGCTGAGATGGCGCTGTTTTAAAACTTTTTAACATAGCGTGGGGATCTACGTTTTTACTATGTTGGCTGCTCGCCTGTGCCCACCACATCAGTTGGCTAAAAGTACGCGAATAATAATTAAACCACGATTTTTCTTCTTCGCCCTCTTGCATTGAACCATCGCTATTTAGCACCTCTTGTGCCTTTGGTACATGAACCATTGCAGAGACTGGCAAACACCCAAGTTCTGATAAAAAGGTACGTAAACTAATTGCGGCACGTAACCCTCCCCATTGCCCTGCCGAATAGGTGACAATAGCGCTTGGCTTATACGAGAACAAAGAACTGCCAAAATGGTTTAGCAAATCAGCTAATGCCGGGCTCATACTATGATTGTACTCTGGGCTTACCATTATATAGCCATCGGCTTGGGTAATTTTATCTGCTAAGGCTGTTAAATGTGCTGGAGCTTGGCTTTTTGCATAGGCAAAATGAGGTTTAAATACATCCTCTGAAGGAAAGTCGAGCGCGTCTATAAGCTCAAACTCGTGCTCGCTGTAGCGCTGGTTTAAACATTTGAGGCATGACTCAGCTACTCGCTCTCCTAATCGTGCTGGCTTAGGGGGTGTGCTATCTCGAACGGTGCCTAAAAAAACTAAAAATTTCATAAAAGCCTCCTTAATTGAGTGTTGTACCCACTATACCTTAAACCTAAAACATATTAAAAATGCGAGACTTTTATTTGTTTGCACAATTTTTAGCACTCTAAACAAAAATTAATAAGGGTGGCACCCATCACTTACGCTTTAATGCTAACGCCTAATCTCCACTTAATTAAATTGATAACTAACACCAAGTCCTGCCCAAAATAAGGAGCGTAAATGCTCATCACCGCTATAGTGTGCAGCATCTTTGTTTATTGCAACGCTGTAACTGGCATAGCCAGATAGCATGACATTATTTAATAGTTGATAAGATAAATTAGCAGCAAGTTTTACGTTATTAAGGCCATTGTGGCCATCACTTACATAACCACTATTAAAACCCGCCGCAGTTTGCAGCTCCAATCGCATTAAATCACTAAATGCATACTCTTTTGTAATTGCCAGCTCTATAAAAGAGCCGCTGAGCGATAACGAGTGGTAAATACTCGCCATTGCATGTATATCCCAATCATATGCATAGCTTATATCTAGGCTAAGCTCATTATCATGGGAATTTACTCCTTCCTCGCGTGCTTTTATATGGTTGTAACCTGCATACAAAGTTAGGTGCTCTGCAAGCTCAGTCGATTAAATCGCATTTAAATTTAGCTCATCGTAGTCATTATCAGTGTCTGTTGCTAACCAAGGGATAAACGTAAAGTCATTGTAATTTATTTCGCCCGCAATAGAGACTAAAGCGCTACCGGGCAAGTTATCGCGCCCTTCTGTCACATAATGGCTTTCCCATAAAGGATGAATATGAATATTTAATTTTTCATTTGCGTGGTCAGGGTGTGCAACGCTTTTTATATTCCCGCCTACACCTACCTCAAGCTCGTGTAGCAATTCATTCGCAGCGCTTTTACTCGGACCTAAAGCCAGCGACATAATACAGATCAAGTGAAAGATTTTTAAATTAGTATTCATTAAAAGGTCCAAAACCAAAAAGTTGCGCATAGTAGTGCTATTTAACGAAGCTCAGCAATAAAAAGATGCCTTTTTAAACAATTTATTTAAAAAATGGCTCACATCATTAAAAAACTAAGTAACTTGCTCATTTTACAATCTATAAGGTAGGATAAAAATATGAAACCAGCAACGCACATGGCTGATTTATAAATATAACTCGCGCATATTGTGCAATTAACAAGCAGGTAAGCGTTTGGCTCTTTAAATCTATATATAAGTTGGTATCCTACGCGGCTTTTTGATAATCATATTAAAATAATTACCCAGAGTTTAAGGTTAATTAGCCAAGGTGGGGCTCTCGCTGCATGGCACGTAAAGTGGCAGCAATCTAGGTTCAACATAATAAAACGTTGTTCTAAATTTAAAAGCAAATATTAAGGTAACAGTATGCGATTTGGCCCAGGATTACTTGTAACAGCCGCATTTATTGGCCCCGGAACAATCACAACGGCAAGTGTTGCCGGTGCAAACTTTGGGTTTGCATTAATTTGGACATTACTTTTTTCGGTTATTGCCACTATTTTGTTGCAGTCTATGGCTGCTCGATTAGGAGTAGCAACAGGGCAAGATTTAGCACAAGCGTTACGTGCACACATTAAAACCCCTTATCTTAAAGCGCTTGCTAGTTTTTTAGTAATAAGTGCTATTGGTGTAGGTAGCGCTGCATATGAAGCCGGAAACCTCAGTGGTGCAAGTATGGGGCTAGTTGGTATTTTCCCAGGGGTAAGTGCACAAATATGGACGCCGTTAATTGCTGTATGTAGCGCTATTCTTTTATACAGTGGTAAGCACAAAGTGGTAGAAAATGCATTAATACTGCTGGTGATCCTTATGAGCCTGGTATTTATATCTACCCTAATTATGGCTGCGCCACCAATGGCTAAAGTCCTCGCTGGGTTTATACCTACAATGCCAAGTGGCTCAATTACAACGGTATTGGCCCTCATTGGCACAACCATTGTACCGTATAACTTATTTTTGCACTCTGGTGTTTTGGCAGCGCAAGATCATTCTAAAAGTGATAAAGACACTGTTATTAAACAAACTAACTTAGATACAGGTTTATCAATTACGCTCGGTGGGGTGATCACCCTTGCCATTTTATCAACCGCGTCTGTTGCCTTTTATGGCACCGATGCCGGTAAAATTAGTGCAGCAAATATGGCCGTGCAACTTGAGCCATTACTTGGCGAAGCAGCGCATTACTTTTTTGCTATTGGCTTATTTGCCGCAGGATTAACCAGCGCAATAACCGCCCCATTAGCAGGCGCGTATGCGGTATGTGGCATGCTTGGTTGGTCAAGCGAAATGAGTAACACCCGTTTTAAAACAGTCGCCATTACTATTTTAGCTTTTGGTGCATTTGTGGCCTCACTGGGGCTTGACCCTGTTGCAGTAATTATATTTGCACAAGCTGCAAATGGATTACTACTGCCCATCATTACCGCGTACTTGGTGTGGTTAGTGAATCAAAAATCAGTCATGGGAAAATACACCAACTCAACACTTTTAAATGTGGTTATATTACCCGTGCTACTACTCATTTTTTCGTTAAGTTGTTACAAGCTATCAGGGTTAATTTTTTAAAACCAATTAACGTTTAACCATGAGCATGCCCATGGTTAAACATACAACCTGCGCTGCCTTGGCTGCTTTCAACTTGAATGGTGGCGTGTTCAATGTCAAAGTGGTCATGTAAATGGTGCTGTACTTCAATTAAAAAGTCGTTATTTAATGCGTTGTTGTCAGTTACTAAGTGAACAATAAGCGCAGACTCTGTGGTACTTAGTGGCCATACACGTAGCCCATGCACACCTGTTACATGCTCAATACTTAAAAAATACTGCTTTAGTTTTTCTATACTAATATTTTTGGGTACGGCGTCTGTGGCGTAATTGAGCGAGTCTTTAAATAATCCCCATGTGCCAATAAACACAATCACGACAATACTCAAACTTACAACAGGGTCTACCCACTGCCAGTTTTTAAATAAAATAACAATGCCGGCAATTACCACACCTAAAGACACCGCAGCATCGGCCGCCATATGTAAAAAAGCACCTCTAATATTTAAATCGTGCTTTTGCCCCTGCACAAACAACAACGCAGTTAATGTGTTAATTACCACACCTATAAGCGAAACCACTATAACCGTCATGCCTGTAACCGGCTGGGGATTTTCAAAACGCTCTATGGCATGCCAAGCTATGCTAGCAAGGGCAACCATAAGTAAAACAGAGCTCATTAAAGACGCTAACACCGTTGATTTTTTATAGCCAAAGGTGCGCTTGTCGGTAGCTGCTTTACTTGCCAAAACATTTGCCCCCCACGCAAGTAATAAACTAACCACGTCGCTTAGGTTATGTCCTGCGTCGGCTAAAAGCGCGAGGGAGTTGGCAAAAAAACCGTACCCGGCTTCTATCACGACAAATATAAGATTGAGTAAAACGCCTATAGCAAACGCGCGATTATAGTGACTAATATGATGGCTGTGATCGTGACTCATGTTGCTCCTTACATAGTAAATAACTTGATTAACCTGAGCTGTGAAAAATCTATTTTTAGCGCTCGCTGTGTTTAATTTATAAGGTTAATGAGGTATGTGTTCGGAAAAGTTTAAGTGTACCTAATAAATAAAACAGCCCATAAATACTGCATACAATTGAGCTTACAATCCAAAATACAATGGAGTTGTGATGAATTAACTGACTGGTTGTTACAAAAGGAGCGATTAACCCTGCTATCCCCCTTAGTAAATAAACACCTGTTATTAATACCAAAGCCGTTTTTAAAAAAGGCAGCTTTAAAATAACACCCGCGCCAGAGAGCGCATACATGCCCCATATAGCAAGTATGGCTGATATAATTAAAGTAACAAAGGTAGGATACGTACTTCCCTGCTTAGCCAACTGCGCCATGTGCTCACCAGCACCAAAAAAGCGATACCAATCAGGGCCGCCAAAAATACAGGTAATATGTAAAAGTGACGCTATAAAACTTAAAACCCCCGCTATAACCAATAGATTATTAAACTTCATATAGTTATAAACCTAAGTTATTGGCTTAGGTAAGCAACAAAACCAATTAACGCTGCGTAAAAGCTAAAACCAACTAAACATATTAGGTAAACGTTTTTAGCTTTATTTGCCTTAAAGCTCATATAATCTTTAATGTCAGCTTTAAACTTACCAAAGGTGAATACGTTTAAAATTGCACAGCCGGTAGAGTACAAAATAAACCCTAAAATGGTTTCTATCATTAGCCACATAACAATATCTAAAGCAATGCTCATAACACTCATCCATTAAGTAATGTAAAAACAGCGTATCAAATCTATAGTTGATTATCAGCGAATTTATAGCGTTAAGGTGTAACAATAAATTTCGTAAGCCCTATTAATTGCCCAGACTCAGTTACCACTTTTACTTGCCACTTACCTTTAGCATCATGCGGAAAATTTACTTTATGAGTCCATGCTCTGTAGCCTTGTTTTCGCCCGCCATTAATATTGAGCGTAATTCTGTCGACCTCTTTTTTATTGTGTATCCATACATGAAATATTTTTTCGTTTAGGCCTCTTGGCGCTTTTACTGCGGTCCATGTGTATAACCCTTCATGATGAAGTGTATATAAATCAAGAGTATCAATGCTACCTAGCGGTTTTTTATGCTCAACATCTACTTTGTGTGCCAAGGTAATATCGGTTAAACGCAGGGCTGCTGGCGGAACATAACTGCGAAGCTGCCAAACCCCAGCGCTTATTACACATAAGATTAAAACTAAAATAGGAAAACGCCACCAGCGCGCATCAGGCATTAAGTTTGTTAAGCTAGGTAAAGTAATAAGCACTGAGGTTACAAGCGCAATTGCTAAGCTTTGGCTCGTAGTTAGGTTTAATAAAATAGGTAGCGTAACAAGCAAAACCACAAATAATGCAAAGTTATGAAATACTGTAAACAGCGTGCGGTTTTTAGCTAACTTTTTATAGTAAAATGGATCTATTACCGATATAAAGGCACATATAATAATCAGCGATGTAAAGAGTGCTTGTGGGTGATCCCACTGAGTAACCGCTAAAAAAAACGGTAACGCAAAAAATAGGCTTTCTTGTTGCACCATTTGCAGTGCAAAGCGCATTACATTAGGAGATACGGCGACCCCAAAGCGCTCTTGTACTTTATCGCGTAGCCAATTGTCGATGATCAACCAAAACCAGCTCACCAGTAAAACAATGGCAATAACTTGCGAGAACGACTCTTTTCTATCAACCATTACATAGCTTGCAACACCTGAGCAAAACGCCAATACAGCCAATAGCCCTGGTCGCTTTTGCATTGCCACTATAAATTGAGTAATGAGATTTTTTAGTTTGTTCATTTATTTTAGTGTCCGTACATAATGTACTTTATTATTATCAAGTTAGTTAAATCAGTGTAACTAAGCCTAGATGAACAACACATAGATGCCTGCAGGTATTATTGTTAGTTGTTGCATTAAAAACCACTCCCTTTTACCCGCTATTTTAATTAATAAGTGCCTAAAACTTTCCGTAAAACTACAGTAATTTTTAAAACTGTAACTTTAAGCGTTAATTAAAATAAGGGTTACAGCCGTGCCTGAATTTTATTAATGCGTAACGTGAATTTACTACAACAAACACATCTAGACGTCTAAACACCTATAAATTATACGCTGCACTATTTTTTTAGATGCCTAAATACAGGTTTATGTTCTCTCAGTAACACATTTAATTTATATAAATGAATCAAACTCATGTTTTATGTGAAATTAAACCGTTTTTATTAAAGCACCAATCAACGTATAAATTATCCATCGGCCAGCGCTTATAAGCATTAAGCCTGTTTATTACAAAACCACCCTTTGGGCACGCTAAAGGCTCAGGTTTTAAATATACAATATGGATAGAGTCACCATGAGTAAAAACATTACATTTAATATTAAAAGTCAGCGCCTTGATGAAAACTACCAACCCGCTGAAAACACCCGTATTACCACTAATTTTGCAAACTTAGCACGAGGCGAACACCGCCAACAAAACTTAAGAAAAGCGCTAAATATGATCAACAACCGCTTTAACACCCTTGCTAATTGGGATAACCCAACCGCTGAGCGCTACAGTGTAGAGCTTGAGATTATTTCTGTAGATATTGGTTTAGATGAAAACAGCCAAAGCTTTCCTTCTATAGAAATATTAAAAACGAATATTATTGATACCAAAACAAACAAGCGCATAGAAGGTATTGTTGGTAATAACTTTTCATCGTACGTTCGCGACTACGACTTTAGCGTGTTACTTCAGCAACATAATAAAAATAAACCACAATTTAGTATTCCCGATAATTTTGGTGAGCTGCATGGTAAGTTATTTCAATCGTTTGTAAGCTCAAACACCTATAAGCAACACTTTAAAAAACCACCGGTAATATGCCTTAGTGTGTCAGATAACAAAACCTATCATCGCACTGCCAACGAGCACCCTATTTTAGGTATTGAATACCAACCAAACGAATCTTCGTTAACAGAGCAATACTTTAAAAAAATGGGCCTACAGGTGCGTTACTTTATGCCTGCAAATAGTGCCGCACCTTTTGCCTTGTTTTTCTTTGGTGACTTACTAAACGATTACACCAACCTTGAGCTAATAAGCACCATTAGCACAATGGAAACCTTTCAAAAAATTTATCGCCCAGAAATTTATAACGCCAATGCCAAAGCGGGTAACGCCTTTAAGCCTAATTTAAAAAATGCCGACCACTCGCTCACGCAAATTATTTACGACAGAGATGAGCGCAGTAAATTAGCCGCCGAGCAAGGCAAGTTTGCTGAAGAGCATTTTATAAAACCGTATAAATCAGTGCTTGAGCAATTTACAACAGCAAACGTTTAACCTTATTTTAATAAAGGGTCACTCTTATTATGAAAACATTATTACCTACATCTACAGCTGGCAGTTTACCAAAGCCCTTATGGCTTGCAGAGCCAGAAACCCTTTGGTCGCCGTGGAAGCTTCAAAACAACGAGCTTATTGAAGGCAAAAAAGACGCCCTGCGCATTGCACTTCACTCACAACAACTCGCTGATATTGACATAGTGAGCGATGGCGAGCAAACACGCCAACATTTTGTAACTACATTTATAGAGCATCTAAACGGTGTTGATTTTGAAAAACGAAAAACGGTAAAAATACGCGACCGTTACGATGCAAGTGTACCAAGCGTAGTGGGCCCTGTTAGCCGCCAAAAACCTGTATTTGTAGAAGACGCTAAGTTTTTGCGCTCGCAAACTAATCAACCTATAAAGTGGGCACTACCCGGCCCAATGACCATGATAGATACACTTTATGACGACCACTACAAAAGCCGCGAAAAACTAGCCTGGGAATTTGCCAAAATACTCAACCAAGAGGCCAAAGAACTAGAAGCCGCAGGTGTTGATATTATCCAATTTGATGAGCCCGCGTTTAATGTATTTTTTGATGAAGTAAACGATTGGGGCATTGCCTGTTTAGAGCGCGCAATTGAAGGGTTAAAATGCGAAACTGCTGTGCATATTTGTTATGGCTACGGCATTAAAGCCAACACCGATTGGAAAAAAACACTTGGCAATGAATGGCGCCAGTACGAAGAAGCTTTTCCTAAATTACAGCAATCAAATATTGATATTATCTCACTTGAGTGTCACAACTCACACGTACCTATGGACTTACTTGAACTGATCAGAGGTAAAAAAGTAATGGTAGGCGCTATTGATGTAGCCACCAATGAAATAGAAACACCCGAAGAAGTAGCCGCTACTTTACGCAAAGCCCTACAGTTTGTAGATGCCGACAAACTCTACCCCTGCACAAACTGCGGCATGGCCCCGCTTTCGCGCGAAGTTGCGAACGCTAAGCTTAATGCATTGAGCAAAGGCGCGGAAATAGTAAGAAAAGAGCTATTAGTGCAGTAAAGGTTTATCTAAAAGTGACTATCATTAAATTGGCCCACTAGTATATTTTTACTAATGGGCCATTAAATATAAAAAGCACGAGGAAAAAATCGCTTAACCTATAAATATACAAATTAAGACAACACTTTCTTAACCTTTTTCTTAATCTTTTTTATAAGTTCAGGTTTTTGTTCAGGAATTAATTTACTTGATAAGTTAAACTCTGAGCAAAAACGTTCTTCCCATTCTTTGTTTAGCTTATTACTTTGTTTACTCGTAACTTGTTCAGTAGGTATATCTTCAACATTTACTGAAACACCCATAAATTTAGCTATATCAGAAATAGTCTTATCCAAATTATTTTTGACATTATCAAAATTCATTTCCATATAATTACAGTCACTCGCCGCGAGAGAATATCGCCAAGACGAGTTATTTTTAATAATACTTTTAAGACTTTTATCAATACTCGAGTAATCATATTCAGGGTTTTCGTTTACAGGCTCTTGCCCCGCAATCCATACCCCAGTTTGGCTTGCTATTGATAAAGACACAGCTTGATTAAGCACATTTTCTCTTGATAACAAAACATAATAAGCATCAGGAAAATAATTAACTAATTGTTCAAATCCACCAAATTCTTCAATGTGCTGATAATGTAACTTTATTCCAAATACCCCATTGGGTGATGTTCTGCGTTTTTGTATCTCATCTAAAACCTCATAAAAATCATCGGTTTTAAATTTTTCTTTCCATTTTTTTAAATTAGCAGGATTGGCATATTCTAGGGGAAAACCGAACGCATGCGTATTATGTAAAGCATGACCAAGCATATGACTACCACAACGTTCAGTTGATGCGATAATAAGCACTTTTGCAGGTTTAGAAACTCGTGGGTAATCATGCTCTTCTAAAAACTGTTCCTCATATAAGTGCATAAACAGATCCTTGTTGTTTAGTGAAAATAATAATAAATCATTAAAAATACTACACCTATAGAATAGGCTTGTAAATATTGTATATTTTCATTAAGCAACATATATAGTGCAATAGATTGATAATAAAGGGATTAAAAAGTTTAAATATTGTACACACGCATTATTCTTCAGAATAATCTACATTCTATAATTTTGTTAAAAAAACGATAAATCCTATCGTATTGAAAATATATTAGATCCGTATTTTAAATAAACAGAGAATTTTAAATAACAATCCAATTTTTAAAAACCTCTAGGGCCTTATTAGTTAAGGGTACAAATAGCAAAATCGATAACTATTTTGTACTGACTAAAAAAAGGCGAGCTAATAAACCATGAGTCACTTGTATTTCATCCATTAAAGAAGTCATTAGCATTCCAAAACCTGAATTACACGCATGAAAATAACTGCAAGATTGCAGTTTTAATTTTTACTGAGTAATTTTTAATTTATGCGAGTAGCTTTTCGCAATTGCTAATATTTGAACGCCGTTTGCGCTTTAAATTTTCACAGTAACTTGCTTGTGAAGTGGGCTTCCCTACTGCACCATGAAATACGCGCGTAAATTGTGTGGTAAGTTTTAACCAGTTTTCTGGCGATATATTAAGCCTTTCTAACAAAGGAATGGCCATATTATTTATATGCCCAAGCTTATCCTCTCGCATTATTCGCCCTGTTAGCTCAACGAGTTCAAGGTACGATTTAAGCTCAAACGGCATCCCTTTAGACATAATTTGACGTGGCAAACCTGCAAAGCGAAGTAGTTGTTTCGGCTGCTTGCCTTCTTTTGCGCATATTAAGCGTACTTGAGCGCTGGTATGGTCTGACTCTTCTGGCGTGTTAGCCATCTTGGCTCTAATGGGGTTTAAATCGACATAGGCCATACACGCTGCAATTGCGGCTTCATAAAGTAAAGCTTGCGATTTGAATCTACCCTCCCAAAACCTCCCTGTGCAGTTATCTTCTTTATTTGCTCTACGCGCTATATTTTCATTTAATAGGCGCATAAACCAGCTGATACTTGATAGGCGCTCTCGGTATTGATTTACCGTTTGATTAAAAAAGATGAGTTCAACTTTACTTAGCTTCTCGCCTTATATGTATTTTTGCGTTAACAATGTGCCTTTACAGAGTTTATGCCAGCGAATAACAATCGCTTTATCATTCAGCCTATTTGCTTTTTTATCATCTACATACAGTACTAAATGGGTGTGATTGCTCATTACGGCATAAGCGCATACATCAAAACAAAATACCTTAGCTAATTCAAGCAACTTATCTTCAACCCATCCTCGTCGATGCTCTTAAGATTGACCAGTAAAACGGTCTTCCCCACATAAAAAAGCACGACGAACACACCGTGAAATACAATGGTAGTATTTTGTATCAACCAAACTTACTTGTCGCTTTCTTGCAATTGCCATAAGACACCCAGCTCGTTTTTTACACTGATTAAAACGTAGTCTTCAATTTTAAAAAGAGCAAAATTTAAGTTGGGTGTCTAATTTATTTTTTTATAATCAAAATGAAATTAACGTCGGTGTCGATACAGGTAAAACACAACTCGATATTTATATCAGGCCTTTAGACATTTATTTTACTGTAGAAAATAACCAAAGTGGCATTAAACACGCCATTCAAATCTTAAAAAAACACCCAGTAACGCGTGTTACTATTGAGGCGACTGGTCGTCTTGAACAGCCTTTTATTATAGCCTGCGCTGAGGCGAATATTCCCTTCGTTGTTGCTAATCCTGTGAACATAAATGCTTCGCAGGCGCTATCGGACAAAAAGCTAAAACTGATAAACTTGATGCACAACTTATCGCTCACTTTGGTGAAGCAATTAAACCGCCTTTATCATCTTTAAAGTCAGAGCAAATGCGCTTGATGAGTGATTTACTCTCGAGAAGACGCCAGTTAATGGGTATGCAAACGATGGAGAAAAATCGTTCTCAAATAATGCCAAAAACACTATCATCACTCATAAAACCTATCTTAACTGCACTGAAAAACCAAATAGATAAAGTCGATTTAAAACTTCAAAAACTGATTGAGGAATGTGACGAATACAAAGCAAAAAATGCCATTATCCAAAGTGTGCCTGGTGTTGGCAATGTGGTCGCATTTAACTTGCTTAGTGATATGCCTGAGTTAGGTTATGTGAACAACAAAGAGGCAGCTTCTTTAGTGGGTGTAGCCCCATTTAATCGTGAAAGTGGTGTGTATCAAGGTAAGCGAATGATACGTGGCGGCCGACCTAAAATTAGAACTGCCATGTATATGGCAATGATGTCAGCCATTCAGTGCAACTCTAAATTTAAAGACCTTTATCAACGGATGGTCAAAGCAGGAAAGCCTAAAAAAGTAGCTATAATTGCGTGCATACGAAAGCTGGTAGTAATCATAAATTCAATGGTGCGAGATGGTGTCATGTGGGATCCTAAATTGGTTTAAAATTAGGAATTGACACCATAGTCACTTGTTATATGTTTATTTACTTGAATAATGCTCAATAGAGTTTCGAAGCATGTCCTCGTACATTTCAATATACTCAGAAATATTTGCATCTAGCTCGTTTGGAGATGAGTTAGCAATAATACTTTGAGCGTTATAGCAAGCTGTCGCAAATAGCATAGATGAGCTCGCTTGAGCCATTGAAGTTTCACTTTCAATTTCAATGGCCTTTTCTAAATATCGCTCTACTACTTCTCTAAATTTATCATCCATGCTCGGTGCATTCCCTAAACATATAACTTCCCAATAACGGGCGCAGACATGTGGGGCATAATGGCGAAGCCGCCCCGCGTGTATGCGTCCCAGCGAACGAAGTGAGTGTGTTGATTGGGTTGTTAGGGTTACAACTGCTCAGGAGCTTATCCTTTATGATCAACACGGAACTTACCTTTAACTGCGAACCAAATACCAAGGAAGCCGAAAGCAAAGAAAAACAATACAGCATTGAAAATAGATGGCTTGGATCTATGCCCTGATATTAATTGGCCCTCACCCAATTGACTCAGAAAATATACAATGGATAAGCAAAATGCGATAAGTCCGATTGCGCGTCCTAAATAGTTACGTATCTTGCCACTAGTGACGCACATTACAAAGATGATAAAGCAAAAAACACCAAACCCATAAATAGCTATTGGCTTACTCATATCGGGCGCAATTAAAATCATGACAACGCCAAAAAGGCCAGAAGTGCTACCAAGCAAGATTCTGGAAAAGGGACTTAATCCTTTATTGAGTACCTTTTGGCTAGATTTATACATGTTAACTATCCTTGTAACCCTAACGCTCAATTAAAGGGCGGCTACAAGCCGTCCATTTTAAATTTCTTGTTAAGTGTTTTAGCTCCATTTATGCACCATTAAATTATCGCTATGTTGAGCTAATTGGTATGAAGTTGCACCTAAGACTCTTTGAAATAAAGAACCATTTTTGTTGCCTTTTACTCTAACAAATTTATCTTCGTGCCCGTCTTCGATTTCTACAATATATTTCGTTGTGACTTCTTCACCACTATTCGAGCGAAGAAGTACATCATACTCCTTGCCCTCTACGAACTCTGACCAATCACTGAAATAGGCCGCGAGATCAGTTTCTAATGAAAAATAAGATTGTATATGTATTTCTGGTGGAGTCATAAGTGCACTTAACAATTTTGTCTACGACATTTGTCGTTTTATAAACCGACAAATGTCCATATATTACAGTGCATTTATCTTAACCATCAAATAAACACCTGTAAACAATTAGTTAACTGGAGAATATTTTTAATCAATGCACAAATACACCGAAATGGTGGAGATCAGTAATATTGGACAAAACAACAAGCGCTGTCTATATATACAGTTAATTTTTACTAGAGATTAATATCATGAAATCACCTTTTTTAACTATGATAGCCGAACAAATGTATCTAAAGCGTTATACTAAAAGTACCATTAAAGCGTATTTATACTGGGTAGCTTCGTTTATTCGATTTAATTCTATGAGGCACCCAACAACAATGGGAAATAATGAGGCCGAACTTATTTTGAATCACTTAGTCAACCAAAAAAAGTGGCTCCTAACACTCAAACCAAGCCTTAAATGCGTTGAGCTTATTATTTAAAGAGGTGATTCAAAAGCCACTCTTATTAGGCATTTTTAAAACAAAAAAGCACAGCCCACAAGCGCCATGCTTTTTAAATCAATCTTAACCTAGTTCGGTTTACAAACGAATACCGCCGTCTATTTCAACCACGCGACCGGTGAAAAAGTCGTTTTCGATTATGTACTGTGCAGTATGGGCAATTTCGTCGCTTTCGCCTAAGCGCCCTACTGGTGTTACTGCAAGCATACGCTGTTTGGCTTCGGGTTTCATGGCGTCGGTCATGGCGGTGCTTATTACGCCTGGAGCAATAGCGCCTACACGTATACCAAATCGACCTAGTTCTTTAGCCCATGTGGTTGTAAGTGCCACTACGCCTGCTTTTGAAGCTGCGTAGTTTGTTTGCCCAATATTACCCGCGCGCGCTACGCTCGACATATTAACTATTACGCCGCCTTTGCCTGATTCAATCATGTGGCTTGTAGCTTCGCGCCCTGCTAAAAATACGCCAGTGAGATTTACATCAATCACTGATTGAAATTGCTCAAGTGACATTTTTTTAACCACTTTGCCGTCTTTTGCTTTTATAAACATGCCGTCGCGTAAAATGCCGGCGTTGTTTATAAGCACGCCAATGTGTCCAAAATCGCTGTTAATAGTATTAAATACGTTTTCTACTTCGCTCTCAACAGTTACGTTTGCGGCGTAGCCTTTAATAGTGCCAGATACACCTTCAAGCTGCGTTAGTTGATCGCATGCGTTGTTTAACAGCTCTTGCGCCATATCTATAAGTGCGATGTTAGCGCCCATAAGGGCAAATTTTTGCGCCATTGCAAAGCCTAAACCTTGTGCGCCACCGGTTATTACTACCGTGTTATTTTTAATTTCCACGCCTTGCTCCTACTTAGAAAACAGTTTAAAAATGGCGCTAAAATCATCACTGCCAGCACCTTGGTGCTGTAGCATAGTGTATAAATTTTTAGCCATTGAACCCATTGGGGTTGAAGAATTACTTTGCTGCGCGGCTTCCATGGCAAGTCCTAAATCTTTAGCCATTAAATCGACCATAAAGCCCGGTTTGTAATCGTTACTTGCAGGGGATGTATCCATTACGCCTGGGCATGGGTTGTAAAGTTCAAGGGTCCAGTTACGGCCAGAGCTTGCAGTCATAATGTCGCTGAGTACTTTTGCATCTAGCCCATTATTAATACCCATTTGCAGGGCTTCGCTCGTACCTGCCATTAAAATACTTAACAGCATGTTGTTGCATATTTTTGCAACTTGTCCTGCGCCAATATCGCCTGCATGAAATATGTTTTTACCCATATCATTAAGCACAGGTTGTGCGGTATTAAACGCGGCTTTACTACCACCAACAATAAACGTAAGCGTGCCTGCGGTTGCTCCAGCAACACCGCCCGATACCGGTGCATCTACAAAGCTAATACCCTGCTCGCCAAGTGCGCTGCCAACCACACGGGCCGACTCTGCATCTATTGTTGAGCAATCTATCACTAAGGTGTTGTTGCTAAGCACATTAATTAAGCCGCTATCGTCGTTATTGCCTAAATAAAGTGATTTAACATGTTTGCCCGCAGGTAACATACTAATAAGTATATCGGCATTGGTTGCACATGCATTTGCATTATCAGCTGCGTGTGCGCCTTTACTTGCAAGTTCATTTAAGACCGACTGGTTTAAATCAAATGCTGTAACATTATGGCCGGCTTTAATTAAGTTAGCCGCCATTGGGCCGCCCATATTACCTAAGCCGATAAAACCAATATTGAGTTTAGTCATCGTCTTTCCTTTATGTGTGTTGGGGTGTCTAAGCCATTGAGTGGGTGATTTTCGCCAAAACGGTTAGCAAAAAAGCTCTCTATTATGGCTTGTGGTACATCACTCAGTGTTTTGTATTGCCAATTAGGCGCGCCGTCTTTATCTATTAATAGTGCTCTTACGCCTTCTTGAAATTCACCTACTTCGCCAGCGCGTACCGACATACCCAGCTCCATTTTAAAACACGCTAGTAAGCTTTTGCCTTTACTGGCTTTTAGCTGCTCACTTACTAGCGCGCAACTTAGTGGGCAACCATGCTTAAGTGATTTTTGGGCGCGTTGCAGCCATTTATCGTCAGTAGCTAGGCCTAAAATATAATCAACTTGTTCTTGTAGCGTATTAAGTTCAGCTAATTTTTGAATGGTTGCTAAGTTAGCTTTAATATTGCCTTTGGGCATACGCGCAGATTGGTTATCTAAATCGGTTAATAATTTAGTCAAACGCTCATGATTTAAACTTGCGGTTTTGCCCCACTTAGCCGCTAAAATTTGCGCTAGCATGGCATCATATTTAGTGCTGTCGATAAAGTGATCAGCAAGCGATACAAAGCGTGCATCTTCACAATTAATAGAGGCCGATGTTAGCCCTAAAAATAGCCCCACACCTTGTGGCATTTTATGTAAAAAGTAACTACCGCCTACATCTGGGTATAAGCCTATGGTTTGCTCTGGCATAGCAATGCGCGATGTTTCGGTTACTACGCGGTGGCTAGCACCGGCCATTAGGCCTAAACCGCCCCCCATTACTATGCCGTGCCCCCATACTAAAAGTGGTTTTTCGTAGCAATGAATAAGGTAATCAAGTTTGTACTCAAGGGTAAAAAAGTCTTCCACTAAGCTTGTTGGTTTTCCTTGCGCCATTGCATGATGAAGACTCACTACATCGCCACCAGCGCAAAATGCTTTATCGCCAGCGCCTTTTAAAATAACCATTGCGATTGCATCATCGCTTTGCCAAGCGCGCAATTGCGGCTCGAGTAATTTGATCATGTCAAAATTAAGGGCGTTTAATGCTTTAGGTACGTTGAGTGTAATAAGCCCAATTAAGCTGCCATTTGCTGCACTTGCCGTTTCAAATAGCACGGGGTCGTCGGCATTATTTAATAACGTTAAATTACTCATTAGCCATTTACCCAATTTGCGCGGCGTTTTTCTAAAAAGGCATTAACGCCCTCTTGTTGATCTTGTGTATCAAACAATCCAACAAACAATTCACGCTCAAGTGGTAATATACTTGCCATTGGTTGGTTGCGGCCTTTTTGTATAAGCGTTTTACATGCAGCTACCGAGCTTGGGCTTTGCTCGCTTACTTGATTGGCAAGTTTTAACGCCGCTGCAAAGCTTTCCCCTTGTGGGACTACTTCCTCTACTAAACCAATTTGCAGGGCTTTATCGGCTTTTAAGCGCTCGCCGCATAAAATCATTCGTTTTGCCCAGCCTTCACCTACAAGCCATGCTAAATTTTGCGTGCCACCCGCGCACGGTAACAAACCCACTTTTGCCTCTGGCAGTGCCATTTGTGCTTGCTCTTCTGCTATGCGAATATCACACGCAAGCGCTACTTCTAACCCGCCGCCCATGGCATAACCGTTAATGGCCGCAACCGACACCCCTGTAAAATTAGTCAGTGCTTCAAAGGCTTCACCAAATACACGCGACATATCAGCGGCAACGCCTTTATCGCCACTAGCAAATACGTTTAAATCGGCCCCGGCGCTAAAAAACTTCTCGCCTTCGCCAGTAAGCACTAAGGCATAAATGTTTTTGTTGTTATTAAGCTCGTTAACTTTGTTTTTTAAATCAATTAAGGTGTCTTTTGTCCAGGTATTAGCTGGTGGGTTAGACATAGTTAAAATAGCAACATGGCCTTCGGTAGTCAGTTCAATACTCGGGTTAGATTGTGACATAACTTGCTCCTTATAAAACGTCGCTTGCAGACTCGGCTAAAATACGGCGCGCTATAATTACACGCATAATTTCGTTAGTGCCTTCTAAAATTTGATGAACGCGTACATCACGTACATGGCGCTCAAGCGGGTATTCTTTTATGTAACCGTAACCACCATGTACTTGCAGTGCCTCGTTACACACAGTAAAGCCAACGTCGGTGGCAAAGCGTTTAGCCATGGCGCAATAGGTGGTTTTTTCACTATCGCCGGTATCAAGTTTAAATGCCGCCAGCCTTACCATTTGGCGTGCAGCTACAAGCTCAGTGTTCATATCTGCAATTTTAAATTGCAAAGCCTGAAACGCAGCCAGAGGCTTACCAAATTGAGTACGCTCTTTTAAGTACTCTTTTGCCGTGTTTAGCGCAGCTTGTGCAGTACCAATTGAGCATGTGGCAATATTAATACGCCCGCCATCTAGGCCTTGCATGGCAAATTTAAAGCCTTCGCCCTCTTTACCTAATAAGTTATCCGCCGGAATACGCACATCTTCAAAACTAATTAAGCGTGTTGGTTGTGCGTTCCAACCCATTTTTTCTTCTGCTTTACCGTACTCAACGCCTTGTGCGTCACCAGGAACTACAAATGCCGAAATACCCGCAGCGCCTTCGCCACCGGTACGTGCCATTACTACTAATACTTCGGTTTCGCCCGCACCCGATATAAACATTTTTGAGCCGTTAATAACGTACTCATCACCTTCAAGCACAGCTTTTGTTTTTAGTGATGCTGCATCTGAGCCTGCCCCTGGCTCTGTTAAACAATAAGAGGCAAGTAGCCCGCCCATTACTAATTGTTCTACGTATTTGTCTTTAACTGCATCTGTACCAAAACTTGCTACCATCCAGGTGGCCATATTATGAATAGTTAGCATGGCCGTTGTAGCTGTACAGCCCATCGCAAGCTGCTCAAATATAATGCTTGAATCTAAGCGTGATAAACCAAGGCCGCCGGCTTCCTCTGGCGTGTATAAACCGCAAAAACCAAGCTCGCCCGCCGCTTTAATCGTATCTTTAGGAAAAATATGCTCGCGATCCCACTTTGCGGCATGTGGAGCAAGTTCTGATTCTGCAAATTGGCGTGCAGTTTCTGCAAAGGCTTGTTGATCTTCTGATAAGTTAAAGTCCATGGTAGACCTCTTTAATTGTGTTGTTAGTGTGTCCCATTAGGGTAAATGAGTGAAGAGCGGCAAAGGCTGATGTGTGTGTTCTAGTTGCTTGTCAGCGGGTTTAGCCTTTGCGCCCTTCTTTATTATTATTTTTGAGTGTGTTTATTTTAAATTAATGCTCATGTTTGGACCTGAAGCGATGTCATCTTCAAACCAACGTGAAGTAATGGTTTTAGTTTCTGTGTAAAAACGTATACCTTGCTTACCATAAGTGTGTGTATCGCCATAAAACGAGCCTTTCCAACCCGTAAACGAGAAAAACGGCAGCGGCACCGGAATAGGCACATTAATACCCACTTGGCCTACTTCAATTTCATGTTGAAATTTACGAGCCGCAGCACCACTTGAGGTAAATAACGAGGTACCGTTGCCGTACGGGCTTTCGTTAATAAGGGCAATTGCCTCATCAAGCGTATCTACAAACATACAGGCAAGCACAGGGCCAAAGATTTCTTCTTTGTATAAGTCCATTTCTTTTGTCACATCGGTAAACAGAGTTGGGCCAACCCAGTTACCTTGATCAAAGCCCTCTACTGTGTAGTTTGAGCCATCAATTAAACAGGTGGCGCCTTGCTCTTTACCGCTTTCTATAAGCGATAAAATACGCTCTTTTGCGGCTTTTGATGTTTGCGGGCCGTAGGCTGCGTCTTTGTCATCCCACACGCCTGGGCGTACGTTTTTAAAGCCAGCTTTTATTTCATCTACCCACTCACTTGCTTGGCCTACAAACACAGCCACCGAAATACCCATACAACGCTGGCCTGCTGCACCAACCGATGCGCCAACTAGGTTATTTACCACGTGCGATTTACTCGCATCTGGCATAATAACCATGTGATTTTTAGCACCCACACACGCTTGTACGCGCTTAAGGTTTTGTGTGCCTTTAGAATAAATGTATGCACCTACACCACACGAGCCCACAAACGAAATTGCACGTACGGCTTTGTCTTCTAATAAGCGGTCTACTTGCGGTTTTGTACCGTGTACAACTTGTAATACGCCTTTTGGTGCGCCGGCTTCAATAAATAGCTCAGCTAAACGCATTGGAGTGAGCGGGTCTTGCTCAGAGGGTTTTAAAATAAAGGTGTTACCACATACAATAGCTAGCGGAAACATCCAAAGAGGGATCATCGCCGGAAAGTTAAACGGCGTAATGCCTGCACAAACGCCAAGGGGCTGCATGTAAGAATAGGTATCGATTTTACGGGCAACATTTTCCATTGTTTCGCCCATCATTAGTGACGGTGCGTTAGCTGCTTGTTCCACTACTTCAATACCGCGCCATACATCGCCTTTTGCATCTTCAAACGTTTTACCTAGTTCGTGGCAAATAATGGTTGCAAGCTCATCGTGGTGCTCTTTTAACAGCGCCGCGTATTTCATCATAATGCGGGCACGCTCGGTAATGGGCACATCTTTCCATGTTTTAAATGTTTCTGAGGCCGAGGCAATCGCTGCATCCATTTCTGAGTCGGTAGTGCATGGGACTTGCGCAAGTACTTCTTGGTTTGCTGGGTTAATTACATCAATAAGCTCGTTTGAAGCCGACTGAACAAATTCGCCATTTATAAGTAGTGGAACTTGGTGCATGGGTAAATCCTGTTGTTAGTGTGTTCTTTTAAAAAATGGCACCGTTTTGTTATTAGTATGAGTACGGTGCATTTTAGTTGCTGTTAGTTAATTAACTGTTTTGTTAGTAAGCCTCTACAGCCATGGCTACAGCTTCGCCGCCGCCAATACATAAAGACGCAATTCCTTTTTTAAGGCCACGGTTTTTAAGCGCGTGAATAAGCGTGACTAAAATTCTCGCGCCGCTGGCACCAATCGGGTGGCCAAGTGCACACGCCCCACCGTTTACGTTTACTTTGCTCTCATCAAGTTTTAATTCGTTAATAGCAAGCATGGTAACCATGGCAAAGGCTTCGTTAATTTCCCAAAGATCTACATCAGCAGTTGTCCAACCTGCTTTTTCAAGCACGCTGTTCATAGCGCCCACAGGTGCTACTGTAAATTCACTTGGTTTTTGAGAGTGCGTGCTGTGCGCTACAATTTTACAAAGCGGTGTTAAGCCTTGCTCTTTAGCTTTTGATTCGCTCATTAATATAAGCGCTGCGCCACCATCAGAAATTGACGATGAATTAGCCGCAGTGATGGTGCCGTCTTTTTTAAAGGCAGCACGCAGGCTTGGTATTTTTTCTGGGCGGGCATTACCGGGTTGCTCATCAACCGATACGGTTACATCGCCTTTGCGAGTTTTTATGGTGTGCGGCGCAATTTCGTTTTCAAAGCTGCCGTTTTCAATTGCCGCATTAGCTTTACTTAAAGAGCTAAGTGCAAACTCATCCATTTGCTCACGGCCAATGCCGTACTCATCGGCAGTATCTTGTGCAAAACAGCCCATTGCTTTGTTATCGTAAGCATCTTCTAGGCCATCGCTCATCATATGATCTTTAATTTCGCCGTGGCCCATACGCATACCGCCACGTGCTTTAGGTATAAAATACGGTGCGTTACTCATGCTTTCCATGCCGCCAGCAATTGCACTGCTAATTGAGCCCGCTTTAATTAAGTCGTTTGCGAGCATGGCGGCTTTTAAACCAGAGCCACATACTTTATTAATGGTGGTAGCACCCGTGCCCAGAGCAAGGCCTGCTTTTAACATTGCTTGGCGTGCTGGCGCTTGGCCAAGGCCCGCCGGCAATACACAGCCCATAATTACTTCATCTATTGCATCATTTGCTAAACCAGTTTGTGCAAGCGCACTTGCAATGGCGGTTGCGCCAAGCTCGGTAGATTGTGCATCGGTCAACGCGCCCATAAACCCGCCCATTGGCGTACGCTTTGCTGCTACAATTACCACTGATTCTAAAGTCATAATTAACTCCGTTGTATTTATATGCAAATAGTTGTTAGAATATTTGCTCTATTAATTTAGTATTCATTTATTGTTTAACACCCTTACACAATACTAACGTTTACGCTAACGTCAACTAAAAAGCGTTTAATTTTTAGTTTTAAAAGTGTAAGCATTATTTTCCAGTAACGGCGAAGTGAACAATCAATAAAAATAAACTATTGAATATTAATGATATAATTTAACATTTCACATCAACACTCCTTTATAAATAGTTTCATACCACACCAAGCTTTACCTTTACGTAAACTTCACTTATATTGGAGTTATTCGAATGAGGTAAACACAACTATGAAACCAGATAACCAAACAAACTTTGCAAGTTCTGCAAAAGCGCCAAGCAGTAACGATCAAACCTTTAGTATTAGCGATTTAGCTAAAGAGTTTGATATTACCACCCGCTCTATTCGTTTTTACGAAGACCAAGGTTTAGTAAGCCCAGAGCGCAATGGCCAAACCCGTATTTATTCAAAACGCGACAAAGTTCGCTTAAAACTAATACTGCGAGGCAAACGCTTAGGCTTTACATTGGCTGAAACAGGCCGTTTGTTTGAACTGTACGACGCTGATAAATCAAGCGCTAAACAGCTGGTGACTATGCTCGATTTAATAGCAGAGAAAAAAGCCGACCTTTCTCAGCAAATGGACGACATAAAAGTTGTGCTTATGGAATTAGTGACAGCGGAGCGCCGCTGCAGAGACACACTTAATAAAATAGACGAGTAGCCTATTTTAATAATAAAAACACACTGACAACACACAGGAATGAATCATGAGCACTATTTCACTTTATAAAGAGATGAACTTTGGCCTTGGCGAAACCGCCGATATGATCCGCGACCACGTAAATAGCTTTGCAAGCCAAGAAATTGCGCCACTGGCTGAACAAACCGATATGGACAACGCGTTTCCTAATCAGCTTTGGCCGCAAATGGGCGAAATGGGTGTACTAGGCATGACCGTATCTGAAGATTTTGGCGGTGCAGGCTTAGGTTACTTAGAGCATGTAATTGCAATGGAAGAAATTAGCCGTGCGAGTGCATCAATTGGCTTAAGCTATGGTGCGCATTCAAACTTGTGTGTAAATCAAATTAACCGTAACGGTAACCAAGCACAAAAAGAAAAATACTTACCAAAGCTTATTAGCGGCGAACACATTGGTGCCCTTGCCATGAGCGAACCAAATGCAGGCTCTGACGTGGTATCAATGAAACTTAAAGCTGAAAAAAAAGGCGATAAGTACATTTTAAATGGCAATAAAATGTGGATCACCAACGGCCCCGATGCACACACATTTGTTATTTATGCAAAAACAGATTTAGAAGCCGGCGCTAAAGGCATTACCGCATTTATTGTTGAAAAAGACTTCCCTGGTTTTTCTACCGCGCAAAAGCTAGACAAGCTTGGTATGCGTGGCTCAAACACGTGTGAACTGGTGTTTGAAAACTGCGAAGTACCAGAAGAAAACATTTTAGGTAACCTAAACGAAGGCGTTAAGGTACTAATGAGCGGCCTAGATTACGAACGTGTAGTACTAGCTGCAGGCCCGCTTGGCATAATGCAAGCCTGTATGGATATTGTTGTACCGTACATTCATGAACGTAAACAGTTCGACACCCCTATTGGCCAATTTCAGTTAATTCAAGGCAAAGTAGCCGACATGTATACACAAATGAACGCAGCGCGCTCATACGTTTATACCGTTGCAAAAGCGTGTGACCGCGGCGAAACCACCCGTAAAGATGCCGCCGGCGCCATTTTATATGCCGCTGAGCTTGCCACTAAAATGGCGCTCGATGCCATTCAAATTTTAGGGGGTAACGGCTACATAAACGAATACGCCACAGGGCGCTTATTGCGTGATGCCAAACTATACGAAATTGGTGCTGGCACATCAGAAATACGTCGCATGCTTATTGGCCGCGAACTCTTTACCGAAAGCCGTTAAGGATTAAATTATGACGATATTAAAATCGAGCGTTAATCCTCACGATCCTACATTTGTGCAAAATCACAAAAACATGGCAGCTTTGGTTGATGATTTACATAGTAAAGTAGCCACCATTAGCTTAGGTGGCGGCGCTGCGTTAAAAGAGCGTCACGAAGGCCGAGGAAAGTTATTTGTACGCGACCGTATTAGCACTTTATTAGATGCAGGCTCACCTTTTTTAGAAATTTCACAATTTGCAGCCTTTGGTGTGTACGAGCAAGAAATTGCCTGTGCAGGTGTAGTTGCCGGTATTGGCCGTGTTAAAGGCATTGAATGCATGATCATTGCAAACGATGCCACGGTAAAAGGCGGTACGTACTTTCCTCTCACTGTTAAAAAGCATTTACGCGCGCAAGATATAGCCGAGCGCTGCCACTTACCCTGTATTTATTTAGTTGATTCGGGCGGTGCCAACCTGCCCGAGCAAGACGATGTATTCCCTGATAAATTACATTTTGGGCGTATTTTTTATAACCAAGCCCGTATGTCGGGTAAAGGTATTCCTCAAATTGCTGTGGTAATGGGGTTATGTACCGCAGGCGGCGCATACGTACCGGCTATGGCCGATGAAAGCATAATAGTAAAAGAGCAAGGCACTATATTTTTAGCCGGCCCGCCACTTGTAAAAGCAGCGACTGGTGAAGTAGTCAGCGCCGAAGAATTAGGCGGCGCCGATGTGCATTGTAAAACATCGGGGGTGGCTGACCACTTTGCAGAAAATGACGAGCATGCGCTGTCTATTGCGCGCCAATGTATTGAGCGTATTAATTACACGCGCCCTACAGCCCCTCTTTTAGAGGATGTAAAACCACCACGTTACGATATAAACGAGCTTTACGGCATTGTAGGCACCGACCTTAAAAAGCCGTTTGATGTGCGTGAAGTTATTGCCCGTACGGTGGATGATTCATCGTTTGATGAATTTAAACGCTACTTTGGTGAAACGCTGGTAACAGGTTTTGCCAGTATTTACGGTAACCCTGTAGGCATAGTGGCTAATAACGGCATTTTATTTAGTGAGTCGGCGCAAAAAGGCGCGCACTTTATTCAACTATGTGCACAGCGCAATATTCCTTTAGTGTTTTTGCAAAATATTACCGGCTTTATGGTGGGTAAAAAATACGAAGCTGAAGGCATAGCAAAGCACGGCGCTAAAATGGTAATGGCGGTTTCGTGTGCCGATGTACCTAAATTTACGGTGCTAATTGGTGGCTCTTACGGCGCGGGTAACTACGGTATGTGTGGCCGAGCATTTGAACCCACCATGATGTGGATGTGGCCCAATGCCCGTATTTCGGTAATGGGCGGTGAGCAAGCCGCCGGTGTAATGGCGCAAGTTAAACAAGATGGTTTAGCACGTAAAGGGCATAGCATGAGCGAGCAAGAAGTTAGCGATTTTAAAAAGCCAATTATTGATCAGTACGAAGAGCAAGGCCATCCGTATTACGCAAGCGCCCGCTTGTGGGACGACGGCATTATTGACCCTGCCGATACCCGCAACGTATTAGGCCTTGCCTTAAGTGCAGCTAAAAATGCACCACAGCAAGACTCTAAGTTTGGCGTATTTAGAATGTAACCGGAGCGCAAAAATGTCAGTAACACTACAAATAACAAAATCTAATGTGGCTGTACTTGTTTTAAGCCGAGTTGAAAAACGCAACGCATTTAATAGTGAAGTAATACACGAGCTAATTCAGTGCATAGAGCATGCAAATACGCTCGATATTCGCGCTTTAGTTTTAAAAACTGAAGGTAAGCACTTTTCTGCCGGTGCCGATTTAGCTTGGATGAAATCAATGGCTGATAACAACTACGCCGATAATCTTGCCGATTCTATGCAGCTCGCTAAATTAATGCAGGTACTAGCCGCCTCTCCTCACCCAACCATATGTGCTGTACAAGGCGCTGCGTTTGGTGGGGCATTAGGCTTAATTGCATGTTGCGATATTGCCCTAAGTAAAGACGATGCGCAGTTTTGTTTAAGCGAAGTAAAGCTAGGGCTTATTCCTGCGGTAATTAGCCCGTATGTAATTAAAGCCATTGGTGAGCGCGCTGCGCGCCGCTACTTTTTAACTGCCGAGGTGTTTGATGCCCACACAGCAAAACAACTTGGTTTGGTTCATCAGGTGACCGGTAATTTAGACTGTGCCCTTGATAACATGCTGCAAACATTAATCGATAACGGCCCAGTCGCTGTAAAAGCCGCTAAATCATTAATTAACGATGTAGCAAATAAGCCTATTAATGATGATCTTATTGAACTCACGGCCGAACGTATTGCAAATATTCGGGTATCGGACGAAGGCCAAGAAGGACTAAGCGCCTTTTTTGATAAACGCCCTCCCGCTTGGCAACTGTAGGACTAATTATGAACACACACACATTAAAAAAGATACTCATTGCCAACCGTGGTGAAATTGCATGCCGTATAATGCGAAGTGCAAAGCAAATGGGCCTAACAACGGTGGCTGTTTACTCTGACGCCGACAAACACGCACAACATATAAAAATGGCTGATGAGGCCTACCACATTGGCCCTGCACCAAGTAAAGACTCATACCTTGTAACAGATAAAATTTTACAGGTTGCAAAAACAAGCGGCGCCGATTGTATACACCCCGGGTACGGTTTTTTATCTGAAAACAGCGAGTTTGCTAAAGCCTGTGAAGCTAACAACATTGCGTTTATTGGCCCACTTGCAAGCAGCATAGAAGCCATGGGCTCTAAAACCCGCGCCAAAGAAATTATGGCCGCGGCAAATGTACCATTAGTGCCAGGCTATTACGGTGATAACCAAGATCCTGCTTTTTTACAATCTGAGGCTGAAAAAATTGGTTACCCCGTGCTCATTAAAGCGGCCTTTGGTGGTGGCGGTAAAGGCATGCGCGTTGTTGAGCAAGCCAAAGATTTTAAAAGTGCACTTGAGGGCGCACAGCGTGAAGCAATTGCGGGCTTTGGTAACGATTTAGTACTGCTTGAGCGCTATGTTAACCAGCCTCGCCATGTTGAAGTACAGGTATTTGCCGATAACCACGGTAACTGTGTTTATTTAGGGGATCGTGATTGTTCCCTGCAGCGCCGTCATCAAAAAGTAATTGAAGAAGCCCCAGCGCCTGGTTTAAGTGATGAACTGCGTAAAGAAATGGGTGAAGCCGCAGTACGCTGTGCTCTTGCAATAAACTACAGAGGTGCAGGTACGGTTGAGTTTTTACTGTGTGGCGATGAGTTCTTTTTCATGGAAATGAACACGCGCCTACAAGTAGAGCACCCTGTGACCGAAATGGTAACCGGCGTAGATTTAGTTAATTGGCAAATTAATATTGCCGCTGGGCAAACACTGCCGTTAACGCAATCAGATATACAACTCCAAGGCCACAGCTTTGAAGCGCGTATTTACGCAGAAGATCCAAGTAACGACTTTATTCCCTGCTCGGGCACAATAGAAGCGTTAAGCACTCCACTTAACAGTGAGTTTGTACGTATTGATACCGGTATTGCACAAGGCGATGAAATAAGCCCGTTTTACGACCCGATGATTGCAAAACTGATTGTGCATGATGATAACCGAGAGCAAGCATTATCGCGTTTACGCCAAGCACTTGAGCAATTTCACTTAGCGGGTTTTAGCACTAACATTGGCTTTTTACACAACTTAGCAAGCCACCCTACATTTGCTCAAGGTGCGCCAAGCACCCACTTTATTGCCGAGCAAGGCGATGCATTGGTAAGTGTTGATAGCGCCGCGCTTGAAAAAGCACAACTAATTGCAGCCTTTGCCTACCTTGAATCGCTTGGTGCTAAAAAGGCAACTCAGCAAAGCGCAAGCCCGTGGCAACAACTCAGTGGTTTTACGCTTAACGCACCACAAAAAGTGGATGTACCATTTACAGACTTAGCTATAAGCGCCGTTAAAACTAAAACGGGTTATGTTGTAACGCATAATGATAAGTCGTTCGATATAGCAGGCTCCGTAAACCAAAACGTATGTAATGTGTTTATTAATGGGGAAAAATTTACCGCCCATGTTAGCCACTTTGATAACAGTATTAGCGTGATGTTTGCTGCGCTGCAAATTAAGCTTGCTTTAAACACTAAACATTACATTAGCAGCCATGAAAGTGACGCCCTGCCCCTTGCGGCACCACTTAATGGCACTGTGGTTAAGCATTTAGTTGATGTAGGCAGCACCATTACCAAAGGCGATGCCGTAGTGATTATTGAAGCCATGAAAATGGAATACACGCTTAATGCACCTCACGATGGTATTTTACAAAGCTACTGCTATGATGAAGGCGAATTAGTTTCGCACGGCGCTTTATTAGCAATTGTAGAAGACACCACGGCGCAGGAGGCATCGTGATGGCTGCTTTTCCAACTGAAGTTAAAATTGTTGAAGTAGGCGCGCGTGATGGCCTACAAAACGAAAAATCAGTCACTGCAGCTGATAAAATTTCATTAATAAATGCCCTCAGTGACGCGGGCTTAAAAAATATTGAAGCAGGTGCTTTTGTATCGCCTAAATGGGTGCCACAAATGGCCGATTCGCCCGAGGTGATAACAGCGCTTAATTTACCCCATGTAAATTTAAGTGCGCTTACACCCAACTTAAAAGGCGCCCAAGCGGCCCATGCCGTTGACATAAAAGAATTTGCCATATTTACCGCGGCAAGCGAATCGTTCTGTCAAAAAAATATAAATTGCAGTATTGATGAGAGTATTGAGCGTTTTAGCGACGTTATGGCATTTGCAAAAGCCAATAACATACGTGTACGCGGTTATGTAAGTTGTGTACTCGGTTGTCCTTATGAGGGAGAAATAGACCCGCATAAAGTACTTAGCGTTTCGCAAAAGCTTTTAGATTTAGGCTGCTACGAAATAAGCCTTGGCGATACCATAGGTGTTGGCACTGCAAATAAAGTTACCCAGCTTTTAACACTTTTGCTTGAACATATTGATAAATCAAAACTGGCAGTGCATTTTCATGATACGTACGGGCAAGCGCTCACAAATATTTACGCAGCGTTAAGCTTAGGTATAGCAACGGTTGATGCCGCTGTTGCAGGCCTTGGCGGCTGCCCTTATGCCAAAGGCGCGTCAGGAAATGTTGCCACCGAAGATGTGGTTTACTTACTCAATGGGCTTGGCATTGAACATGGAATTGATTTACAAAGGTTAAGTAGCGCTGGTTGGAAAATTACACAAGCACTTGGCAAAACGCCTGTAAGCAAAGTTTCAATTGCATTAGGCAACACACAAAAATAATAGCTTAACTTGCCAAATGGCAGTTAACACAATGAGGAGAGTCTCATGGCCGGTTTTGATAAAGTGGTTTCTAGTTACGAAGCTGCAATGGCAGGGTTAAAAGACGGCGATACCGTTATTGCTGGCGGCTTTGGCTTATGCGGTATTCCTGAGGGCTTAATTAAACAAATTAAGGCAATGAACACCAAAGAGCTAACCGTGGTTTCTAACAACTGTGGTGTAGATGACTTTGGATTAGGAATTTTACTTAAAGATAAACAGATTAAAAAAGTAATTGCCTCATACGTTGGCGAAAACGCCCTGTTTGAGCAGCAATTACTAAGCGGTGAAATAGATGTAGAGCTTACCCCGCAAGGTACCTTGGCTGAAAAAATGCGTGCGGGCGGTGCAGGTATTCCTGCATTTTATACCGCTACAGGTTACGGTACGCCCGTTGCAGAGGGTAAAGATGTAAAAGAATTTGACGGACGCCCATATATTTTAGAAGAGTCGATCACCGGTGAGTTTGCCATTGTAAAAGCGTGGAAAGCCGACCGATACGGTAATTTAGTATTTAGGCACACTGCCATGAACTTTAACCCAATGGCGGCAACAGCAGGTAAGATTACCGTTGCCGAAGTAGAAGAAATAGTAGAGCCCGGTGAACTTGAGCCAAGCCAAATTCATACCCCCGGCATTTTTGTAAATCGCGTTATTAAAGGCGACTTTGAAAAACGCATTGAACGTGTAACAACACGAGATTAAGCAGGAGCATAGGTTATGGCATTATCACGTGAACAAGTTGCAATGCGCGTTGCACAGGAACTACAAGACGGCTTTTACGTTAATTTGGGCATAGGAATTCCGACACTCGTCGCAAACTATGTACCTGATGGTATTGAAGTTATGTTACAGTCAGAAAATGGGCTTTTAGGTATGGGTCCCTACCCAACAAAAGCCGAGCTAGACGCAGATATGATAAACGCGGGTAAAGAAACCGTGACAGCTGCCACAGGCGCAGCCATATTTAATAGTGCAGATAGTTTTGCCATGATACGGGGTGGTCATGTAGACTTAACCGTTCTGGGTGCATTTGAAGTAGACCAAAGCGGCAACATTGCCTCGTGGATGATCCCCAAAAAGCTGATAAAAGGCATGGGGGGCGCAATGGATTTAGTCGCTGGGGCAAAGAATATTATTGTTACTACGACCCATGCCAGTAAGCATGGTGACTCTAAATTATTAGAGTCGTGCACATTACCGCTAACGGGCGTTAATTGCGTTAAAAAAATAGTAACAGATTTGGCCGTACTTGAAGTTAAAGACGGCGCATTTCATTTACTCGAGCGCGCTCCGGGCGTATCGGTTGATGAAATAATTAGTAAAACAGCAGGTAAATTACTTGTTGACGGTGAAGTACCAGAAATGGTTTTTTAACGCTTTACCATGTACCGACCTCATTCCCAGTGCCAATGGCGCTGAGTTACCCAAAATCCCTCGCAAGAGGGATTTTTTTTGCCTGTCATAAACTTTTTTTCAGTTTTAATACAGTTGTAGTAAATATTATCTATAATACGAATAGCTTTTAATGTAAGCGCTTAGATTATTTGCACTAATTTGTGGATTGTCTGCACCTTTTTTGTGAACTAGTGCTATATTTAAAATTAAACTATTGATATTATTATATTAAATTATTGGTTCGATTATTGCCTATTAAAGGCGTCTTAAATTAATTAAACAATTCTGGAAAACATGCAAACTCCTATTCGAGGCCTCCGCTCTTTTTGCTTTGCAGCAAAAAGCTTAAGTTTTAAACATGCAGCTAAAGAGCTGTACTTAACGCCCTCTGCGGTAAGCCATCAAATAAAACAACTTGAAGAACAACTGGGCATTGAACTCTTTCAGCGCCAAACCCGATCCATTAGTTTAACGGCTGCGGGTAAAAACTTTTTTGATGCCATTTCGCCTATTATCTATACGCTTGAAAACACCATCAACGAGTTCAGTCAATTGCAGCAAAACACTAATATAACCATTACGCTGCCTGAATTTTTTGCCAGTGAACTACTTATGCCTAAATTAAGTGAGTGGACATCTGAGCACCCTAATATAAATTTACAAATGGATACGCTCAAAACCCGTAAAGAGCTAACCCGCCACAGTGATTTATCGATTGTTTTATCCTCAAGTAAACCCACTGAGGGCCTTACTACAGAGCTATTTAATCTTGAATATATACCGGCGTGTAACGAAAAACTGTTAAAACAGTGGAAAGACGATCACTGCCAAGCATTAAACCAAGTACCATTAATCCTTCACAAAGCAAGGCCGTGGGCATGGCACCAATGGGCTGAAAAAGCGGGTATAGATGACTTTTCGCCTACGCAAATTATACAAATTGATAGTATGTTTGGGGTCGCTCGTGCAGCGCAACAGGGCATTGGCATTTCACTTATACCGCTGCCTATTAGCCAAAGCTGGTTTGATGAAAAATGGCTTTATAAATTATTTCAACAGCCTCTTACAACCAAAGATAAATACTATTTAGTACAGCATGAAGCTAATTCGCCAAATCCCGCGCTAGATTTATTTGCTAAATGGGTTGTATCTACATTTAGCAACATTCAAGGTTAGTGTTGCCTTAGTAAATGCAATTTACATTTTGGTTTAATAACGGCAATTTTAATGTGTGCAGCACGTAGCAAGTGCCAAAGCTGCACGCATTAAACTGTAAAGCTCCTTCTTTTTTACTTTCCTGAAGCTTAACAACACCGTTTAGTGATTTATTATTAATTAAATATTTTTATTTAATCATTCGTTTTTGCCGTACAAGCTAACCTATAAAAATTTATCCTTTTAAATCAATAAAATAACATAACACGTTAGACTAAAGTCTATAGCTTAATTTTTTTCACTTATTGGTTTTATTTTTATCGTTTGTCTGACTTTTACGATTATTTTAAAGTTAACCCATCGCAAACAAACAGCTAAACGTTTTTACTAATTAGACATTTTTTACTGTTTTGCACCAAATAAATGCAACCTTTTTAGATGTGATAGCTCTAACAAGGTAAGAAAAGAATCTTATATTGTGTGTGTAAGATGTTGTCAGTGTGAAAAGGCAGTTCAAGTCAGGTGGTGACTTGGTTTGAACTGTTTTTTATTCCACCAGCAGCACGCAGCAATAACTAAATTAGCTACTTTGTAGCAAACCAAATCTTATATTGTGTGTGTAAGATGTTGTCAGTGTGAAAAAGCAGTTCAAGTTAGGTGGTGACTTGGTTTGAACTGTTTTTTATTCCACCAGCAACACGCAGCAATAACGTAATTAGCTACTATATAGCAAACCAAATCTTATATTGTGTGTGTAAGATGTTGTCAGTGTGAAAAGCGGTTCATGTGAGGTGGTGACCTTATATGGGCCGTTTTTGTTTTATAAACACAATTACCTGCCCAACCGTTTTATACCAACTCGCTTAAATTAAGTATTATTCAACTATAAAGTTATGCTTTTGTTTAAGCTCTTCAATGGCATTTTCATTGTCTTTTAAAAATACATTAAACTTTTTAACGAGCTGTGGGTGTTTAATGCTCGATAACATAAACGCTTGGTGATCAACAGGCAACTGATGCTGAAAAAACACAGGGACGGGAGTATCAAAAAACTCTTCTATATTGTATTTAAGTACATCGTGTGAAATATATATACAATCAACTCGCTCTTTATGCAGCAAATAAATCATCTCAATAACGTTATCATTTTCGAGTACTTGCAAGCCTGGCATTGAGGTTAACTTTTCAAGCCCTTGCAATGTAAAGCCACGCACTTTTGCAAGTGATTTGCAATCTTCAAGTTTAATATTGTCTTTTAAGCTCGCTAACCCTGTATGTGTAACTAATGAAGGAACAGAATAATTAATATCTTGTTGATGCTGATTTTTATAACTTACTTGCCAATTAGGATTGTCGGGGTATTTAAAGTCAACATGGTGATGCTCTATAAATTCTTTATAAAGGCGCGGAATAGGCAAAGTGTAAAATTCAAATTTAATATTTTGTTGTTTTGCAAATAGCTCCAGTAACTCTTTACTAAAACCAAAATAATCACGCTTATTAGTGCCACTACCGTCGTAATAAGGCAGGTATTCTATATTCTCTACCCCTATTACATATTTTTCGGTTGGCTGTGCTAATACAGGGCTTATAGTTATAAGCCCTGATACAAGTGCTAACGTGTTAATCAATTTGATAGTAAAATGCCGTTTATATCGTTTGGATTATTAATTTATATAACATAATCACAGTTAATTAAAGTTTAGATTTATTAAATATAAAAGAGCGAATTAATCGCTCTTATAAATTAGCTTTTGTCACGAGGTATAAACTCTAACACAGTAGCATTAATACAGTATCTATCTGTGCCTCTTGGTCCCTCACCTTTAAATAAATGCCCTAAATGTATACCTGTGCTTTTTGATTTAAGCTCAATTCGAGTCATCCCCCAGCTGGTATCTTTATGCTTAGTAACACTATTTTTAACCGGATGTTTAAACGACAGCCACCCCGTGCCCGAATTAAATCTATCGCGGGTATCAAATAATGGTTCACCACTTAATTTATCAACAAATACGCCATCGGGAGTATTTTTAAATTCTTTATACTCTTTACAATAAGGTCGGTCGGTGCGCTCATTAAATGCGACTTCGTAAGCATCACTATCGCCTAGCTTAAAGGCGCCAAGCGCTTTGTAAAATTCAGCGGGGCTTGCATAGCCTTGACGCGCGTACACCTCTTTTCCATTTTCTAAAAACAAAATGGTGGGGGTTGCCCAAGTTGCCGATTTTATAGTTAGGCCATTAAGCTCATCAGCATGGCGAAATGTCAGTGGGATTGAACCTTTGTAATTGTTTGTGACTGTTTTTTTAAATTTTTCACAGTAAGGGCAGTATTCGCGCGAATCAAGTACCACAATCTGCTTGCCCGTGAGTAAAACGTTATTGTCTACATCTGCTTTTTTAGTTTTATTAAATACCACACCCGTGGCGTGATCTGGGCAATAGCCATTTGGGTTCTTTTGTAAATAATTTTGATGATACTCCTCAGCAGATACAAACCCCTCAAGCGGTTTTATTACTGTTTTAATTGCCCCATAACCGGCTTCACTTAATAACGGCTGATACTCGGCTTTAACTTGCTCTGCAAGCTGCGCTTGCTCTTTAGTGGTAGTAAGAATAATTGATCGATACTGCGTGCCAATATCATTACCTTGGCGATTCGATTGTGTAGGATCATGGCTTTCAAAGTAATTTTGTAATAGCGCTTTAGAAGAAATGATATTGCTGTTGTACATCACTTGCACTACTTCAGCGTAGTTGTTTTCGTCAAACCGGCGAGATTGGTCGGTGATATTTTTATAGGTTGGTTTAAAGCCGTGCCCATCTGCATAGCCTGACTCTGCATCAATAACCCCTTCTAGTGCTTCGTAGCGCTTTTCGGCTCCCCAAAAACAGCCAGAGCCTAACACAATGGTTTTTATATGCATTGTGGCCTCTACGTTGCTGTGCTCTATTTTTTCGGTTGATAAAGCAAAACAGCCGGCGCTAAATGTAATAGCGGCGCCTAATAAATAAACTGAGCGAGAAAATGTCATAAATACCTCTTAATACCTACGTGTTTTAATTAAGACCCAACATCCCTTGTTTTAATTTCAGTAAATAAATACGTGCTAAATTTGAATACAGTTTGAGTCTGCATTTCTTTTTCGTTTATTTTTCTTATGGCTAGGTACTGAATAAATTGACAAAACTATGTTAGCTTTGCTGCACGTTGTATAAAAAGATTAAATTATGACTGCATTTTTACAGGTATTTACTTTAACAAATAACAGTTTGCTATTAGATGCCACACAGCATAAACAAAACAATGTGTTAGACACTCAAAAAAAAATTTGGGCACTCACTAAGCAGCTAAAGCAAAGTAACGAATTTATTGATTTAGTCCCAGGCATGAACTCTTTAACGCTTTATTTAAAATCGGCAAGTAATTTAAAAAAATGGCAAAACGCCTTGCCTGATTTATGGGACAAAGTACAAGCAACAACATTTAAAGGCACTCACCATAAAATACACACTACTTATGATGGAGAAGATTTAGATTTAGTTGCCAAACAAACTAATTTAACACCCCAGCAAATTATTCAAATACATAGCCAAGCCACTTACCACGTTTTATTTTTAGGGTTTCAGCCCGGGTTTGCTTATCTACATGGATTAGATTCACGCTTGCATATCCCACGCAGAGACACGCCGCGTACCAAAGTACCTAAAGGCGCCGTTGCTTTAGGCGCAGAGCAAACTGCCATTTACCCCGCAGAAACACCTGGCGGTTGGCATATCATTGGCCACACAAACACGCCCCTTTTTAATAGCACACACTCAGATCCTTGCTTATTTAAACCCGGCGACACGCTATCGTTCGTTTCAATAAACACAGTGCAAGGAGCATAAAGTGATAAAAGTTCTTAAACCCGGCGTACAACTTACAATTCAAGATGGCGGGCGCTGCGGCTATCGTCATTTAGGTGTAAGCCAAGCGGGTTGTTTAGACCCTTACGCACAAATAATTGCCAATAAATTAGTGGGTAACAAAGATAATGAAGCTGTGCTTGAAGTTACGTTAGGCCTGTGCGAGTTACAGTTTGAAACCGATACTGTTATTGCTCTACAAGGTGCAGATTTAAACGCTGCGCTTGATGAAATGCCCTTGTACCCTGGCTGGAGTTACCAAGTAAGAGCCAAACAAACTTTAAGCTTTGATACAGGCCGCGCAGGTTTGCGTGCCTATGTAGCCGTACAAGGTGGCATTGATGTTAAAGATATTATGGGCTCAAAATCCACCGATTTAAACGCGCTCTTTGGTGGCTTAGCAGGTAAAGCACTTAGCGAGGGCGACATTATTCCTATTAAAACATCGCCCGTGCCAATAACGCGCTTTATACAGCGCGGCGCTATTACTCCGCCTAAACTAAAGGTGATTAGGGTATATGCAAGCCCACATGCGCAACTATTAGGTGATACGCTACTTAAACAGTTTTTTTCAACGGCGTTTAAAGTAAGCCATAACAGCAACAGAATGGGCCTTAGGCTAACAAACGAAAGTCCCCTAACTCATAGTCACTCACTTGCCTCTCTTGGTACAGGCCCGGGCTCTATTCAATTACCGCCCAGTGGTGAGCCTATTGTATTACTTAACGACGCACAAACAACCGGTGGCTACCCATTACTTGGCACGGTAATAGAGGCTGATTTACATCAGTTTGCGCAATTTAGACCCGGTGACTCAATTGAATTTAAGCAAGTAACCCATGAGCAAGCTAGATTAGCAAAACAAAAGCTTAAAGGTCACTTACATCAGCTAAGCTTAGCGCTTAAATATAGTTAACTCTAAGGTGAGATATAAAGCTATTACAAGGAGCTAATAAAAGTACAAGCGGCGCTCTACTTAACTTGCAATAAGTATGCGTAGATTGGTTAATTAAGCACATAAAATAAAAACACGCTAACGCAAAAAATTATAATAAGGCAATTTAAGGTCTGCTTTAATTTTCGCACACACTTGGTGCATTTGTGCAGTGTGCTTTTTTGCAAACACTGCACTGAATGCCTTACTAACGCCACTTTACACACCAAAAGTGTTGTAAATATAGCCACACCTGCGCGCGGTGCACTACTTTGGTGCGCGCACTTTTCAGTTGGTGCATAAATTATTCTTAATTAATTGTAAAAGCAGTGTGACTTGAGTAATTATTTCTGATAAAACAAGGTTTCGCAGCACAGCAAAGTTGCCCTGCTGCACACATAATAGGAATGAGGAGTTACTATGTGTTCAATTTTTGGTGTATTAGATATTAAATCTAACGCCACTCAGTTGCGTACCCAAGCAATTGAAATGTCAAAACTACTAAGGCACCGTGGCCCAGATTGGTCTGGTGTGTATTCATCTGAAAAAGCGATTTTAGTGCATGAACGCTTAGCCATTGTTGGTGTATCAAGCGGCGCACAACCATTATATAACCCTGAAAAAACAAATATTTTAGCGGTTAACGGCGAAATTTATAACCACAAAGAGCTGGCAGCAGAGCTAGAGGTAGATTTTGAATTTCAGACTCAATCAGACTGTGAAGTTATTTTAGCGTTATACAAACAAAAAGGGCCTGAGTTTTTAGATGACTTAAATGGTATTTTTGCATTTTGTTTATACGATGAAGAAAACGATGCGTACTTAATTGGCCGCGATCACATCGGTATTATTCCGCTTTATACTGGTCACGATGAGCATGGTAATTTTTATGTTGCCTCAGAGCTTAAAGCGCTTTCGCCAATTTGTAAGCACATTGAAGAGTTTCCACCAGGGCACTACCTATACAGCAAAAATGGTGAACTAACGCCTTATTATAAGCGCGATTGGGAAACCTTTGATGCAGTAAAAGATAACAGTGCACAAGCGCAAGACGTAAAAGAAGCGCTAGAAAGCGCTGTGAAACGCCAGCTAATGTGTGATGTACCGTATGGCGTATTGCTATCGGGCGGTTTAGACTCGTCGGTTATTTCGGCTATTACGCAACGTTTTGCTGCTAAACGTATTGAAGATAACGATGAAAGCGACGCATGGTGGCCTAAGCTGCATTCATTTTCTGTTGGGCTTGAGGGTTCACCTGATTTAGCCGCTGCGCAAAAAGTAGCGGATATGATTGGCACAGTACATCACCCTATTCACTTTACCATTCAAGAAGGTATTGACGCGCTTCGTGAGGTTATTTACCACATTGAGACGTACGATGTAACCACCATCCGTGCCTCAACGCCAATGTATTTAATGGCGCGCCAAATTAAAGCTATGGGTATTAAAATGGTATTATCGGGCGAAGGCGCTGATGAACTATTTGGTGGCTATTTATACTTCCATAAAGCGCCAAACGCACAAGAGTTTCATGAAGAGCTAAACCGTAAAGTGTCAAAGCTGCATATGTTTGACTGTTTACGTGCCAATAAGTCAATGGCTGCATGGGGCGTAGAAGCGCGCGTACCGTTTCTTGATAAAGAGTTTGTTGATGTGGCTATGCGTATCAACCCTGAAGCAAAAATGTGTAAAGATGACAAAATTGAAAAGCACATTTTACGCGAAGGCTTCGATGGCTACCTGCCTGAAGAAGTACTGTGGCGTCAAAAAGAGCAATTCTCAGACGGTGTTGGCTACAGCTGGATAGACACGTTAAAAGAGTTTGTAAACGAGCAAGTAAGCGACCAAGAGCTTGCTAACGCTAAGTTTAAGTACCCTATTAACACGCCTGATTCTAAAGAAGCGTATTACTATCGCTCTATTTTTGAATCACACTTCCCAGGTGATGCATCAGCTAAATGTGTACCACATGGTAAGTCGGTTGCGTGTTCAACCCCTGAAGCACTTGCATGGGATGCATCATTTCAAAATAATGCTGATCCTTCAGGCCGTGCTGCTGGCGTTCACAACGACGCGTATGCAAGCAAAGGCTAAACGCACCCTTTTATCGCAACGTAGGCTACAACAGCCTAGGTTGCGATATATAAAGCACGTTTATTCAGTTCCTGTATTTTCTAGTTCACAGCATAACTTAGCTGGTTCAAGTGCGTTAATTGTTATTTATACGCAAGGGTTAAGTACCCGTGTAATGCAAAAAATTGCATCAAATTCGCAGCACCCTGCTAGCGTTTTCTTAAATGAAAGTGAAATTTCTCACCGTGTATGTAACATTCGCTGGTTTAACCAAACATCTGAAATTAAGCGCTGCGGCCATGGCACCCTTGCTGCTGCAAAATGTTTATTAGCACACTTTGGTTTTTGCCCTTCACACTTTATTTCAAACGATAAAGAACGGTTTAAAATCAAGCGAGCTACAGGCCAGGTACAACTTCAGCTAGCGGCTATTAATTTAAAAAAGAGTGATGAGGTTAACAGCCTTAGTGATGTGTTTTCGCACTCTATAAAAGCTACTTACGCAACAGCTTATAAAAATGGCTATACCGTTGTACTGTTTAAAAACATGGCTGATTTAGAGCATTTAGAGGTTAATTTTACACATTTAGTAAATGTGCATAACAATGCGGTAATTGCATTGCAAATACATAGTATTAATAAAAACAGCGCAAGCGCGTATTTTAGGTATTTTGCGCCGCAATTTGGGGTAAATGAAGATACTGCTACAGGCTCTGCCGTGTCGGTTATTGCGCCACTTATTTTTAGACTATATGGTTTAAATAAAGTAACCCTTATGCAGCAGTCACCAAAAGGGGCGCTGCTAAACTATACGTTTAGCAGCAATCAGGTAGTTGTAAGTTAAGCTATTACATTGGCCTTAGTAGGCAAAGTGCAAAGTAGCTTTTCTCGTCTTGCCATGTTTGTTCAAGCGATAAATTAGCTTGAGCAGCAAGATTTTTAAACGACTCAAGCGTATATTTGTGCGAGTTTTCAGTGTGAATACTCTCTCCCGCTACAAAGTCTATTTGCTTATCGTTAATGACCACGCTTTGATTACACTTGCTCACTAAATGCATTTCAATGCGGCTGTGCACTTCGTTAAATCGCGATTCGTGTTTAAAATTATCTAAAATAAACGTGCCATTTAATTCGTTATTTATACGCTGGAGCAAGTTTTTATTAAAGGCGGCGGTAATGCCGGCTTTGTCATCGTAAGCATCAAGTAACACTTGTCGCTCTTTTACTAAATCAATACCTATTAATACATAGCCATCAACACCGCATAAACGGTGGAAATTATTCATTATTTCAATGGCTTTTACTGGCGCAAAGTTACCCAGTGTAGAGCCTGGAAAATAAACTAAATTTGTTTGGCTGTCTAAGGCGGTGTCTTTTGTTAACTGCTTAACCATTTGACTATGGGTAAAATCACCTAGCAATGGCGTAATGGCCAGCTCCGGAAATAACGGTGATAAATGCGCTAACGAGTAATTAAGCATTTCTGATGATATTTCAAAAGGAACAAAGGTTTTTACATTGCTCATATGGGCGAGTAAATACGCGACCTTTTTACCCGAGCCACAGCCAGGCTCAATAATTGATAGGTTCTCGGGCAGTCTATTAGCGATAGCTTTTGAGTAATCTTCTAATATGGCAAGTTCAGTACGGGTAACATAGTACTCTTGCAATGAGGTTATTTGCTCGAATAAAGCCGCCCCTTTATCATCGTAAAAATACTTACACGGCAGCGACTTTTGCTGTTGAGCAAGTCCATGTAATACATCATTTAAAAAGTCTAGATCGGTTATTGATTGCTGATTAATTGCTGTTACTTGGCTCATAGTATGTCCTTTGCTAGTCTTATGCCGCTGCACATCCACGCTTGGTGTGGATAAAAAAAGTTACGATAGGTCTGTCTTAAATGATCTTTTGGGGTAAACACGCATCCGCCACGCAAAACCATTTGGTTATTCATAAATTTACCATTGTATTCCCCTGCGGCTCCGCTAAAGGGTTTAAAGCCTGGGTAAGGTAAATAGGCGCTATTAGTCCACTGCCAACATGTATCGCTTAACTGCGAGATATCATCTGGGTTTTTACATACACTTGGCGTAAGCAAATCGTTTTGCTGTTGCTTAAGTGCTTGCTGCTGCGCTACATACTCCCATTCAAACTCAGTAGGTAGGCGCGCATTTACAAAATTAGCATAGGCTGCAGCTTCAAAATAACTTACATGGCTCACTGGCGCATCTAAATTTAAAGGCTGCAGTCCGTAGAGAGTAAATTCAAACCACTGCCCGTCAATATACTGCCAGTATAAAGGGTGACTAAGTTGCTCGGTGTTTATATTAGCCCAGCCATCACTTAACCAAAATGAAGGGTTTTTATACCCGCCCGCCTCTATAAATTGTAAGTACTCTCTATTAGTCACTAATCGATTAGCAAAACTAAACGCATGGATAAGGGCCTGATGTTTAGGTTGTTCGTTATCGTACGAAAAGCCGTTTTTAGCATCAGCCCCTATATTGGTTATGCTTTGGCTAAATTCGGTATATTTTAAAGTGCCTAACGAATCACTCACCTTTATTAAGTTATTTGGGGTTTGGCTGTAGGCAGGAAAGCTTGGATTAACCGAAAAATTATATTTAATATCCATTAGCATGAGCTCTTGATGTTGCTGCTCATGATTCAGCCCAAGTTCTATAATATTGCACAGTGTTTGGTTAGTGCCTAATTGAAGCAGCTCGTTTAGCGCATTATCAACATAGGCTCTGTAGCGCAACACCACCTCTAAACTGGGGCGAGATAAACATCCTCTATTAGCACGCTTAAACTGCTCACCTATGCCGTTATAGTAGGAGTTAAAAAGCACCTTAAATTGTTCATCAAAGAGCGTGTAGTTAGGCAAATACTTAGCAAGTAAAAATGTTTCAAAAAACCACGTGGTGTGAGCTAAGTGCCATTTCATTGGGCTTGCATCATCCATTGCTTGTAGTTGGCAATCTTCTGCGCTGAGGTTTTTTATAAGTGTAAGACTATGTTGGCGAATTGACTGAAATTGAGCATGTATTTTTTCAGTACTGTGCGCTTCATTCGTTTTCGTGTTTAGCATATTAAAGTTAGTCCTTTTCACTCTTTGCGATTAAATAAAGCCTACCCCAGATTTTACCTTTATGCATGTTACATAATGATTAAATCGAACCCTCTACCCATTTAAAACGTAGACTAATGTATTAACGACTAAACGAGTTTGGTGGCGCTGCTTTAATTTTAGTTTAATAACAAACTAATTTTTAACACTCACTGAATTAACAATAGCTTATCTTTTTAGTGATAAATAGCTTTTAGCGCTAAGTAATCAGGCATATATAACCAAATAGTTTTACATTTACGATTTAACTCATACACTATTAAGGGTATGATCAGCGATTAATTTAGTTAGTCCTCAAATAAGTTTTATTGTAAATAATGCAACTTACTTTGTGGCTAATTAACTTAGTGTTATGCCGGAACTCTCTGGCTTGTTAGGACAACATAAGAGGTATTCATGAGCGAAAATCATGACAAGTATAGTATTGATAATACGGACTACACCGTAGGTCAAGATAACGTGCAAAAATGGGGATTTGATATACATAATCCTGTTTTTGGTATTAGTGCCGGTTTGATTGTCATCTTTTTAGTCGCCATTCTCGTTTCGGATGCGCAAACAGCCAAAGCAACACTTGATGGTATTAAGCTCGATATAATAAATAACTTTGATGCGTTTTTTATGTGGGCAGCAAACTTCTTTGTTATATTTTGTTTGGCATTAATTGTATCGCCCTATGGTAATATTCGTTTAGGTGGAGAAGGTGCTAAACCAACGCACTCGCGTATGTCATGGCTTGCCATGTTATTTGCCGCAGGTATGGGTATTGGGTTAATGTTTTGGGGTGTTGCAGAGCCTGTAGCTTACTTTACCGGCTGGTACGAAACCCCACTTAATGTAACCGCAAATACGCCAGAGGCTGCAAAAGTAGCAATGGGTGCAACCATGTTTCACTGGGGTCTTCACCCGTGGGCTATTTATGCCGTTGTAGCGCTCTCGCTTGCGTTTTTTACTTATAATAAAGGTCTTCCTTTATCAATCCGTTCAATTTTTTATCCACTATTAGGCGACAGAGCTTGGGGCTGGCCTGGTCATATTATTGATATTCTTGCCGTGCTTGCCACTTTGTTTGGCCTTGCAACCTCGTTAGGTTTAGGCGCACAGCAGGCTTCTGCAGGTATTAATCATGTATTTGGTACTGATGGCGGCGTAGGCGCACAATTATTGGTTATTATTGGCGTTACCTTACTAGCTATTATCTCAGTAGTACGCGGCATTGATGGCGGCGTAAAGGTCCTTAGTAATATAAACATGCTTATTGCATTTGCCTTACTCCTGTTTGTTGGTTTAGTTGGCTTTGCCGTGGCAATCGGTAACGTACCAAATACGGTTATGGGTTATGTTGAAAATATTATTCCACTGAGCAACCCACATGGCCGAGAAGACGAAACATGGATGCACGGTTGGACTGTATTTTACTGGGCATGGTGGATTTCGTGGTCACCGTTTGTAGGTATGTTTATTGCGCGTGTTTCTCGTGGTCGTACAATTAGAGAGTTTTTAATCGCTGTATTATTAATTCCTACTGCGGTTACTATTTTATGGATGTCTATTTACGGCGGCATTGCAATAGACCAAGTTGTTCAAGGTGTTGGTAGCTTAGGCGTAAACGGTTTAACCGATGTGCCTATGGCGATGTTCCAAATGCTAGACGAACTACCTATGTCGAGCGTGCTTTCGTTCCTAGCTGTGGTTTTAGTATTAGTGTTTTTCATTACCTCTTCTGACTCGGGTTCATTAGTTATCGACTCAATTACAGCAGGTGGTAAAGTGGATGCGCCAGTACCACAACGCATCTTTTGGGCTACGGTTGAGGGCTCTATTGCTGCTGCTCTATTATGGATTGGCGGTACAGAGGCGATTCAAGCATTACAAGCGGGTGCTGTTTCAACAGGTCTTCCGTTTACTTTAGTGTTACTACTAATGTGTGTAAGCCTATTATTAGGATTACGTACTGAGCCTCGCGCTGTTAAATAATTAGTCGCTTGCCAGTAAACTAAAAAAACGCCGCGTAATATGCGGCGTTTTTTATTAGCTAAGCTAAACGCTTTTTAATAATTTAACTCTGTATTGCACTCGCTAAAATTTAAAAATAGATTTAACTTAGTAATTCAGCCAATGGCGTATCATCGCGGTAATGGTATTGCAGCTGTGCAATCAACAGCTCTGCTGTGGCTAATGCATCAGTTAGCGCATTGTGATTATGATAAGCAGGCAAAGAGTATCGACTGCGGCAATCTGTGAGTCTCAGTGAGCCTACCTTTTGATTAAACAAACGCCCTATTAAGCCTTGGCGGGCGCGCAACGCTCGTTGCTCAATTTCCATGGTATCGACTAATGCAAACTGGATCCCTTCGTTAATTCTCGCAAGTAATGCATTGTTTAGAAAGTGCCGCTCTATCGCTGCATAATGCACCACCACGACTTTACCACTAAGTGCATTAAGTAGCGGCCCTAGTCGAGAGGTTAAATCGGGAGCATCATCCACTTCTGAATGCGTAATACCATGAATAACAATCGACTCCTCGCTTAAGCTTTTACGAGGCTGCACTACCCAATGCTTAGCATGTGTGCAGTACACTCTTTGCATAGTAAAAGGGACTAAGCCAATACTGACTATATCGTCTACCTCACTATTTAGACCGGTTGTCTCAAAATCAAGAGCCACAAACGAAATGTCTTTTATGGGCGTGTGCGTATCACCATAAGCGTGCTGATAAAACGCTTTTAAATGCTCATTTTTAGCGTTGTTAGCCAGTGTTTTATAATGAGCCTGCCAGTCAAAATACGATTGCTTAGCCATTCGTTACTTAACACCCGCATTAGCTGAGTAACTAAACTTTAAGTAGCTTTGTGCTTTTTCGAGTATGGCAAACGCTTCTTTTAAGTTGCGTTGCTCAAACGGCGAAAGTAAATGCGGGTCTATGTCGTTATCGGGCTCTTCTTCTTGCTCTATTTGCCATGCTTGATGGCGAATTCGCATCATGGCAATGTATTCTAACGCGTCACGTAAATCTTGTGCTTTACCCTCAGGTAACAGGCGCGATTCAATAATATCTTCAAGGCGTTCAAACGAATTTTGCTTACGAGAGCCTATCGCCAGTGCATGCACTCTTATCACATCAGAAAGCGGCGCGGTGCCTCTGCGTTTTAAGTTCATTGAGCGCTTGTGCTGGCCGTTATGCTCAAGCACAAAGCCTTTAAAAAACCCAAGTGGCGGTGTGCGGTTTCGGGCATTGGCAGCCATATTTGCTAAAAACACACGGTTTTGTTTACTTTGCTTAGCAATAAAAATTTTAAGCTCGTCGGCCCATTTTGTTTTACCCCACACCCCATCTAAATCAAAAAATATTGAGCTGTTAAGTAGGGCTTGTGGTTTAGGTAAGGCTATCCACTGTGAGAATTGATCAAACCATTGCGAGCGTGTTTTACGCCATTTTTTGAACGAGGCCATAATTTCGCCGCTGCAATAGGTATAACCACATTGCGCTAAGCCATCACACACAAAATCAGAAATATTTTGAAAGTACTCGTTGTGTTTTTCATCATCGTAATTGTCATCCAAAATAAGCGCGTTATCTTGATCTGTTACAATAAGTTGTTCGTCTCGCGCCATAGAGCCTAACGCTATAAAACAGTAAGGTACTGGCGGCGGTCCATATTTTTCTTCAGCCAGTACTAATAAGCGCTGTTTAAAAGTACGCCCTATTACCGCCATTGCCGTACCAATCATATGTGAATTAGCATCTTCGTTTACCATACGTACAAATACATTGGGCAGCTGGCGCGCGTAATGTGCTAAATCTTCAATGGTTTGCTGCGCTAAAATACCGCGTACCAAGAGTAAACTACTTTGCGACTCGTACCTTAAAATATCGGATAGTGAAATAACCCCAATAGGTCGGCGCTTTTGTACCACAGGTAAGTGGTGCAAGTTGTCGCGCAGCATGGCAAGGACGGCTTCAAATACATAGGCATTTGAATCAAGCAGTACAAGATTAGTCGACATAATTTTATCTGCGGTAACATCAAGCCCTAGGCCTTCGGCTACCACTTTTGTGCGTATATCGCGGTCGGTAATAATGCCTACTATTTGCCCATCGTCTTCTTCTGGGTCGTCGCTTATTGGTTTGTCTAAATCGGTAACTAACACAGAAGATACCGCTTCTTCTGTCATTACTTTAGCCACATCTTGTATGGTGGTTTGAGTGCTTAGCGTTACCACATCGCGATGAATGAGCGATTTAACTTTGGCGGTTGTTAAATCGTTGCTGTCGGCTTGCTCAACTAACGCTTGGCGAAGGCGTACATTGCCATCGGCTTCAAAATAATCTGCAAAGCCGTCAAACTCGTCACAAAAACGGTTAAACAGCGTAAAATTTATACAATACACTAGGGTGTCTTCGAGTGCCTTTGCAGGAAAGCGCACTTTACGATTCATCAACAAGCCCATTTGGCCAAAAATACCGCCCACATCTAAGCGGTTATAAAGCTCATTATTACGACGATAAATTTCCACAGAGCCACTGCGAATTATAAATAAATCAGCGATGTCTTGGCCTAACGTTAAAATATCAGTTTGCGAGCGGTAGTAAGCTACCTCAACTTGTTGCGCAAGCTCGTTTAAAGCGTTTGTCGGTAAGTCATCAAATGGCGGGTGCTGCGCTAAAAACTGCGCAATTTCAACTTGTTCGGCTTGCATTGGGGATTCCTTGTGGCCACACAAAAAGGCATGTATATGCTTAAGTGGCTATCTTAACAAACAAGTAGTGCCAATCAAGCCATAACCACACCCAGCAGACTTTTAATTTAAAAACGTTGCTGGGCATGGCTTTAAGGTTAGTCTATTTTTTCAAGCTCTTGTGCGAGCTGCTTAGATTCATCCCCCCTTGGCGTGGTAAAGCGTGCTAAGCCTAAGTAAATTACCGGAGTAAGATAAAGCGTAAACAACACCGCAAGTGCTAAGCCGCCAAACACCACCCAGCCAATTGCATTTCGGGCCTCAGCCCCTGCGCCCGAAGATAGAATTAACGGCAATGCTCCAAGTAATGTAGATATAAGGGTCATCGTAATTGGGCGTAAACGTACCAGCGCAGCTCGCTCGACGGCTTTTCTGACCGTTAAACCTTGATCGCGTAATTGGTCTGCAAATTCAACAAGCAAAATTGCGTTTTTAGCGATTAAGCCTATCAGCATCACTAAACCAATTTGAGAGTAAATATTTAACGACGTGCCGGTTAAATAAAGCGCTAATATGGCCGAGGTAATACCAAAGGGAACGGTTATCATAACCACAATGGCACTATTTACATTTTCAAATTGAGCAGCCAATACTAAAAATACAATTAAAAAAGCAAGTACATAAGTTACAAGTACTTCGCTGGATGTTTCTTCATACGTTAGCGCTTCGCCTTTAAACGCAAGTGCAATACCTGGCTCTAACGATTGCTCAGACACCGTTTTTATTTGCTCTACTAAAGCAGCAATGGTTAACGATTCTGGCAACTCCATACTGAGCTCTATTGAGCGGCGCTGGGCATGACGTTCAAGCTCTGCAGCCACCCCTTCTTCAGAAATATAGGCCACACTACTTAACGGTACTAAACTGCTATTACCCGCTCTGATGTATAAATTAGCCAAATCACTTGGACTGTTTATGGTTTGGTTTTGCGCTTGGAGCATAATTGGCACAGACTGATCGCCAATGTTTAAATCTTCTACATCGTCGCCATTTATTGCTGCGCGCAAGGTAATGGCAATGTCGTTTAGCGATACACCGAGCTCTTGTGCACGGCGTCTGTCTATATTTACTCTAAGCTGTGGTTGCGATGGCTGATAAGAAATACGCACAGGTGCCACCTCAGGAACGGCTTTTTCTAATGCCGCAGAAAACTGCTGAGCCGCTTTAAATATTTGCAAATAATCTTGCCCAAGCAGCGCGATTTCAACGCCTCCCCCTTGACCACGTAGATTTAAACTATTAGCCCCACCTGGGTAAGCCGGTGCCCCTGGAATATCGCCAAGTGGCTGGCGTATCTTATTAATAATTTCTTGTTGGCTAAAATGGCGCTCATCCCAATGCTTTAATGGCACAGTAATAAACACAATATTAGGGTCCCATTGACCTACCACAGTATAAATAGACTCAATTTCGCCGCTATCGACAAACGGAAGTAAAATATCTTCCATTTTTATCGCTTGCCTATCCATAAAGTTAAGCCCTACACCATCTGGGCCACGTGCAAATATACGAATTTTTCCTCGGTCTTCTGTGGGTAAAAGCTCGCTGTCTAAACTGGCGTACAACGCCCCTGAGCCTACTGCAACCAATAAACAGAGCGCAAACGTAATCCATGCATGGTTAAGCACTTTATGAATTGTTTTTGTATAAATACCACCCAACCAATGGCCTAGTTTAGCAAATGGGTGAAAACCGCCCTGCTTTAACTTTAATTTGGAGGTAAGAGCTGGCACTAATGAAAGTGCCACAAAGCTTGATATAATTACCGCACCGGCAAGTACTCCACCAAACTCTCTAAATAAGCGACCCGCAGTAGAGGGTAAAAACGCAATAGGTATAAATACAGCAGCAAGTACAGCCGTGGTTGCTACAACAGCAAAAAATACCTCGCGCGTGCCTATTACAGCAGCTGCCCGACGCCCTAAACCTAGCCCCCGCTGGCGCTGAATATTTTCACTTACTACTATGGCATCATCAACAATTAAGCCTGTGGCTAATACAAGCGCCAACAAGGTTAAAATATTTATTGAAAAACCCAGTGCCCATATAAGTGCTAAAGACCCTATTAAGGCAACAGGAATAGCAAAAGCAGGCACTAAAGTGGCGCGCCAAGAGCCAATAAATACCCACAAAGTGACAACCACTAACAATACTGTAAGTAATAAAGAGTAAATTACTTCATCTACTGAACTTCTTATAAATTGTGCGTCATCGGAGGTAAGTGTAAATTCCATTTCTGGAAAGCGCGTTTGCATGCTTGTAATAAGCTTGAGCACTTCATCTGATATTTCAATTGTATTTGATTGTGCTTGTCGAATAATTTCCATACCAATAACGGGCTTACCGTTTAGCCTTACCATAGAGCGCGGATCGGCAGGGCCAAAATACACAGCCGCAATATCACTAATTCGGGTATCGCCTTGTATTATAATATCGCCAACTTGCTCTGGAGTAATAGAGGTTGCATCGGCACGTACAATAATTTGCTGATCGTTTGACTTTAAACTCCCTGCTGGCACATCAAACGGTGCTTGGCTAAGCACTTGTGCTACATCGGGCACTGTTAAATTAAAGCTACTTAGTTTTAGCGGGTCTATTCGTACTCTTAATACGCGTTCTCTATCTCCGTTTAAGCGTACATCTGCGACACCCGGAATAGTTAAAAATTGCGGCGCTAAGTCAACATTTACACGCTCGGTAAGTGCTTCAAGCGATAAACTTTCACTTGAAACAGTCAGAGACACAACTGCTTCGGCGTCGTTGTCGGCTTTAATAATAGAAACACGCTCGACCTCCTCTGGAAGGTCTCGCTCTACACGTGCAACAGACTCTCGCGTTTCATTCGCGGCGTCATCTAAATTTATGCCTGGTCTAAATTCGACCACAATACGTGCATTTCCCTCTTCACTTTGTGCGCGTATCGATTTAACGCCACTTACACGCGCTACTGCGCCTTCTAATTTGCTGGTTACTTCGGTATCAACGGTCTCAGGCGAGCCACCAGGAAATGGCGCCGAAACCGTAATACGTGGTCTATCTACATCTGGAAGTTCTCTTACTTCAACACCCGCAATAGCGGCAATACCTGCAATAATAATTAATAAGTTAAGCACCACAATAAGTACTGGGCGGCGAATCGCCATTGAGGGTAAGTCTTGCATCATAGGTTGCTGTTTCATACCTACTCCTGCGTGTCTTGCGCGGGTAAATTAAAGCTTAGCTCTTGGCCTGCACGTAAGCGTTGTACCCCTTCAATTACTAAAGTATCGCCTTTATTTAACGGCCCAGAAACCAATAATCGCCCCGCCAAGCGCTGCTCTATTTTTACATCAACACGTGTGGCTTTTTTATCAACGCTGGTCCATACATACGGGCCTGTTGCCCCCCACAGTAATGAAGCCTCAGGAACTGCAGCAAAATGCTCGCCTAACACTTCAATATGTACTCTAAAGCTCATACCAGGTAAAAATTGTTGTTTTTCATTATTTAGCTTGGCTTTAACACGTAAAGTACGAGTTTGTGGGTCTACGCGTGAGTCTAAATAGGCAATATCAGCGTTAATGGCAGTGTCTGATTGCCAAGGAAACACCGTTAAGCTGCTTTTATTACGCAGCATACTGATAGCCGACTCCGGTGCGTTAAAATTTATGTACAGGCTTGTTGTGTCATCTATTGTGGCAATGGGTGTTTGCTCGGTTATTCTATCGCCTACCTCAACATCTGTTAAACCCATAATGCCATTTATCGGCGCAATTACTTTTCTGTCTTCAAGCTCAGTTTGAGCCTGTATGAGGGTGACTTTGGCAAGCTCTACAACGGTTTTAGCATCATCAACATCGCTTTTAGGCACTGCGCCTTTGGCCTGACTTTGTTCTAATCGTTTTAGTATTCGCTGGGTGTCGGCAAGTTTAATTTTAGCCTCATCAAGCGCTGCTTTTTGCCTACGAGAATCAAGTTCGAGTAAAGTATCGCCTTTTTTTACTTTATCACCTGGCTTAAAAAAAACGCCTGTTACTCTATCGCCTACTGCAGGGTACATTACAACCGAATGTATTGCCTCTGTATTTCCTACCGCTTGCACTTGTTGTTTTGCACTTTCTAGGGCAATTTTTTGTACAACAACGTTCGCGCTCATTACAGGAAGGCTGAAAAACAGCAGAGAACTAAGCACACCGATTAAAAGGTTTTGCGATTTCAAAGTAACACCTTAATTAATTATTATTTCCATTACCTTACGAAGTCTAACAGCTGATTGATCAATAGGTAGGATAGAACGATAAATTAGCAAAACTACAAGATGAAATTAAATTGGTAATACCAATTAATCTTTGATAAAGGCGCCTAAAGACTAAGAATTTATATAAATACAGGCAGGATTAAACTAAAAAGTGGCTATATAAATAAAAAAGCCCAGTATAAACTGGGCTATGTAGATAATAGGTAGTTAAAGATTATTTACCGCGCTGGGCTTCTTTTTGTGCTTTTTTAGCTTCTTTACGTTGTTGTAAAACCGCTTGCGCTTCATTACCAATGTGCCCTTCACCACGTGCTTGTGCTAATTCTATTTGCTTTTGACGCTCAGCAAAACGAGCACGTTGCTCATCAGTTACATTGTCGATACAGTGATGACACGAAACACCTTCCATGTATTCTGGCTTTTGCTTTTCTTCTTCTGTAATCGGCATACGACACGCATGACATTGATCGTAAGAGCCTTTTTGTAAATCATGATTTACTGCTACACGATTATCAAAAACAAAACACTCGCCTTCCCACATTGTTTCTTCTTTTGGCACTTCTTCTAGGTATTTTAAAATACCGCCTTCAAGGTGGTAAACTTCATCAAACCCTTGCTCTTTCATGTAAGCCGTTGATTTTTCGCAGCGAATACCACCGGTACAAAACATGGCAACTTTTTTGTGTTTTTCTGGGTCTAAATTCTCTTTAGCCCACTGAGGGAACTCTCGGAAAGTTTTGGTATTAGGATCGACTGCATTTTGAAAAGTGCCAATTTCAATTTCGTAATCGTTACGTGTATCAATCAAAATCACTTCAGGGTCTGATATTAATGCATTCCACTCTTTAGGCTTAACATAGCTTCCCACTACTTTTAGTGGGTCAACCCCTTCAACGCCCATAGTAACAATTTCGTTTTTTAGCTTTACTTTAGTGCGGTAAAACGGGCATTCATCATCGAATGATTCTTTAGTCACTATGTCTTTTAGGTTTTCTTGTGTGTCTAACCACGCAAGTAAGTTATCTATTCCTTCGCGCTTAGCTGATACAGTACCGTTAATACCTTCAGCCGCAAGCAATAAAGTACCGCGTACTTCGTTTGCTTCCATCACATCTAAAAGAGGTTTACGTAGCGCTTCAAAATTTGGCAAACCTACAAATTTGTACATTGCACACACTACAAAGTGCTCGTTTGTTACATCATCTTTATGAACAGCAGTCATTTTACTTCCTATTTTGCTTTGATAGCCTTAAGTGGCGTTTACCGAATCGTAAATCCGGCGCATATGGGGCGCGTATTTTACGCTTTTTATAATTAATTGCAAAAAATAGCGCGTTAGAATGGTTTTTACTGTCGGCATAACCCTTGTGTAAGCTATAATGCGGCCATTAATTTAAGTTGCACATTGGAGAACACGACTTTGCACTTTACTGATCTTGGGATTGATACTCGCCTTGAAACACAATTAGCACATCAAGGGATCACCCAGCCCACAGATATTCAAGCACATGCAGTGCCTACCGCACTTGCAGGGCATGACATTTTTGCTCAGTCTAAAACTGGGTCGGGCAAAACATTAGCGTTTTTATTACCTGCTGTTCAGCGAGTTATGAAACAAAAAGCGCTCAGTAAACGCGATCCACGTGTCCTCATCGTTGCACCAACCCGTGAGCTTGCAACGCAAGTATTTACGCAATTGCGTTTATTAATTGCGGGCACAAACATTAAAGCTGTAAAAATACTCGGTGGCGAGAACTTTAACGATCAAATTAAAGCCCTTCGTAACGACCCGCACTTTGTTGTGGCAACCCCAGGGCGTTTGGCCGATCACATCACAAAACGCTCATTACAATTAAGTGGGTTAGAGCTATTAATTTTTGATGAAGCCGACCGTATTTTAGACTTAGGTTTTACTGAACAGCTGAAAATGATTAACGAGCAAGCTAATCACCGCTTGCGCCAAACATTGTTGTTTTCAGCGACACTAGATCACGCTCACGTAGATGCCCTATCGCGTAATTTATTAAAAAAGCCAAAACAAATTACACTGAGCGCCGCAAACGAGCAACACAGTGATATTAAACAAACGCTCTATTTAGCCGATCACCTTGATCATAAAGAAGCGTTACTTGAGCATTTTTTAAAACAAGATGATGTTGGCCAATGTATTATATTTACAGCAACCCGTGCCGATACCAGCCGTTTAAGTGAAGCATTAAATGCAAAAGGTTTTAAATCGGTGGCTTTAGCTGGCGATTTAACACAGAGCAAACGCCTAGAGATCATGGACTCGTTTAGCCGCGAAAACTTTAAGATTTTGATCACCACTGATGTCGCTTCGCGAGGATTGGACTTATTAAGTGTAACACACGTAATCAATTTTGATTTACCAAAACACGCTGAAGAGTATGTACACCGTATAGGTCGTACAGGCCGCGCCGGATTTAAAGGTAATGCATTATCGCTAGTAGGCCCTAAAGACTGGGCAAGCTACTTAGCAATTAAGTCGTTTTTGAACGACGAGCTGGTTTTTGCAAGCGTTGATGGCCTTAAAGCTAAATTTAAAGGTATAAAAGAGAAAAAGCCTGCAACAGCCGCTGTAAAAACTAAAAAAGTTGCACAGGTGAAAAAGCCGCAAGTTAAACGCAAGGCAAAACCTAAAAAACCAGCTGCACCTATAAAAGCCCCGATGAACATTGATGGCAATTCACCAATGCGCCGTAAAAAAAAGCCTGAGCAGGAATAATTATGAGTTACCTAGGAACAACACAAACCTTATTTGTAAAAGAAGTGAGCAATGAAGGTGCTTACCTTGATGGCCACGATTTAGGGGAAGTGTTTTTACCAAAACACGAAATTAAAGATGAACTTGAAGTTGGCGATAGCATAAGCGTTTTTATCTTTTTAGATAACGCCAATTTACCTACAGCAACAGTAAAAAAACCTCATGCCCAAGTAGGCGAATACGCGCTGCTTCGTGTTAAAGAAATAAATAGCATTGGCGCTTTTTTAGATTGGGGTCTTGAGAAAGATGTTTTAGCTCCATTTAACGAGCAAAAACCACGTATGCAAGAAGGTCATTCTTACTTAGTTCGCTTATATTTAGATAATGCGAGCCAACGTATTTGTGCATCAAGCAACTTTAATCGCTTTTTATCAAAAGATGAGCCTGAGTACACACATCTTCAAGAAGTTGATTTAATTGTTGCTGGTAAAACAGATATTGGCTACAAAGTGCTTATTGAAGAGTCTCACTTTGGGGTTGTTTTTTACAACATGGTATTTAAAAACTTATTTGTAGGGCAAAAGCTTAAAGGGTTTGTTCAAAAAGTACGAGAAGACGGAAAAATCGACGTTATACTTGAAAAGCCAGGCATGGGTAAAGTAAGTGAACTTGGCGATAAAATAATGGAAAAGCTTAAAAACGAAGGCGGCATACTAGCCATTGGTGATAAATCTGAGCCTGAGCTTATCAAAAAAGTATTTTCAACCAGTAAAGCTAACTACAAAAAAGCTATTGGTGGTTTATTTAAGCAAGGCTTGATAGACATAGAAGCCAAATCTATCCGCTTAAAATAATTGTACACTTTTTATAAGCGCTAACATTATGTTGGCGCTTATAGTTAAAACGTTTCTAAATAGTTTAATTAAATGATTGTTCAAAGATGATAAAACGTTTTGATGAATAAAAAAACGTTATTTAGCTATTATCGCTAATGGCACTTATATTGCCCTATTCACTGCCCTCACCTTCGCGTAAATGAAATTTTTAAACAAAGCTAACACTAGGTTTACCCTTCAAAAATAATTAGGGAATTACTAATAGGCATTAGCCCATAATACGCTTATACGGCAACGTACATTCTGTATATTGCTTTGAATAATCAAGTATCTCAGCTTTGGTTTCTAAGCTTAGTGGCGCCAACCTAAATACTTTATTTTCACATTCACTTTGTTTGTCGTCGTGATTTGAAATGCAATCTGACGTAGTTACGTTTTGGCGCGTTAAGCGCTCTTCATTTTTATAGCATAAGTGGTGTGCGTAGCCATGCATGGTTTGCTTAAATTCAAATAAATCGACAGGGTAATTTGCGACTAAGTCAGTAATCGTCGCTACTCCATCATAAGCTTTACTAGAAAAAACATATTTATTTACTGAAAAACCTGCAACAACAATTAAAATAGATCCAAAAATTAACTTCAAAATAAACCCCTTACTGCATTCTTAGTACTAATGTAGCATAAAAATGTATTCATAAAAGGGGTTTAGCACTAAATAATTGCTTTTTGTTAACTTAAACTAGTGATTTATTAACATCAGTTAAAGTTTGTACCGGATCTGACGATTGTGTGATCGGTCTACCAATCACTAAGTAATCGCTACCCGCTTCAATAGCTTGCTTAGGTGTCATAATGCGTTTTTGGTCACCCACATCACTACCAGCAGGGCGAATGCCTGGAGTAACTAGCTTAAACTCGCTACCTAATTGTGCTTTTAGCGCTTTCGCTTCTTGGGCAGAACATACTACGCCATCAAGCCCTGCTTCTTTTGTTAATTTAGCTAAATGAATAACTTGTTCTTGCGCTGATTTTTCAACACCCAAACGCTTTAGTTCAGCTTCGTCCATGCTGGTTAGTACTGTAACTGCAATCAATAAAGGCGCTTTATCACCAAACTTTTCAAGTGCAAGCTTTGCCTTATTCATCATTTCAAAACCACCTGATGCATGAACGTTTACCATCCAAACGCCCATATTAGCCGCTGCGGTGACCGCTTTTGCCACTGTATTAGGGATATCATGGAATTTTAAATCTAAAAATACGTCAAAGCCTAAATCGATTAACTGTTTAACGAATGCAGGGCCAAAATAAGTAAACATTTCTTTGCCTACTTTTAAGCGACACGTATCTGGTGAGAGTTTTTTTACAAAATTAAGAGCCGCGTCTTGTGAATCGTAATCTAGGGCAATAAGAACTTTTTTTGTATCTTCTAAAGACATAACTATCCTAATGAATGGCAGTAAAGTTATAAATAGTTGGGGGTTATTAAAATCCGTCTAGGCCTCTACTTGGCACAATGGTTTCCCAATGTTTACAAGATGGGCAGTTCCAATAAATAGTGTGGCTTGTAAAACCACAATGTTGGCATTGAAAGTCTGGTTTTGTAGCTATATACGACGTAACTAGCTTATCTATTTCATCAAGTACTTCTTTGGTATTTGGATTTTTATCACCCATTAGCTGTAGTAAAAAGCTAAAACCTCGAATCGTAGGCTGACGTTTTAAGCTGTCGGTTAAAAAATCAAATGCCTGTTTAGTATTTCCTTGCTCTAACAGTGCTTGGCAATGTTTTATTTTTATTAGCACCCCGCCTTTATCGAGCAAGTCACATAATAAATCATGAAACTGATGTGTTAAATTTAACTGCTTATAACTATGTGCAAGCTGGTCAATAAACAAAGGCGCAAATAACGTAAATTGGCAAACGAGTTCACGCCAATAGTAAATTGCTTTTACGTAGTCTTCACTTGTGTACGCCGATAACCCTAATTCGTATAAAGGGCGAACCGCTTTGTAATTTAAGCTAATGGCTTTGTTCATTAATTGTGGTTTATTTTCGCTTAAGGCAGCTTCGCTGTAAAAATTAGCAATTGCTTTAAAATGCTGCTCTTTAACGAATAACTCACTGTGGGCTTCGAACATATTAATGCCCTTTTCCCACTCTCGGGTTTGCGAGTATAAAGTAATAATTGGGTCAAGTGCTTGTTCATGCCCAGCTTTAACAAGCCACACTAAATGCTCTTCTGCACCGTCTAATAAGCCGGCCATAATATAATCTTCAGCTAATTCTAGACGGCTAGCTGCGGCTTGTTGTTCATTTAAACTTGGGTGTTTTAAAAGGAGTTCATGAATTTTTATTGCGCGGTCAAGCTCACCTCTTCGGCGAAACATGGTAGCAAGGGTTGAATAGTGGTCAACAGAGTCAGCAGCCACTTCTAATAGGTTTATTAGATGCTCTAAGCCCTGATCTTCTTCTCTGTCTAGTAAAAACTTTAGGCCTTTACTGTATTCTGAAGTGATTTGGCGATTGAGTTGATGAGCTTGGTTTTTTGCACTATTTTTGCCCATAATCCAGCCATAACCGGCAGCAACAGGCAGTAGTAAAAACAAAAGCTCAATCATGATTAGGTGTCTTTATTAGCAATAAGCTTACTATTATTTTTTTCTGGCGCTAATTGTTTTTTTAAGCGGTAATTTTGCCACTTTAATTTAGAAAACAATTTAAAGCTAATAAAACACCCTATTATTACACCCAGTATAAAGCAGATACTTATTATTACAGCGAGTGGCAAGGTATTACTGGCAATAATATAATTGATTTGTACTAATTGTGGATTTTGAGAACCCAATAAAAATGCGCAAAATAGGCATAGTACAACCAGAATAATTTTTAATACCTTAAACAAGTAACTACTCCAACTGGTTAACTAGGCAATACTCTCATTTACGCGGTCGCGTAATTCTTTGCCTGGTTTAAAATGAGGTACATGCTTACCATCAAGCTCTACTGTATCGCCAGTCTTAGGATTACGACCTGTGCGGGGAGCGCGGTAATGCAAAGAGAAACTACCAAAACCTCTGATCTCAATACGATCGGAAGTAGATAATGAGCCGGCCATTTGTTCAAGAATTTCTTTTACTGCATTTTCAACATCTTTCACTGGAACGTGTGCGTGCTGTTCGGCAAGTGTTTCTATCAGTTCTGACTTAGTCATAGCGTTTCCTTAAAGAGAATAGTGGAAGGGCAAAACTGCCCTTCCAATTAAAAACTAATTAGAAATTAGTCTTTTTGTGCATTTGCGAAAGCAGCTGCCATTGCGTTTTCAAACACTGGCTCTTCTTTCTTAAGCTTCTCTAGTACTTCTTTCTCTTCTGCTTCGAAAAGAGCTTTAACAGATAAGCTTAAAGTGCGGTTCTTACGATCAACGCCAACGTATTTAGCTTCGATTTCGTCGCCTACAGAAGCAACAGTAGTTGCATCTTCAACGCGCTCTTGAGCGATATCAGCTACACGGATGTAACCTTCAACGCCTTCGATAAGCTCTACAGTTGCGCCTTTCGCATCAACTTCAGTCACTTTACCTTTAACAATAGCACCTTTTTTGTTTGCATCAAGGTAGTTATTGAACGGGTCAGCTTCGATTTGCTTAACACCTAGAGAGATACGTTCACGCTCTGGGTCAACTTGCAATACGATAGCAGTGATTTCGTCGCCTTTCTTGAATTCACGTACAGCTTCTTCGCCAGGCGTGTTCCAAGAAATGTCTGAAAGGTGTACAAGACCATCAATACCACCGTCAAGACCGATAAAGATACCGAAGTCAGTGATTGATTTGATCTTACCAGTAACTTGGTCGCCTTTGTTTTGTAGACGAGCAAATTCCTGCCAAGGATTAGCAATACATTGCTTAAGACCAAGAGAAATACGACGACGTTCTTCGTCGATTTCAAGAACCATAACTTCAACAGTGTCACCTAGTGAAACAACTTTTGAAGGGTGGATGTTCTTGTTAGTCCAATCCATTTCAGAAACGTGAACTAGACCTTCAACGCCTTCTTCGATTTCTACGAAGCAACCGTAATCAGTAAGGTTAGTTACACGACCAGAAAGCTTAGAACCTTCTGGGTAACGACCAGCGATAGCTGCCCATGGATCTTCGCCAAGCTGTTTAAGGCCTAGAGATACACGAGTTTTATCTTTGTCGAATTTAAGAACTTTAACTGCGATTTCGTCGCCAACATTAACGATTTCTGAAGGGTGCTTAACACGCTTCCACGCCATATCAGTGATGTGTAGTAGACCATCAACACCACCAAGGTCAACGAATGCACCGTAGTCAGTAAGGTTCTTAACGATACCTTTAACTTCTTGACCTTCAACAAGGTTAGCAAGAAGCTCTTCACGTTCTTGTGAGTTTTCAGATTCGATAACTGCACGACGTGAAACAACAACGTTGTTACGTTTTTGGTCAAGCTTGATTACTTTAAATTCAAGCTCTTTGCCTTCAAGGTGAGTTGTGTCACGTACTGGACGAACATCAACAAGTGAACCAGGTAGGAAAGCACGGATTGAATCAACTTCAACTGTGAAACCGCCTTTAACTTTACCGTTGATAACACCAGTAACAGTCTCTTGCTCTTCACATGCTTTCTCAAGACGGATCCACGCTTCGTGACGCTTCGCTTTCTCACGAGAAAGGATAGTTTCACCGAAACCGTCTTCGATTGCATCTAGTGCAACATCTACTTCGTCGCCTACAGCAACTTCTAGTTCACCAGCAGCATTTTTGAACTGCTCTGCAGGGATAGCACTTTCTGATTTAAGACCAGCATCTACAAGTACAATGTTATTCTCGATAGAGATTACTGTACCTTTAACAATAGAGCCTTGCTCTGCTTCAAAACCCTTTAAGCTTTCTTCAAATAACTGCGCAAAATTTTCTGACATACGAATATACGTCTCATATATTAATACCAATAAGCAACCATGCTGCATGGGGTTGTTAAAATAGCACTGGCGTCCTGCTGGTGCATAAAATGTGTTTAGCTTCGTTTAGGAAGCTTGCCTTGTGAGATAGCAATATCTACTAAAGTTATAACTTTATCAAACACTTGCTGAGCGTTAAGCTCGCTTGTGTCTATTTCAATTGCATCATCAGCAGGAACAAGCGGCGCAACGGTGCGATTCATATCGCGCTCATCACGAGCTTGAATGTCCTGTAATAGACCACTTAGTGTAACATCAAGGCCGCGCTCATTCAACTCAACATAACGTCTGCGCGCGCGTTCTTGTGCACTAGCGGTTAAATATATTTTTAATGGTGCGTCTTGAAAAACCACGGTGCCCATATCTCGGCCATCAGCAATTAAGCCCCGTTCGGTTTTAAACGCACGCTGGCGTCGAAGTAACGCTTCACGTACACGCGGTAATGCAGCCACTTTTGAAGCAGCTGCCCCAACCTCTTCATTACGAATTGTCGAGGTTACATCTTCGCCTTCTAAAATAACTTTTCCAGCATTAGTTTGGCTATCAACCAAAAACTGCACATCTAAGTTTGCAGCAAGCGGAACAAGCGCTTCTTCGTTGTCTAATGCTATTTGGTGATGAAGTGCGGCAAGGGATAATACACGGTAAATTGCGCCGCTATCCAATACATCCCACCCCAATTTGTCGGCTAACAAGCGACAAACAGTTCCTTTACCTGAACCACTTGGGCCATCAACGGTGATTACGGGCATTAATAACGCCTGCATTTAAAACCTCCTGCAATGCACACCTAAATAAAACCGCGATATTATACGTCACTTCTGCAAATAGATCCGCTTTAGTGTGTAACTTTTTATAATTATTTATAAAAAGCCTACTCACTCACTGATGCTAAAACCTTGAAAAAGGTTGGAAAAGTTTTATATGTACACTTAGGATCGTTGATTGTAATAGGCTTTCCGCCTACGGCAACCATTGCAAAACACATCGCTATGCGGTGATCGTCATACGTATCTATAGCCACATCATTGAATGCACTCGGTGGTGTAATTTCGATAAAATCTTCACCCTCTACAACCTCGGCACCCACTTTACGAAGTTCAGTTGCCATAGCATATAAACGGTCGGTTTCTTTTACACGCCAGTTATAAATATTGCGAATAGCCGTTGGACCTTTAGCAAATAAAGCAACCGTAGCAAGTGTCATTGCCGCATCAGGGATAGCGTTAGCGTCAATATCTACACCTTTTAATTCACCTTTGCGAACAACTAAACGCTCGTCATACCATTTTATTTCAGCGCCAACTTGTTCCATCACTTTAGCAAAACCAATATCACCTTGAACTGATTTAGCGCCCACGCCTTTAATTTCAATTTCGCCACCGGCAATAGCCGCTGCCGCAACAAAGTAAGACGCTGATGATGCATCACCCTCCACCATAATACGCTCTAGTGATTGGTATTGTTGGCCGCCTTTAACTTTAAATGTTGTATAGTCGCTGTGCTCAACTGTCACCCCAAAACGCGCCATTACATCTAACGTAATATCAATGTAAGGCTTAGATACCAAAGTACCCTTAATGGTAATTTGCGTATCACCACTAAATAAAGGGGCAGCCATTAGCAATGCTGTTAAAAACTGGCTAGAAATACTGCCATCAATTTCAACAGTACCGCCTTTAATTTGCCCACCAATTATTTTTAGCGGTGGGTAGTCTTTATGTTTTGTGTAGGTAATATCGCCGCCAAGTGCTTGTAGCGCATCGACCAAGTGCCCTATTGGGCGCTCTTCCATGCGCGGCTCACCTATAAGCTCATATTCCCCAGCTACAGCAGCGAGTACCGCGGTTAAAGGACGATAAGCAGTACCTGCATTGCCTAAAAATAAAGGGTCACTTGGGGTTTTAAATACACCGCCAACCCCTTCTACGGTTGCCACAGTGCGATCATCATTAAGCGTTACGTTAACACCTAGTAGTTTTAATGCACCCAACATATGGCGAATATCATCGCTATCTAGCAGGTTTTCAACAACGGTAGTCCCTTGAGCCAGCGCTGCTAATAATAAAATACGGTTTGATAGGCTTTTAGACCCTGGTAAGGTAACACTGCCATTTACACGAGAAATAGGCTCTAAACGAAGTTGTTCCATTAGCTGTGCTCCTGTGCAAATGCCGCCATAAAGTCAACCAAGGCTTGCACACCTGCAAGTGGCATTGCGTTATAAATACTTGCGCGCATACCGCCTACAATTCTGTGTCCTTCTAGGGCAAGTAAGCCGGCTTCTTTAGATTGCGTTACAAACTTTTCGTTTAAGCTTTCATCGTTTAACCAAAACGGTACATTCATACGCGAACGACAATGCGTGGCTACTTTATTAGTATAAAAAGGCGATTCATCAATAAAGTCATAAAGCAGCTTAGCTTTAGCAATATTTTGTGCTTCCATTGCCTTAACGCCACCGTTTTGCTCTAGCCATTCAAATACTTCGGCCGCTAAATACCATGCAAAAGTAGGCGGTGTATTAAACATGCTGCCTTGTTTTGCTTCAAGTGCGTAATCTAAAATGCCAGGTTTAGCTAAACCTTCACGCTCAAGTAATGTTTTGCGCACAATAACAATAGCTATACCTGATGGACCTATATTTTTTTGTGCACCGGCATAAATTAAATCAAATTTATTTACGTCAATTTCACGCGACAAAATAGTCGATGACATATCAGCAATAATAGGTGCCGTTGGGTGGCTCGGCACATCAAAAATCTCTAAGCCGTCTACTGTTTCATTTGGGCAGTAGTGAATGTAAGATGCATCTGCAGGTAACTCCCACTGCGCCACTTCTTTTATAGAAAACAGCCCGTTTGCGTCATTTCTAACGTTGATTGAGTGGGTTTGAGTAAATTTATTAGCTTCATCAGTGGCACTTTTAGACCAAACGCCGTTCTCGCAGTAAACCGCCGTTTTACCATTTTGATGTAAATTTAATGGCACAGCGCTAAATTGACCGCGGCCACCACCGTGCATAAATAACACTTCAAATTCATCGCTAATGTTCATTAAACGACGAAGGCTGGCTTCGCATTTTGCAGTAAGCGCTAAAAAATCTTTACTACGATGGCTAATTTCCATCACAGATACGCCTAAGTCTTGCCAGTCTAAAAATTCTTTTTGTGCTTTTTGCATAACAGCTTGTGGAAGCATAGCTGGCCCCGCACAAAAATTATATTTACTCATTACCTTTGCCTCATTCCAGTAATTTAAACTCTTTTGATAAACAAAAAAGGATTATTAATTTTTTTCAACATGATTAAAAAAAGCGGCCTTAGCCGCTTTTTCAATTTCAGTTATTCAGAAGGTGGATTATCATCCGTTGCTTCTTCATTTACTGTATCAACCGTTTCAACGTCTTCAATATCAACTAAGTCACTGTCTGTAACTTCAATCTCTTCGATACGTTGTAAACCAACTACTTGCTCTTCGTCAATAGTTCTGATCAAAATAACACCTTGGGTGTTACGTCCAACCGTCGATACTTCATTAACGCGGGTACGTACTAGCGTACCACGGTTTGAAATAATCATTATTTCGTCGTTGTCGTCAACTTGTACAGCGCCAACTACTGCGCCATTACGCTCACTCACCTTAATAGATACAACACCTTGTGTTGCACGGCTCTTAGATGGGTAATCTTCAAGTTGAGTACGTTTACCGTAACCGTTTTCAGTCACAGTTAAAATAGCACCATCAGACTTAGGCACAATTAACGACACTACGCGTTGGTCGTCGGCCATTTTAATACCACGAACACCGGTAGCAGTACGACCCATAGGGCGAACACCTTTGAAACGAATTTCAGGGTTGCCTTCTTCGTCAAGTACCGGGTTGCCGTTTTCATCAACAACAGCAGACTCTTCCGCTTCTTTAAAGCGTACCACTTTACCTGCATCAGTAAACAACATAATTTCGTTGCTACCGTCGGTAATATCAACCCCAATTAGGCTATCGCCTTCGTTAAGGTTTACCGCAATAATACCGCTTGCACGTTGACGGCTGTATGCCGTTAGTGGTGTTTTCTTCACAGTACCAAATGCAGTTGCCATGAAAATGTATTTATCTTCTTCGTACTCGCGTACAGGTAAGATAGCAGTGATGCGTTCATCATCTTCAAGTGGCAGTAAGTTAACAATTGGCTTACCGCGAGCGGCGCGACTAGCCAGTGGTAACTGGTATACTTTAAGCCAATACAAACGACCCGCAGTAGAGAAACATAAAATGGTATCGTGGGTATTAGCCACTAAAAGACGCTCAATGAAATCTTCATCTTTCATCTTCGTTGCTGACTTACCTTTACCACCACGGCGCTGCGCTTCGTAATCAGACAATGCCTGATACTTAACGTAACCTTCGTGCGATAGGGTCACAACAACATCTTCTTCGTTAATTAAATCTTCAAGGCTAATATCGTGCGCTGCCGCGTTAATTTCTGTACGACGCTCATCACCATATTGCTCTTTAATTTCTACTAACTCATCACGAATAACTTCCATTAAACGCTCAGGGCTACCTAAAATGTGTAGTAGCTCAGCAATTAAATCTAACAGCGATTGGTACTCTGCTAAGATTTTTTCATGCTCAAGACCGGTTAGTTTGTGTAAACGTAAATCAAGAATTGCTTGTGCTTGCTGCTCAGAAATATAGTACTGACCATCGCGAATACCCAGCTCACTTGCCAGCCAATCTGGGCGTGCTACGTTGTCTTCGCCTGCTTTTTCAAGCATAGCTTGTACGTTACCTAAATCCCATGGGCGAGCTGTTAAGGCCACTTTAGCCTCTGCTGGGGTTGGCGATTTACGAATTAACTCAATAATTGGGTCGATGTTGGCAAGCGCAATTGCTAAACCTTCAAGGGTATGAGCACGGTCGCGCGCTTTACGTAAATCAAATACGGTACGGCGTGTAACCACTTCACGGCGGTGAATAACAAACTCTTCGAGCATTTCTTTTAAGTTGAAACACTTAGGTTGGTTGTTAATTAATGCAACCATATTCATACCAAACACAGTTTGTAACTGAGTTTGTGAATATAAGTTGTTTAGAATAACTTCACCTACATCACCACGTTTGATCTCAATAACGATACGCATACCGTCTTTATCTGATTCATCACGTAGTGCGCTGATGCCTTCAATTTTTTTATCTTTAACAAGCTCAGCAATTTTTTCAATTAAGCGTGCTTTGTTAACCTGATAAGGAATTTCGTGCACGATAATGGTTTCGCGGCCTGTTTTTTCATCGGTTTCGATGTCGGCGCGTGCACGCATGTACACTTTACCACGGCCGGTTAAATAAGCATCTTCAATGCCTTTTTTACCATTAATAATAGCAGCCGTTGGGAAATCAGGACCCGGAATGTAATCCATTAATTCATGAATCGTTAAATCAGGGTTTTGAATAAGCGCTAAACAACCATTAACCACTTCAGTTAAGTTATGAGGTGGAATGTTTGTTGCCATACCTACCGCAATACCCGATGAACCGTTAACAAGTAAGTTAGGCACTTTGGTTGGTAAAACGTCAGGAATTTGTTCGGTACCGTCGTAGTTAGGAACGAAATCAACCGTTTCTTTTTCAAGATCGGCTAATAACTCATGCGACATTTTTGCCATACGTACTTCTGTATAACGCATTGCCGCTGCTGAATCACCATCAACCGAACCGAAGTTACCTTGGCCATCTACCAGCATATAACGTAGTGAGAATGGCTGTGCCATACGCACGATGGTGTCATAAACTGCACTGTCGCCGTGTGGGTGGTATTTACCGATTACGTCACCGACCACACGGGCCGATTTTTTGTAAGGCTTATTCCAGTCATTACTAAGCTCGTTCATTGCAAACAAAACGCGGCGGTGAACAGGTTTTAAACCATCACGTACGTCTGGTAATGCACGTCCTACAATTACGCTCATTGCGTAATCAAGGTAGGAGTTTTTTAACTCGTCTTCAATATTGACTGGCAGAATTTCATTGGCGAGATCAGTCATTTGATATCACATTCCTTCAGTATCAGCTCTTAGCAACCGGGTATTAGGCGCCAAGAGTATTTGTTATTATTTCTAAGCGACCATGCTATCACAATTAATTTAAATTTACAGGCGCAAAACTTTGCGATTTATCAATTTAGCCCTATATAATGGCCTCAGATTGACGAGGAAGTATTTTATGACCGAACATCAAAATGTAGATAACGCAGAAATAGCAAAATTTGAAGCCATTGCAGAGCGATGGTGGGACCAAGACGGAGAGTTTAAACCTCTTCACGAAATTAACCCATTACGATTAGACTTTGTGGCTAACAAAACCCAAGGCTTATTTGATAAAGAAACACTCGATGTAGGCTGTGGTGGCGGCATTCTTAGCGAAAGCATGGCACGCATGGGTGCACACGTAACCGGTATAGACATGGGGCAAGAGCCACTCACCGTAGCAAAGCTTCATAGCCTAGAAACCGGTGTAAATGTTGACTATATAAAAGTACCTGCAGAAGAATTTGCAACCCAGCACCCTGCTCGCTTTGATGTAATAACCTGTATGGAAATGCTAGAGCATGTACCTGACCCTGCTTCTATTATTCATGCAGTCGCAGAGCTTGCCAAGCCAGGGGCTGATGTGTTTTTCTCAACCCTAAATAAAACGCCTAAAGCTTACTTGTTTGCTATTGTAGGTGCTGAAAAGCTGTTAAAAATGGTGCCTGAGGGCACACACGATCACAACAAATTTATCAAACCTGCACAACTTATTGCATGGGCTGAACAAGTCGGTTTAAAAGTACGTGCCAGTGCTGGCCTGGGCTACAACCCGCTTTCTAAGCAGTATTCATTAAATACAGATGTGAGTGTTAATTACATTCTTCACTTTGAGAAGTTAGCATAATGGCTAGCTCTCATACCCCCTTAACTCCTTTTGAGTACGACGCTTTCTTATTTGATTTAGATGGCACCTTGCTTGATACAGCAGACGATTTAGGTGCTGCTTTAAATGCCGTACTTAAAAGTGAAGGTGTTGCGCAAGTTACGCCTGAGGCGTATAGAAAAGTAGCGTCTAATGGCGCCGGCGCACTACTTGAACTTGGCTTTAAAGCGCAATGGGCATCGCAACCACAAACTGAACGTATAAAACAGTTAGTCAGCCACTACAGCCAAAACCTAGCGACACACACCCGCTGCTTTGAAGGTATAGAATCATTACTCATAGCCCTTGAGAACCAAGGTATAAAATGGGGAATAATGACTAATAAACCCGGGTTTTTAACCGATCCATTAGTGGCTGCTATACCCGCTTTAAAAAATGCACACGTTGTGATCAGTGGCGATACCCTCACCGAGGCTAAACCATCACCTTTACCCTTACTACACTGTACAAAACTGATGAACGTAGATCCTAAGCGTTGTTTATACATAGGTGATGCTCAACGTGATATAGAAGCAGGTAAAGCCGCAGGTATGCACACAGCAACAGCGCTTTGGGGCTATATACCAAGTATTGATGAGGCCAAGGGCTGGGAAGCCGATTTTAACTGGCACAGCCCCATTGATGCTTTTAACCATATATAGTGCTATGTAAATTTTTAAACACTATATATTGTGATTGTGTTAGTTTTTATGCAAAGCTTGATGATAAAAAAAGCAGTCGAAATTTATTTTCAAAATGCGTAAATTTAGCAGATCATTAGTTGATTTTTAGCTATTTCAACTTAAATGATTGTTCGAAGGTGAGTGACTACTAACACAAATACGTTATCCCAAAGTTATCCACAAATAGGGGCAATTATGTCCCTTGCAAATCAGCTCAGACCACACTATCTTGTGATCTCTAAATTGAACAACACCAGATATTGTGGCCAAATGTTATTCAATTAAATTCGCCAATACGCTGAAACTTATAATAAATGAATACGTACCTTGCTTTAGCGAGGTATAAAGCATTGGTCAAAATACACAATTCCCAAGGAATACAGGCAAAGCTATGAACCAACAGTTATCTGTAAGCAAGCGTGACGGGCGTAAAGAGCCTTTAGATCTTGATAAGATCCATCGCGTTATTGAATGGGCCGCCGAAGGTTTAAACAACGTATCGGTTTCACAGGTTGAATTAAAGTCACACATTCAATTTTACGACGGTATTCGTACAAAAGACATTCACGAAACCATCATTAAAGCAGCAGCCGATCAAATTTCAAAAGAGTCGCCTGACTACCAGTACTTAGCTGCCCGCTTAGCTGTATTCCACTTACGCAAAAAAGCGTATGGCCAGTTTGAGCCTCCACGTTTATTTGACCATGTTACAAAAATGGTTGAAGACAAACGCTACGACGCTCACTTACTTGTTGATTACACAGAGCAAGAGCTTGATGAGCTAGATGCTTATCTTGATCATTCGCGCGATCTTAACTTTAGCTACGCAGCAGTTAAGCAGCTTGAAGGTAAATACCTAGTACAAAATCGCGTAACGGGTGAGATTTACGAAAGCGCCCAGTTTTTATATATCTTAGTGGCTGCGAGTTTATTCTCTGACTACCCGCGCGAAACACGTATTGACTACATCAAACGTTTTTACGATGCAGTATCAACGTTTAAAATCTCTTTACCTACGCCAATTATGTCGGGTGTGCGTACGCCTACGCGTCAGTTTAGCTCGTGTGTACTTATTGAATGTGGCGACAGCCTTGATTCAATTAACGCCACATCATCTGCCATTGTTAAGTACGTTTCACAACGTGCAGGTATTGGTATTAACGCCGGTCGTATTCGTGCATTAGGTAGCCATATCCGTAATGGCGAGGCGTACCACACAGGTTGTATTCCTTTTTATAAGCACTTTCAAACAGCGGTTAAAAGCTGCTCGCAAGGTGGCGTACGTGGCGGTGCTGCAACGTTATTCTACCCGCTTTGGCATTTAGAAGTAGAAAACCTACTAGTACTTAAAAATAACCGTGGTGTTGATGATAACCGTGTTCGTCATTTAGATTACGGCGTACAGTTTAATAAACTAATGTATTCTCGTTTAATTAAAGACGACTACATTACGTTATTTAGCCCATCAGATGTGCCTGGCCTTTACGATGCATTCTTTGAAGACCAAGACGAGTTTGACGCGTTATACGTAAAATACGAGCAAGACGAGTCTATTCGTAAAAAGCGCATTAAAGCGATTGAGCTTTTCTCAATGTTCGCACAAGAGCGTGCCAGCACAGGTCGTATTTATTTACAAAACGTGGATCACTGTAATACGCACAGCCCGTTTATTTCTAAAGTGGCGCCAATTCGCCAATCTAACTTATGTTTAGAAATCGCATTGCCAACTAAGCCGTTAAATAACGTAAACGATGAAGAAGGCGAAATTGCACTTTGTACGCTATCTGCATTTAACCTAGGCGCTATTGAGTCACTTGATGAACTTGAAGAGCTTGCTGAGCTTGCAGTACGTGCACTTGATAACCTACTTGATTTCCAAGACTACCCAGTACCGGCTGCACGTAATGCCACTATGGGCCGTCGTACGTTAGGAATAGGCGTAATTAACTACGCTTACTACCTTGCTAAAAATGGTAAGCGTTACTCAGATGGCAGTGCTAATGCACTGACTCACAAAACGTTTGAAGCAATTCAATACTACTTAATGAAGGCATCAAACGAGCTGGCTAAAGAGCGTGGCGCGTGTCCTAAGTTTAACGAAACAACGTACTCTCAAGGTATTATGCCAACTGATACGTACAAACGTGACTTAGATAAAATTTGTGATGAGCCACTGCACTTAGATTGGGATTCGTTACGTGCCAGCATTAAAGAGCACGGCATGCGTAACTCAACACTTAGCGCATTAATGCCTTCAGAAACATCGTCGCAAATCTCTAACGCAACTAACGGTATTGAGCCACCACGTGGTCACATTAGCGTTAAAGCAAGTAAAGACGGTATTTTAAAACAAGTAGTTCCTGAGTACGAACGCTTAAAAGATAACTACGAGCTACTGTGGGATATTCCATCAAACGATGGTTACTTACAGTTAGTGGGCATAATGCAAAAGTTTATTGACCAAACTATTTCGGCCAATACTAATTATGATCCAAACAAATACGAAGGCGGTAAAGTACCTATGAAAGTCTTATTAAAAGACTTACTAGGTGCATACAAGCTTGGTGTTAAAACACTTTACTACCATAACACCCGCGATGGCGCATCAGATGCACAAGACGACACTCCAGAAGTGGAAGATGATGATTGTGCAGGCGGCGCGTGTAAAATTTAATAGTTAAACTTAAAGCGGGCTCTTTGCCCGCTTTGTCCTGATAGTTTTAGTGATAGTTTTTTGAGTGATAGACATGTCTTATACTACTTTTAGTCGTAACCATAATGATCAAATGCAAGAGCCAATGTTTTTTGGCCAAACCGTTAACGTTTCGCGTTACGATCAACAAAAATACCCTATTTTTGAAAAATTGATTGAAAAGCAACTTTCGTTTTTTTGGCGTCCAGAAGAAGTAGACGTAAGTAAAGACCGTTTAGACTTTCAAGCATTGCCAGAGCACGAAAAGCACATATTTTTAAGTAACTTAAAATATCAAACGCTGCTTGATAGTGTACAAGGCCGCTCGCCAAACGTTGCCCTACTCCCTATTGTGTCTATTCCTGAGCTAGAAACATGGATAGAAACGTGGGCATTTAGTGAAACTATTCACAGTCGCTCTTACACCCACATTATTCGTAACGTTACACAGTCACCAGAACTTATTTTTGACGACATAGTAAGTAACGAAAAAATTAGCGAACGTGCTGATGCGGTAACCACTTACTACGATGATTTAATCAATGGCGTGTCGCTTTATAACCTGTATGGCGAAGGCAAGCACGAAATTAACGGTCAAACCGTTGTGATCAGCTTATTTGATCTTAAAAAGAAACTTTACCTTGCCATGATGTCGGTAAATATTCTTGAAGCCATTCGTTTTTATGTCAGCTTTGCGTGTTCGTTTGCCTTTGCTGAGCGTGAATTAATGGAAGGTAACGCTAAAATCATCAAGCTAATCGCACGTGATGAAGCGCTTCACCTGTCGGGTACGCAGCATATTTTAAACATTATGCAAGATGGTAAAGATGACCCTGAAATGGCGATTGTTGCCGCGCAGTGCCGTGAAGAAGCCATTAAAATGTTTGTTGAAGCCGCAGAGCAAGAAAAAGAATGGGCAGAGTACTTATTCAAAGATGGCTCTATGATTGGTTTAAACAAACACATTTTATGTCAGTATGTTGAATACATCACCAACGCACGTATGACCGCCATTGGCCTACCTGCGCAATTTGAAAACAACAGTAACCCAATTCCATGGATCAACTCATGGCTTGTGTCTGACAACGTGCAAGTTGCACCGCAAGAAGCTGAAATTAGCTCATACCTTGTAGGTCAAATTGACTCACAAGTAGATGCCTCAGAATTTGGTGACTTTGATTTATAATGAGTGACAAACCCACTGCAAGTATAACGCTTGCAGATAACAGCCAGTGTATAGAGTTTAGCACTGGCTGCCCTTCTGTTTTACATTGCTTAGAAAACCAAAAAATAGACGTAGCGTATCAATGCCGCGAAGGCTATTGTGGCGCGTGCAGAGCCACGTTAGTCTCTGGCCAAGTGCACTATAACGAAGAGCCTTTAGCGTTTGTACGCGAGGGGGAAATACTGCTGTGCTGCTGTAAGCCAAACGGTAATATAAGTATTAATTTAAAATAAATTTACTGCGTTTTATTCAAATGCTGTGGTTCAAACCGGTAGTGCCCCGTGATTTTATAATCAAAAAGCATATCGGTTTTTTCTGCCCCACGCCCAATGTTATGTACAATTAATGGATTGCCAGTTTGTACTGAACGCTCATTAACTACCATCCCTATATGTGGCAGGTTACCCGGTAACATCCAAGTCACTATATCACCTGTTTTATACTCTTCAGGGCTATCAGATAATACTAACGCACGACCCTGTCTTTTAAAGTAGGTTTGTAAGTTAGGCACTCTGCGGTGGTCTATATTTTTATCGGGTTTGGTCAGTCCCCAAATACGCTTTGAGGGGTATAGAGTAAAATTGTCACGCATGTCTTCGTGTACTAACTGTTGTAAATCTATACCTAACTGGCGATAAGCACGAATAATCACATCGGTACACACCCCAATATTACTTGGCACGTCACCACCTGGGTAACTTATTGAACGATAACTCCCATCATACGTAACTTGGTGTGTTGTTCGCTGTATTAATGCAGCAGTTATGTCTTCTTCAAATGAATTAGCTAACGCACTAAAAGGCGCTAATACACTAAAATATAACCATACATTAGCCATATTCTGTTCCTTGTAAAAAAATTTATAATGCATCCAGTACATACTCAGGCACATTTATTTTCTCGCCTGAACTTATAAAGTGAGTATCGAGCGAATAAGCCATAATTTCAAGCGGCGCATTGTGATAACCAAAGCGCTTAATTTCATTCATATAGCGCTCTATAAAGGCTAAAGCACCAAGATTTTGCCACTGCAATACATGCACTAATTCATGAAAATGTACGCGCAAGTTATCAACACTTGTCGGCAACAAGTAGTAAGTATTTTTATAAGATATACCGCTGACTTTCATATCAATAAAATCACCCAGCCCCATGGCACGTAAAGCAGCAAAATCGGGCTTGGGTATTTCATCGATTACAACATAAAAGGCATTTTCCAAAAATTCAGTTGGGTAAAAACCTGCAAACTGTGATGAAAATTGAGTACAGCACACCCGTTTGTATTTATATTTATGGTTTACCTCATCAATCCATTGCTCGATTGCGGTTAATATATCCATATTCCAAACCTCATTACAATCGCAACTAACTAGGCTTAATTAACCTTCTTCTTCAGTGAGTGACTCAAGTAAATCATGAATTTCGGCTTTAAGCGCTTTATCTTCTATTTTATTAGCGCTGACCTTGGCATTTTTTAGGCTTTTAATCGCTTCATTTTTTTGTCCAAGCTCTATTTGTAGAGTTGCCATTGAATAAGCAACCGACGACATATGATCTTTGTTATTAATCGCAACCGATTTCTGTAGCGCTTTTTCATATGTGGTAATTGCCTCTTCAAGTTCTTCGGTAAAATCAGCTAAGGTTTCCCACTGTACAGGGTGATCTTTTGAAGTATTCTCGTTTTCTTCACAAATAGCTTTGAGCCGAGAAAATAATAATTCAAACCTTTTACGGTCGTTTCTATTTGCAGCTTCCATCAGTTGCTCTGCTAAATCATGTACTGCTTTATATACTTTGGTGTTCATCATCAGGAGCTATCCTTAACTGGTCACTAAACTAACTATTTAGAGGCGCCCTAATCTTATTAGAACGGCTAATTATTTAGGTGTAATAATACATTAATAATAGATAGCGGGTTGGAATTAAAAGTGTGGTTTTAAAATTATATATAAAAAAGTAATCCACGTTAGTTACAGTGATACACTGAAAAACAAATGGACACCTAATATACTGGCTAAAAATGAAAGAGTGCAACCAATGCGGTAAATGCTGTATTAAATACGGTGGGGGCGATTTAAGTGCAACCTTACAAGAAATTGAAATGTGGGCACTGTTTAACCCAGAGATTTATCAATATGTTAAAGATGATGAAATTTGGTTTGATCCAAAAACGCAAATGCGACTCTCCACTTGCCCCTTTTTAGAAATAGCGCCCAAAAAAGAGCCCTCCCATAAAACAATGTATACCTGTAGCATTTACCTAGATAGGCCAGAAGATTGCCGCCATTATCCAAGCCTAGTGTCAGAAATGATACGTGATGAATGCGAAATGATAGAACCTATCGATGTAAAAAACCAAACTAGAGCACAACATAAGCTTAATATAATTATGCTTGATAGCCGCTCTTAATCAGCTTATCTTATTTGCGTGTTTATTCATCGAAAAACATTAAGCTATAGTATAACATTGTTGATAAGTCAAAAATGCGGTGTTATATTATATCACAACATAGTAACCGCGAACCTTTAAGATAATGACAAAGTTAACATTAATTTCCTCTGCAGTTTTTTCTGTTTTATGTTCTCATTCAGCACTTGCTGCTACCGTTACCGGTAAAATAACAGACGATAAAAACCAACCTATTGCAAACGCAGCTGTACACGTACATGGTAAAGACCAAGGTGTAAAAACCAACGCACAGGGCGAATTTTCTATTGATGTAGACTCTCAAAGTCAATTGCATGTAAGTAAAGACAACTTTATAGACTCGCGTATTGCGGTAAATGAAAACTCAAACAATGTAACGGTGTCGCTTACCCCAACCTCGGTAGAAACCGTTGTTGTATATGCCTCTGCACTGCATAAAAATAGCTTAGAAATGATTTCGCCGGTGAGCGTTTTATCAGGTGATGAGCTTAAAAACAAATCAAAAGCGACTCTTGGCGAAACACTAAAGGGCTTACCAGGTGTTAATGCCAGTTACTTTGGTCCGGTATCATCAAGCCCTATTATCCGTGGTTTAGATGGCCCTCGCGTTAAAATTACCCAAAACGGTTTAGATGCCAGCGATGCATCGCGCATTGGTCCTGACCATGCAACCTCAAGCGACAGCTTAGCAGCGGAACAAATTGAAGTACTGCGCGGACCAAGCACCCTACTTTATGGCTCAGGCGCAATAGGTGGTGTGGTAAATGTGGTTGATAACCGTATTCCAACGAGCAATTTAGATGATTTAACCGGTGCTGCTGAATACAGCCATGACACGGTTTCTAACTCAAATACCGTGGCTGCAAAACTAGAAACAGGAAATGACGGATTTAACTTTCATTTTGATGGGACTAAACGCAGCGGCGATGACTATGAAACGCCTACATTTAACATTACAGATGAAGATGGTGATGTTGAAACTCATAACTCTGTAGAAAACACTTTTATTGATAGCGACACATTTAATGTAGGTACGAGTTATGTGGGCGATCATTTAACGGTTGGCTTTTCTTACGGTAGCATTGAAACCGATTACGGTATTCCTGGGCATGAGCATCATGATCATGACCATGACCATGAAGGTGAAACCGAAGAAGAACACGATGAGCACGCAGATGAAGAGGAAGAAGAGTCTGTTTATGCACATCTAGAGCAAGATCGTTGGCAAGGCCTTATAAGCTATGCGCTTGATAATAACTGGATTGAAAATATTAATCTTCGTGTTGGCTACACTGATTACAAACACAGTGAAATTGAAGACGGTGAAATTGGCACCACCTTTAAAAATGAAACAACCGAAGCACGCTTAAATGTAGAGCACAAGTTAGCGCAGTGGCACGGTATGATGGGCTATCATTATAGCGAATCGGACTACGACGCAATTGGCGAAGAAGCATTTACTCCTGCAAGTGTGACCACTACACATGCGTTATACCTACTTGAAGAACGTGAATTTGGTGATGTTACACTCGAGCTTGGTGCGCGTATCGAAGATTACGAAATAACAAGCACAATTACCGAAAGCGAGCACGCACATGATCACGATGAAGAAGAAGATCATGACGAAGGCGAAGAAGAAAGCATTGCATACAGTGAAAGCTTTACTAATGTAAGCGCCTCTGCCGGTGCTATTTGGCAATACACACCAGGGCAAAGCGTAGCACTTAGCTTATCTCACTCTGAGCGTGCGCCCCTTTCTGCTGAGCTTTTATCAAACGGATTACACATTGCTACAGGTACTTACGAGCTAGGCCTTGGCTATCATATTGAAGATAACGAGGTTCACTTTGAGCCAGAAGACATTAAACAAGAAAAATCGACCAATTTAGATTTTAGCTTTAGACGTTTTAGCGGTGACTTTGGTTACACAGTTAACTTTTTCTATAACGATATTAAAAACTTTTATTATCAACAAAACACTGGATTAGTTTACGACGAAGAAGATGGTTTAGAGTCTGCAATTGGCGCTCACGATGATGCGGTTGCCGTATATCAGTTTGCCAGTAAAGATGCTGAACTCTATGGTGTAGAATTTGATGTACACTATCAAATTGACCCTAATGCCATGGTTAAAGTATTTGGTGATTCAACACGCGCTAAGCTAAAAGACGACGAAGGTAACTTGCCGCGCATACCAGCAAATAAATTAGGATCTGAATTACAATACAATGTAGGCGATTTACAACTAACACTCACAGGTACGCACTACTTTGAGCAAGATAATATTAGCGCCTATGAAACTAAAACCGATGGCTACACAATTGTTGATGCTCAAACTAATTATCAGTTAAGTTTAGGCGCTATAGATACGCAGTTATACTTAAATATAGATAACATTACAGACGAACTTGGCTTTGTTCACAGCTCGTTTATAAAAGATAAAGCCCCACTACCAGGTAGAAACTTCCGCTTTGGTATTAGAGGTTATTTTTAATAACGCTTTGGCATTTATTTAGTTACTTTTAAAGCCGCATTTTATATGCGGTTTTTTTATGCCTACTCATTTAATTAACTAGGTTATTTACTTGTTGTAATAGCGTTTGTAGCGCAGGTAGCAAGTTTATCTTTCCCCCAAAATAACTCACTTAATTATGCGGATTGGCCTAAATTCTTAACGTTTTATAGCTTGGTATAAAACCACAAGACACAAAAAAGCCGCGGTCAAGACCACGGCTTTTTAAATACTGACTTAATAACTAAATTAAGAAAGGATTTCGTGTAGCTCAACGTCAAATACAAGCGTTGAGAAAGGTGCAATTGCAGCACCTGCGCCACGTTCACCATAAGCAAGCTCATGAGGAACGTAAATACGCCATTTAGTGCCTACTGGCATCATTTGTAAAGCTTCAGTCCAACCTTTGATCACGCCACCTACTGGGAATTCAGCTGGTTGACCGCGCTCGTAAGAGCTATCAAATACTGTACCGTTAATTAATGTACCGTGGTAATCAACACGTACTGTAGACTCAGCAGTTGGCTTTTCGCCTTCGCCTGTTGCTAGTACTTCGTATTGTAAACCAGACTCGGTAACAGTGATTTCAGGACGCTTAGCGTTTTCTTCTAAGAATGCAATACCTTCAGCAGAAAGTACTTTTGCTTCTTCTTCACGACGCGCTTGGATCTCTTCGTTAATTTTTTCAAATGCAGCTTGGATCTCAGGGATCTCAACTTGAAAAGCGCTACCAGCGTACGCATCTTTCATGCCTTCAAATACTGAATTTAGGTTTAAGCCTTCAAAAGGGTTAGACTTAAGTTGCTCACCCATTTGTAAGCCAATACCGTAACTTGCTTTTTCAGCATCTGTAGTAAAATTATCTGACATAATGTGTTTTTCACGTTTTGTTAGTTAAAAGACGCGTACATGCTAACATAAAATAAAACCGGTTTGGGGCTAGTTTTTACTGTGTTTTACCTTAATTTTGCCAACTATGTAGCTACAAAGGGGTAAACTGAATAAAAATCCAACAAGCAATGGCCACGCTAGTAAACCGCCACTGCCAAACAGCACCAATGGCACTAATACTAAACCAACTAAAGCAATAAAAGCTGCGCCAATAACAGGCCAATGCGTATCGTATTTAGTAATAAGATGCGCAGTTAATACGTTAAAGCCAACACCATACACAAAGGCGGTGATAAGCGTTGCGTCTGGTTGTGCATCTGCTGCCATTTTTATTAATAAATTAATCGCGCTTTGATAACAGTAGCCAAATACAATCCACAGTAGTACATGCTTTACTAAGCGTTGCGATGTTGTAAGGTTTGCTTCTTTTGACATTTATTAAACTCCACAAAGCAAAAAACCGCCCATAAGGCGGTTTTTTTAAATAATGGTGGAGAGATAGGGATTTGAACCCTAGATAGGCTACAAACCTATGCCGGTTTTCAAGACCGGTGCATTCGACCACTCTGCCATCTCTCCGTACGGCGCGAATAATAGGGGGTATTGAGCAACTTGTAAAGACCTAAATGTAAATAATTAGCTAAAAACAGCATTTGGTTCAAAAAATCACCACAAATAGCTAAAAACCTAGGTTACACGTTACCCTATTAATAATATTGCTTTGGTCTGCGTGCAATCCACGAACAAATTAAGCACAGTAATAAACTAAGTGCTAAAAATGTAACGCTTTGAAATATTAAATCAAAACGGTTTAAATCATCACTTGGTACAACCACAAATAAAAATGCAGGTAATACACTAAGCAATAACACATAAAAACAAATTTTAAAGGCCCGACCAAAATCAAACCTTTTAGACTGCTGCATCCACCAGGTTAATAAAACAAGCATTCCCATAGCAGAGCCAGCTATAAAATGTGCAGTATTCGTGCTCATTGCCACATAAAGTGTAATAAAAGCACCCACTATTCCCCAAATTGACCATGCCAGCCAATTCTCTTTTTCTTGTAAAAATAAATTTCCCATCGTTTTCGTCTTCTTTATCGTTATTTTTATTAAGACTTTCCATACTTTAACAAAAAACAACCGATTAAAAAACAAACTGAAGAAGAAAAAGTTAACCTATATTGCTTCCGTGCGCTTCTCACAGCTAAATCAAAAAAGGACGAGCCTAACAGCAGCAACCTTAATGCTATATGACTGCGCAGAACTGCAATAGTTCATTATTTATTATAAATAAGTGAAGTAATCATCTGGTTTATGCTTAGCTGCCTTTTTGCACTCAATCTCTGGGGTGCCTAAATATAAATACCCAACAATTTCATCTTGTTCATCTAAATTAAGGGCATTTTTTACCGCTGTGCTTTGTGCAAAATACCCTGTACGCCATACACCACCTAAACCTTGTGCAAATGAGGCTTGTTGCATGGCAAGTACACTGCAACCGGCGCTTTGTACTTGCTCAATACGCGGCACTTTTGGATGGGCTTGATATTTAGCAATAGCAATAATGATCATCGGTGCGCGCAGCACAAGCTCTTTTGCGCGTTTAATCACTTTTTCTTCTTGCTGCTCAGCAACGGCGCTTTGATGGTATATCTCACCTAATTTATGCCGGGCATCACCTTGAACGACAATAAACTGCCAAGGCGCAATGCATCCGTGATCAGGAACCCGTAACGCGGCTTGCTTTATAATATCGAGCTGCTCTGAATTTGGCCCTGGGGCGGTTAATTTAGCGTCAGATTGGCGGGTTAGTAAAAGCTCAATAGCATCCATGGCGTACTCTCATAATTCAAAACGTTAGAGTACCATTTATGCCTTTAAAAAATAAACTCTGCTTAATTATCAATTTTATTAAAACCCTACTTACTTCTCTCGTATAAAAGCGCCATTACTGCGTAAACAATATTCATATACCACTGTATAAATCCGATAGAGGCGCTATGCGTTTAACACACGTTACAAACAAAAAGGGCGTATAAAAAATATTTATACGCCCTTTTTAAACCAATTTGTTTGCTACTCTTTTACTACTGCACGCCTGAGCCAATAATCAACACTAACAAAGCGACCGCCACCTACAAAAAACAAGCTAAGTAACATGGCAAAATAAATAGCAGAAAATTCAATACCGTTATTTATTATGGAAGGTTTCCCTTTTTCATATAAGTAATCAGTAAATCCGTGCTCTTCAACTATGCCCCTAATTTTACCTATACGTTCTTGTACTTCTAGTGAGTTTTCAAGGCTTTCTTTAGCCCCTGGAATTGATAACCAATCAAGTACTTGAGCTGAACTGGTTGTAGGGTTTGATGGCGCTATAGCAAACCAACCATTATGCCAATGCACAGTTGTTGCTGCCACCACCATTGTAAACATCAGCGGAATGCTTACTAAGCGGGTAAATAGCCCAAAGAGTAAAAACCACCCGCCTAAAAATTCACTCCAGCCTGCTAAAAAGGCAAGTAAGTCTGGAAATGGTAAGCCTAAACCCCATTCACTATTGCCAAACCATTGCACAACGCTTGCATCAGCAAGAAAATAGCTAAAAAAGCCGTCAGTTTCTCCACTAAGGGCTAATTTATTAAAGCCCGCAATAATCATTACGGGGGCTAAAATTAAGCGAAAAAGTAACGCAGGTAATCCGTCGGCATACGATAGATTACCCATGATTTTATTATACAAACGAAATAATTTACTCATGTGTGGCCTGCTTTGTCAGTGTATTAAGTTATGGACTCTATACACACAAGACCTGAGGGCACTGTAAATTATTTCATTTTATTAACACTGTTAAATGGCTCTGGCCACTTGAAGCGCTTCAAAAATTGCACGCTTTGCATCAATTGCTGCTGCTAATTTAGCGCCACCAATAACATGTACCTTTGCATTTTCGCGGTGTTGCTCAAGCACTTCATTATTAGAAACCTGCCCTATACACGCAATAACCGTATCAACCGGCAGTACTTGTTTTTCTCCGGCAACAGTAACTGTAAGGCCATTTTTATCAAAACTGTGGTACTGGCAATCAGCAATTTGTTTAACACCATGTTGCTTAGCAACTTGACGATGTATCCAGCCTGTGGTTTTTCCAAGCCCGCTACCAAAACGCCCTGCACTACGTTTTAGCATGTATAATTGTCGCTCATCTTTGTGCGGCTCTGCCTCGCACTCAATACCCCACTGCTTTTTAAACTCAGGAATAGATTGCGATTTATGCTCACTTAAAAAAGCAACCATATCAAAGCCAATACCGCCGGCACCTAAAATGGCTATTGATTTGCCCAGTTCGACCTCACCGCGTATAACTTCATCATAAGCAAATACACGCTTAGAGTCTGCGCATTCAATTGCAGCTTCACGCGGGCGTACACCTGTGGCAAATACGATGTCATCGTATTTTTGTAACATTGCATCATCGTAGGCTTTACCAAGCTCTACATTTACGTTGAGCCTTTCAAGTTCATTAGTAAAGTAGCTAAGCGTATGGTTAAAGTCTTCTTTACCTGGAATTTGCATGGCTAGATTAAATTGGCCACCCATTTGTGTTTTTTGATCGATAAGCGTTACTGTATGCCCTTTTTCAGCCAAGTAACAACTTGCAGAGAGCCCAGCAGGGCCCGCGCCAACAACTAATACATTTTTAGCGTTAGAAGCTTTATCTAACGGGTAATCAAGTTCAAAGGCCGCTTGTGGATTAACTAAACAGGTTGCACGTTTATTTTTAAATACGTGGTCTAAACAGCCTTGGTTACAGCCAATACAAATATTTATTTGTTTAGTTTGCTGATTTTGATATTTGTTAAAAAACGCCGGATCGGCCAATAAAGGGCGCGCCATTGAAATTAAATCGGCTTCATTATCATTAAGGATTTGGTTGGCTATATCCGGCGTATTAATACGGTTTACAGCTATAACAGGTACATTCACCACTGACTTTAATCGTTTTGAAGCCTCTTTAAATGCTCCAGGAGGCACCATACTGGCGATTGTTGGCACGCGTGCTTCATGCCACCCAATGCCAGTATTAAAAATATCAACACCGGCCTGCTCAAGTGCTTTTGCCTGAATAGTGACTTCATCAGGGGTTGAGCCATTCGGGATTAGGTCCATAACAGATAATCTAAAAATAATTAAAAACGTATCTGATACTTTAGCCCTAACGGCTTTAACTATTTCAAGCGCTAATCGCATTCTATTTTCTAGGCTGCCACCAAATTCGTCATCGCGTTTATTGGTGTGTGGCGCCATAAATTCATTAATTAAGTAACCTTCAGAGCCCATTACTTCAACACCATCGTAACCTGCTTTTTCTGCCATATAGGCAGAGTGCGCAAAGTCTTTAATGGTTTTTTTAATCGAGCCTAACGACATTTGTTTAGGTTTGTATGGATTTATAGGCGCTTGAATAGCGCTCGGGGCTTGGTTAAACGGATGATAAGCGTATCGACCAGCATGTAAAAGCTGCAAACATATTTTTCCGCCATGTTTATGAACGGCGCCTGTGTATGCACGGTGTTTAAATACATCATAATAGCTGTTAAATGATGAAGAAATAGGCGTTAATTTACCGCGCAAGTTAGGGCTGTAGCCCCCGGTAATGATCATGGCCGTGCCGCCTTTAGCACGCGCCTCGTAAAAAGCGCTTAACCTTTTGCGGTTGTGCCAGCCCTCTTCAAGGCCTGTATGCATTGAGCCCATTACCAAGCGGTTTCGTAATTGTGTGTGTTTTAATTGTAATTGTTGTTCTAACATCCTGTGCCCCGTTAACTGGTCTAACCTGTATACATTAGCTAATTCTGCTTTAATGGCAAGTAATAAGCAATATGTGCCTGCATTTAATTAAAAATACTATTAAAAACGTATATTTATGTAACCTCATAAACACTTCGTTACGATTTAGCAGTTAAAATTATTTTTATTCTAGGCTAAGATGGAACTAATGTATTAGCTGTACCAAATTAAGGAGCTATTTTGATAGCAAAGGTATTTAGAGGTATTTGGGCTGGAATAAACTTTTCTCGTCGTTTAATACTCAACATTTTGTTTTTATTACTGGTTGTTGTATTTTTTATGTCGCTATCAAGCGATGACGATACAATAATAATAGAAGATGGCTCTGTACTTAGGCTTAATCTTAATGGGCCTATTGTGGAAGAAAAAACATATATAGACCCTGTCGAAGCAGCCATTAACGATGCTACGTCTAATTCAGAAGCACCTAGTGAAATTTTACTTGATGATGTAGTCAAAGTGATTGATGAAGCCACTAATGACGAGCGCATCAGCGTTATCTTACTAGATTTGCAAGAAATGCCGAAAGCCCACCTAAATAAGCTAAAGCGTATTACTAAATCGTTAGATGCCTTTAAGCAAGCGGGTAAAAAAGTGATTGCATCGGGCTACTATTACACTCAATCGCAATATTATATTGCATCCCATGCCGATGAAATTGCAATGCATCCTTATGGTTCGGTAGCCATTGAAGGCTATGGAATGTATCCACTTTACTTTAAAGAAGCACTAGAAAAACTTAAAGTAACGCAGCATATTTTCCGTGTCGGTACGTTTAAGTCGGCGGTAGAGCCGTTTATTCGTAACGATATGTCTGATGCTGCTAAAGAAGCAAACCGTGTTTGGCTTGGTGCATTATGGAGCGAATATAAGCAAGATGTTGCTGCGGTACGCCCTTTTGATGAATCTAACTTTGACGAAACCATGGATGCTTACCTTGCTAAAATGAAGGCAGCAAATGGCGATGCAGGTAAATATGCACTTGACCATCAATGGGTCGACTCGCTTAAAACAACTCAGCAAATTCGCCAACAACTCATTGATTTAGTTGGCGCACAAGAAGACGGTAAAACATTTAAGCAAGTGTCTTTTCGTGAATACTTAAGCTTAGTTAAGCCCCCTATCGAATTTGATAACCCAATTACAGAAAAAGTTGCCGTAGTTGTTGCTAAAGGTACAATTGTTGATGGTGAGCGCAAAGCAGGTGAAATTGGCGGCGATTCTACCGCAGCACTACTTCGCAAAGCACGCCTTGATGATAAAGTAAAAGCGGTTGTTTTACGTATTGATTCAGGTGGCGGCAGCATGTTTGCCTCTGAGGTTATTCGTGCTGAAGTATTAGCACTTAAAGCCGCAGGCAAACCTGTAATCGCATCAATGAGCTCAGTTGCCGCATCTGGCGGTTATTGGATTGCCTCAGCAGCTAACGAAATTTGGGCAGCACCAAGTACCATCACCGGCTCTATTGGTGTGTTTGGTACATTTATGACTTTTGAAGATACTTTATCTGAAATTGGTGTGTACTCAGATGGTGTTGCAACCTCAGAAATGGCTGGATTTTCTATTACTCGCCCGCTTAATGAAAAAATGGCGCAAGTTATTCAAATGAGTGTTGAAGAAGCTTATAGCCGCTTTATAGATGTGGTTGCTGATGCGCGCAATATGACACCAGAGCAAGTTGATAAAATTGCACAAGGGCGTGTGTGGATTGCTTCACAAGCACAAGAGCTTGGCCTAGTTGATAAGCTTGGTGATAAACAAGATGCGATTGATGCTGCAGCGGCGCTTGCTAAACTTAATCACTACGAAGTGAAAACAATTAAGCAAGACCTAAGCCCACAAGAAAAAATGCTGCAAGATATTTTTGGTAGTGCATCCGTTAAATCTATGCTTGGCTTAAATACGGATACAGCCTCTGTTTTAGCCACTCAAGCTAATATTAATACGGTGATAAAGCGCCTAAGTAGTGAAGTAGCTGATCTAAAAGATTATAACGATCCGCAAGGTGTATACGCACGTTGTTTAGAGTGTAGCGTTGCACAATAAAAGTGCACGTATTTACTCAAGCAGCTGTATTTAAAACAACTTAACGTTATACTAAGCCCAGTTTTTTTACTGGGCTTTTTTTATGAAACGTAAACGCATTTATATCGCATACACTGGCGGTACCATAGGTATGAAAAAATCGAGCCGTGGCTACATTCCGGCTGAAGGTTTTTTAACAGAAACAGTGGTCAATAACGCAGAATTTAACCGTGAAGAAATGCCCCTTTTTGATATTCACGAGTACTGCCCTTTAATCGATTCATCAGATATGTCGCCAGCGCATTGGCAACTAATAGCTGATGACATTAAAAGCAAATACCACGATTACGATGGTTTTGTGGTACTTCATGGCACCGATACAATGGCTTACACAGCCTCTGCCCTGTCGTTCATGTTCGAAAACTTAACTAAACCCGTTATTGTTACTGGCTCACAAATTCCTTTATCGCAATTACGCTCTGACGGCCAAGTTAACTTATTAAACGCCATGTTTTTAGCGGCTAATTATCCTATTGCTGAAGTGAGCTTATTTTTTAATAACCAATTATTTAGAGGTAACCGAGCCACGAAAGCTCATGCCGATGGTTTTAATGCTTTTACATCTCCTAACCTGGAGCCTTTAGCGTTATCTGGAATTAATATTCAGCTAATTAAAGGTCAGCTAAGCCCTTATGTAGAAAACGAACTACAGGTAACCACCATTACACCTCAGCCAATTGGTGTACTTTATTTATACCCAGGCATTAGTAAAGACGTGGTTAAAAGTTTGGTGAATGACAATATAAAAGCACTAGTATTGCTTAGCTTTGGCGTAGGTAATGCCCCACAAGACCCCGACTTTTTAGACGTGCTAAGTGAGGCAAGTAAACGCGGCATGGTTATTGTTAATTTAACGCAGTGTTTAAAAGGCCATGTAAATATGGGCGGTTACGCTACGGGTAACGCGTTATTAAATATTGGTGTAATAAGTGGCTACGATATGACACTAGAGGCGTGTTTAACAAAGCTGCATTATTTGTTTAGCCAAAACCTAGAAATTGAAACGATTCGCCATTTAATGCAAGACAATTTACGCGGTGAATTAAGCCGCTAATTTTAGTGACCAAAACGAAAAAGGCACGCTAAATAGCGTGCCTTTATTATTTTATAAACGCGTTAATTATCTTACTTTCGCGTCTATACCCACTAAATCAGTTAAGTGGCACACTTCACCTGAGTGAGTTTTAATACCATGCTCACCAAAGTAATCACGCTGAGCTTGTACTAAATGCCCATTACTTGGTGTGGTTAATGTGGCTAAATACGTTTGTGTTGATGCAAGTACAGGGAACGCTAAGCCAGTCATTACAGCTTGCCCAGTTACTTTGCGAAGCGCATTAGATTCATTTTCAAGCGTATCAATGTATTCTACGCCTTGCGCTACGCTATCTAAGTAGTCAGCACGAATAATACAACCTGCACGCCATGTTTGCAGCGTTTTAGACAAGTCTACTTTCCACTGATGGGTACGAGATGCCCCTTTAATTAACGCTAAACCTTGGCGATACGCTAATAAACTCGCCAATGTAAATGCATCTTTTAGCTCTTCAAGGTCAATATCAACCTTGTTTGTAGCTTTAGCAGCATATGTCATTTCTTGTGCTGCGGTGGTGTCACATACATTGGTTAAGTGGCGAGCTTGCACCGCGGCAACCAGTGAAGGAACAGCAATACCCAGTTCAAGTGCATTTTGCGCAGTCCACAGGCCTGTACCTTTTGCGCCTACTTTATTATCAATTAAATCAACAAGCGGCTCTTGCTTGGTGTTTTCAAGAGATAAAATATGGCTAGAAATAGCAAGTAAGTAGCTATTTAAGTGACCGGTAGACCAGTCATCAAAAATTTCAGCCACTTCTTTTGGGGAGCGACCTGTACCAATACGAAGTAGTTGATACACTTCAGCAATAAGCTGCATAATTGCGTATTCGATGCCGTTGTGAACCATTTTTACAAAATGGCCACTGGCCGATTGACCAACGCGTGCAAAACACGACTCGCCATTGTAGCTAGCGGCTACTTTTTCAAACCACGGTTCGATTCGCTCCCAACCGCCTTCTGAGCCACTTGCCATCATTGCTGGACCATGACGAGCGCCTTCGGCACCGCCAGAAATACCCATGGTGGCAAATTCAAATTTGTTTTGATACTTAAGTTTACGATTAATACCGTCTTTGTAGTTACTGTTACCACAATCTACAATCATATCGTTACACTGTACGCCAGCTTCAACAAGCTCATTACACACAGCATCAACCAGTTCGCCTGCAGGCACTAATAATAAAATAGAGCGAGGTGCTTCTAAACGCCTTACCATGTCTCCTAAATCAGAAACAATATGAAGTCTATCGGCCATGCCTTGCGATTTAGCACAACTTAATAACTCTTCACCCGCATGTGGGTTTTTATCATATGCGACTAACGTTATGCCTTTTTCAATCATGTTTAAGGCAATATTTTTGCCCATAACGCCTAACCCGACTAATGCAACTTGCATTTAGTGTCCTCCTCGGTAACAACTATTTGGTTAGTAAACTAAGTAATTCATTAAATAATACCGCGTGCATTATACTCATACCGTCATAAAATGCGAACGTTGAGCTAATACAGCATGCTTTTTTATTACGCTATTAAAAAGCACTGCAATTGTATCAAATATAAGGGCTGTGCGGTTACAAATACTCTGCGTATTTTGAATTTAAGATCATTGACGGATTTTGACACCGGTGTCATAATGATGACATATTCGTTTTGTATAAAATAGTGGCAATACTAACTAGTTTGCCTATAACTAAAAATGTTTATACATAAGTTATAAGTATTTTGAAGTCACAAAATAACCGTCAACCTGCTTACACATCTAAGCACACAGGAGAATTTGATGCTAAGACGCACAAAAATAGTCGCTACACTTGGGCCTGCAACAGATCGAGATAACAATCTAGAAAAAATTATTCGCGCTGGCGCTAATGTAGTACGTTTAAACTTCTCACATGGTGTTGCACAAGATCATAAAGACCGTGCACAAGCTGTACGCGAGATAGCCACAAAATTAGGTAAACATGTTGCTATCCTTGCAGACCTTCAAGGTCCTAAAATTCGTGTTTCAACGTTTAAAGAAGGTAAAGTAAACCTTGAAGTAGGCGCTAAATTCACCCTAGATGCAAAAATGGAAAAAGGTGAAGGCGACGTAAACGCGGTAGGTATTGATTACAAAGAACTACCACAAGATGTAAGCCCTGGCGATTTATTACTATTAAACGATGGCCTTATTCAACTAACCGTTGAGCAAGTAGAAGGTCACTTAGTGCACTGCTCGGTTACGGTAGGTGGTGTATTATCAAATAATAAAGGCATTAACCGTTTAGGCGGTGGTTTAACAGCCCCTGCGTTTACAGAAAAAGACAAAGAAGATTTAATCACTGCCGCTGAAATAGATGTTGATTACATTGCAGTATCATTCCCACGCAGTGGCGATGATATGCGTTATGTACGCTCTTTAGCAGAAGCTGCAGGTTCTAAAGCACAACTACTTGCAAAAATTGAACGTGCAGAAGCCGTAGAAACACAAGAAGCCGTAGATGACATTGTTTTAGCATCAGACGCTGTAATGGTTGCTCGTGGCGATTTAGGTGTTGAAATTGGTGATGCTGCGCTAATGGGTAAACAAAAACTCATTATTCGTCGTGCTCGTTCATTAAACCGTACTGTTGTAACGGCAACACAAATGATGGAATCGATGATCGATAACCCAATGCCAACACGCGCAGAAGTTATGGATGTGGCAAACGCGGTACTTGATGGTACTGATGCAGTTATGCTTTCAGCAGAAACCGCTGCCGGTGATTACCCTGAAGAAACAGTCGCTACAATGGCACGTGTTTGTTTAGGTGCAGAATCGCAAAAAGAAACCCATGTATCTAAGCACCGTTTAGACAGCCGTTTTTCTAACAATGCAGAATCTATCGCACTTTCAGCTATGTACGCTGCTAATCACTTAGATTCGGTTAAAGCCATTGTTACCTTAACTGAGTCAGGTAGCACCGCTAAACTTATGTCGCGTATCAGCTCTGGTTTACCTATTTACTCGCTTTCACGCCATGCAAGCACGCTAGGCCAAACAGCGCTTTATCGTGGTGTTTACCCTGTCTTTTTTGATTCTACAAAAACTGAAAAAGACGGAATGGTTAAAGCCGCACTTGATACCCTTGTAGCACAAGGTTCATTACACTCTGGCGATACAGTAATTATTACTCACGGTGACTCTATGGAAACTGTGGGCGCAACGAACACAATGAAAATTGTAACTGTTGCGTAATTTCTGCCTTATATAAAAAATGCGAGCTAAGCTCGCATTTTTTATGCCTGTAAAATACCAAACTAGCTGGCTAGCGCTGCTTTTACTTTATCGCGGTAGCTTCGGCTTACTTTAAGCTCTTGTCCGTTTTCAAGCACTAATAAATACTCACCGCTTACTTGTGTAACCAGCTTGCTTATTTGTTTTGTATTTACAATTGCACTGCGGTGAACGCGCACAAACAAATGTGGGTCGAGCTCTTGCTCAAGCTCTTTCATTGTTTTGCGCAAAATATGTGTTTGCCCATCTTGGCAATGTAAACACATATAATCGCCGGCGGCATCAACCCACTGAATTGTCGCAACCGGGACACGAATAATTTCACCCTGCTCTTTTACCGCCAGTGATTCTGGGTAACGTTTGTCGGTTAGGGTATCGCCTGTGGCTAATTTTTTAAGTATTTCTTCACAGTTATTACCTGTAATACCGGCAACAAAACTCGCTAGTTTTTTCTTATGGGCGTTGTCTTGCTGTGTTTTTAAGTAACTATGCACTTTTTCTACCGCCTGTTTTAGTCTGTTATCGTCAACGGGTTTTAAAATGTAATCCAAAGCATGTATTTCAAATGCCTTTACTGCAAATTGATCAAACGCAGTAACAAACACAATCGCGGGTAACGCTTTAGTGCTTTCGCTTAAGGCACGGGCAACTTCAAAGCCATTCATTCCTGGCATTTGTATATCTAAAAAAACTAAGTCTATTGGGTGCTCTTTACATGCTTCTATTGCATCAGAGCCTGAACTACACAGTTTAACTACTTCTATATCAGTATATTCTTCAAGTCTTACTGCTAAGCCCTTTCTTGCTAATGGTTCATCATCAACAATGATGGTTTTAATTTTAGTCATTTCTTCACAGCCTTCTCAAACGGTACTCGCAGATTAACTTTCAATCCACTTGGCGTATTATGTGATAATACAAACGAATAATTATTTTCATAGAGCGTTTTTAATCTGTCTTTGGTATTTGCCACCCCTACCCCTTGTGCATTTACAAGTTGTCCGTCTATTAGCTCGGTACCGGGGCCATTATCACCTACTTCAAGTAGTAGCTCGTTGGCAAAAACCTGTGCTTTTATGTCTATCACACCGCCTTGTGACATATGCGCAATGGCGTATTTAATTGCATTCTCAATTATCGGTTGCAAAATTAAGCTTGGCACAAGTGCCTCTTTTGCTTGCTCGCTTACATCTACATTTACTTTTAAGCGCTCATCAAATCTAACCCGCTCTATTTCTAAATACAGCATTAATGCGTGTAGCTCTTGCTCTAAAGGCACTTTTTTAATGGGATCGGTATTTAGAGTATAACGCAAAAAGTCGCTTAACCTTGCCACCATTAAGTTAGCATCTTTGTTTTCTTTTACCAAAACTAATGTAGAAATAGCATTAAGCGTATTAAATAAAAAATGCGGGTTAAGTTGATATCTGAGCATTTTTAATTGCGCTTCATGGGCCATTGTAGTTGCTTTAAGCGCTTTTTGTCGCTCACTTTGTAATAGCTGATAATACTTTATGCCAAAGTATAAGCCACTCCAACATAAAATTATGTAAACAGAGTCTAAGCCATGCTGTAAATAATAAAACCAATCTTCTGGGCGATAACCATGGCGGTATATTTCCCATAAATTAAATTTTTGTACAATTGCCCACAATGTACCTGTAATGTACGAGGCACCAAATACAACCACCATTAATATCCACGGCGATGCATTCCAGGTTTTTCTGTAAATATAACGAAGTGGGACTGTCATTAAACAGCCCGCATAGGCATTTAATAATATAACGAACACGTAAATATCACGCATTTCAAATACTTTAGAGCCGATATAATTTACAAGCGCATAACCAATCCAGCCTGCAATTTGCAATAGCCAAAAAAAACGTTGCCTGTTATCAACTAAAGATTGCCAATTCAAAATAAAATACAACTCCGTATAAGTTAGCCAATAAGTTAAAATTACGTTAGCTAATTTAACCACTGGTTTGGTTATTATATCGATTATTACAAAGTGTTAGCAGTACCAACTGTCTTAATTTTTAAGAGCCTTACCGCAAAGTTAAGCCAATAAAAAAGCGAAAGGCTTTAACCTTTCGCTTTTAAAATGCCGATTCAATCAGCTCGTATGGGCAAAGCCACCTTATAAACTAGGCAAGTTTATCAGAGGCTACTTTATAAGTTGGGTCTTCAATTACGTTTACCTCAACTAAGTCACGCGCTTTGTGTAACAGCTGCTTACAGTCTTTACTTAAATGACGTAAGTGAAGCTGTTTACCTGCTTTAGTGTACTTATCAGCTAAGCTGTCGATGGCTTCAATTGCACTGTGATCCGCAACACGGCTGTGTTCAAATTCAATAATTACATCTTTAGGGTCGTTTTTAACATCGAATAACTCAGAAAAGTTTTTAACTGAGCCAAAAAATAACGGACCGTGAAGCTCGTAAACTTTAGCACCTTGCTCATCAATGTAATTAGTTGTGTAGATATGTTTTGCATGATTCCAAGCAAATACCAAGGCAGAAACAATAACACCAACACACACAGCAATCGCTAAATCGGTTACTACGGTTACGCCAGATACCAATACAATTACAAAGGCATCAGACAGTGGTACGCGCTTCATCATTTTAAAGCTTGCCCATTCAAACGTACCAAGTACAACCATAAACATAACACCTACAAGCGCAGCCAGTGGGATCATTTCAATTAAACTTGAAGCAAATATAATAAATGCAAGCAGCATTAGTGCAGCACTTATACCCGACAAGCGCGAGCGCCCGCCCGAATTAATGTTGATCATTGATTGCCCAATCATGGCACAGCCACCCATTGCGCCAAAAAAGCCACAGGTTACATTAGCAGCACCTTGGCCAATACACTCTTTATTTGAGTGACCACGGGTTTCTGTAATTTCATCAATCAAGCTAAGCGTTAATAACGACTCAATTAAACCAATAGCCGCTAAAATTAATGCATACGGAAAAATTATATAAAAAGTTTCCAGGGTAAATGGAACCATAGGGATGTGAAATTCAGGAAAGCCGCCAGCAATGGTAGCCGCTTCATTACCTGTCATCCCTTTTAGGAAATCAAGTACAGTGCGCGAGTCTAAATCAAGGCCTATTACTAACGCGGTTACCGTTACAATAGCCACTAAAGAAGAAGGCACTGCAGTGGTGAGCTTAGGTAAAAAGTGAATGATAGCCATGGTTAATGCAACTAAACCTAACATGATGTAAAGCGGGTTACCCGTCATCCATTGCTGGCCACCTGCGCCATCTGGCACTTTAAACTGCCCTAGTTGCGCTAAAAATATTACTATCGCTAATCCATTAACAAAGCCGAGCATAACAGGATGGGGGACCATGCGAATAAACTTACCGAGCTTAAATATACCCGCGAGTATTTGCAGTATCCCCATCAGCAACACCGTGGCAAATAAATACTCAACACCATGATCAAGTACCAAACTTACCATTACAACAGCTAAGGCACCGGTTGCGCCCGAAATCATACCAGGGCGGCCACCAAAAATAGCCGTAATTAAACCAACGATAAACGCGGCGTAGAGACCAACTAAAGGTTCGACATTTGCTACAAAAGCAAACGCAACAGCTTCTGGAACTAAAGCAAGTGCTACAGTTAAGCCAGATAAAATATCGTTTTTAGCAGAGCTAGGCGCTTTGCTGAGTAAGTTAAACATTGAGTTCCTCAGGGGGTTATTAGGTTAGGATCGAAAAAGCGCTAAATGTTACCAAATTAGCGCTCATTTAACAATTCGCACACACCGTTATTAGCTTTCTTAGTATAGCTTAACTTTGTGTCGTTTATTTTATAGAGGAAGAGATGTACTGCGTTTTACACATGTCATGGTTACGTTAGAGTGTACCTCTTGAACGTATTCTAAGCTGAGTAAATTGTCACGTACAAAGTGCTCATAGCCTTCTATACCTTGTGAGATTATACGCAGCATAAAGTCCATGGTGCCGGCCATTGTGTAACATTCTGTCACTTCGTCATAGCTCATAATTAGCTTTTCAAATTCAGCTAAGTTTTTCTTGCCATGATTTGATAAGCGCACATGTGCGTATACAAGCATGTCAAAACCAAGCTTTTTCTCATCTAAAAGCGCAACTTTACTTTTGATATAGCCATCTTGTTCAAGCTTTGCAATGCGTCGCCAACAAGGTGATTGAGATAAGCCTACTTTGTCTGCAATTTCAGCAGTTGAAAGACTTGCGTCCTGTTGTAAAAGTGCCAAAATTTGGCGATCTACGTGATTTAGAGACATTTTATTTCTTATTTATCTAATAAACTGGTTAAATTATACAGCCAATTTAAAATCCCGTCTGCAATAATTTTGCATTTTCATGGATTTTAATTAACCAAATTGGCCACTTACAAATGGATTAGTGCGTTTTTCGTGGCCTACAGTGGTATCTTCACCATGACCAGCTAAAATACGCGTGTTGTCATCAAGTGTTAAAATATGGCTTTTAATAGACTCAATGAGCTGCTCAGTATTGCCTTTAGGGAAATCTGTACGCCCTACAGCACCTTTAAAAATAACATCACCAACAATAACGCATTGCTGATTAGGCTCATAAAACACAATATGACCCGGTGTGTGCCCAGGGCAATGCTTAACACTAAAGCTAAGTTTACCAAGCGTTAATACATCATTATGATTAAGCCAAATGTCAGGGTAAAAAGCATCAATAGCTGAAAAACCAAACATTTGTGCTTGCATAGGCAGGTTATCAAACCAAAATGACTCATCTTTTTGCGGGCCAATGATTTGCACATTGTAGTGTGAGCGTAATTCATCTGCCGCACCTACGTGGTCTAAATGCCCGTGTGTAAGCCAAATAGCGCTCAGTACTAATTTGTGCTCACTAAGCGTGGCTATAATTTTTTGCGCATCACCACCTGGGTCTATCACCACAGCCTGCCTTGTTTCTGTACAGCTAATTATTCTGCAATTTTGAGAAAAAGCAGTCACGGGTATCGTAATAACGTGCATATTAAATTTCTTTATCTTTTTGATCGGGGATAACGGCTACTTGCTCATACGACATTAAAATTGGGTATTTCAAATACGCTTCGTCATAAAACGGTGTATGTGAATATAACCAGTGCAAACGTGCATTGGCATCTTGCGCAAATGCTTTATCTTGAAGTTTTTTATCAAACTCGAGAGCAAGTTTTGGGTTGTCTTTAAGCATTTTCCTTGCGTAAGGGATTAACGCGTAGTTTTCCATATACTCTGTTCGTTGAAAAATTGTATTAAACTCACCCCACGCAAAAAATGAATCAGGAGCCTCTGGGTGTAATAAATGAACCGCTAACTCCCCTGCTTTTTGCTGCGTATTTACTTGATACCATCCGTCTAAATCTACATTTATTGCTGGTACATAATCAAAACTTGCAGAGACTCTAAAGCGGCCTTCAAATGGGGCTTTATCAAACGAGTAATCAAGTACTTTGGCAAGCTTTAAAGGTTGCGTATTCGCGCCTTTAAGTTTGTTTACTGACACCCCATGTAACTTAAGCTTTTCTATTATATCGCTATACACAGGCGGAACAAAAAACGCTTCAGGCACATCAACAACTCGCTCAACCTCTTTTTGCCAATAAATCGGTAAGTCAGTGTAGGTATAGGCTTTACCTAAATATTTAACCTCAGTTTGCCCAGAAAGCGCACTTACACTTGATGTGTATTCGACCCCTTTAAACTCACTGATTGTGTCTGCTTGTTTAGCATAACCTCGTTTAACAATTAGTTTCTCAGGTACAAACTCTTGCTCTTTTTTAACGGCGTTCGAAAGCTCATGACTGTACTGAGAAAGCGCGTTTATTGCCCCATCTAAAAATACATAGGTGCCTAATACGCGTTGTTGATAAGGTTTTAAAGAATGGTTTTCGACTAAAATTGTTGGTAATGATTTTAAATCCCCCCACCCGTTTGAAAAACGCGGTGTAGCCACCCAACCTGCAAGGCCTTTTTTAAAGTCGCGTTTATCCATAACAAATACCAATGGCCCAGGTATATGCCCTTGCTTTTGTAATGTTTCGTCAATAACCGGCTTTATATACTGATCTAATGCATCAGATATAGCAGGCGATTCGCTTGCAAATACAGGGTTATAACCATAGGTCACATCGTACTGATAATCGGCGCCATCGGTAACATGCACATCAATGTATAAGTTTGGGTTGTAATCATTAATAACCTTTAAAACACTTCTCACCTCTGGTGTATCTAACTTAGTGAAATCGCGATTAAGGTTTAGATTATTTGCATTGGTTCTAAAGCCCATTTTTTCAGGGCCGCGCTGATTTATGCGATTAAATGCGCTGCTGCGTTCATGCCCATCTACGTTTAAAATAGGAATAAAAAGTATGTTTACCTTTTTTAAAATATCACGGCGCTTACCGGTTGCAATATCGCGCAGCAACATAAACATGGCGTCTTTACCATCTATCTCACCTGCATGAATACCGGCTTGGATAAAAACGGTTGGCTTAGTGCTGTTGGCCATTTGCCCTGCTTCAAAAAAACCTTGTTCACTGGCAACCACCATTTTAATAGCGCGATTACTATTACTGTAGCCTATTATTTGAGACTGAAACTGCGTGGGATTTGCCGCTACAAGCCTATCTACAAACGCCATAGTATCGGCATAGTTTGGCGAGGCTTTACCCTGAGATAACTCAAAATCAGTGGTTAACGGGCCTTGCTGCTGTAATAACGAAACGCTATCACCTTGCCAAGGAATAAGAGGCGGTAAATGACTGTTATCTGCCACAATTGCAGATAAAAATAACAGGCTTGCAAACATAGTTTTCTCTAACAAACGCTTTAATAAAATAAATTATACCAAGTAAACATAGCGATATTATAAAAGTGCGGTGATTCAACAAAAAAGAAAGCCCGTTTATACCCATGGACTTAATAAAGTGATTATTAAAGTAGTTAATTTTAAGGTTGGGGAAAAGTATCGGCAGCTTAGCAAAAAATTCGTTGTTTATACCAATCCGCTTAATTAAGTGATCTATTTGAGAATAGAAAACGTGTTGATAGCTAGGAAAAACTTCGCTAAATAGTTGTTCTAAACGAGAGTTTTTTAACGCATATAGCGACATATTTAGCCTAAAATTAATAAAGTATTATTGCGGGGGAATATTATTAGGCGAGTCTTAAATTATAGGCACAAAAAAAGGAGCCTAGGGCTCCTCTTTATTACTTATTTAAAAAAGCTTAAGCTGCCGCTAGGCCTTCTTTTGCTTTTTCAACAAGCGCTGCAAATGCAACTTGGTCGTAAACAGCGATATCTGCAAGGATCTTACGATCGATTTCTACAGAAGTCTTTTTAAGACCATTGATAAAACGGCTGTAAGACAGACCATTTTGACGTGAAGCTGCATTGATACGTGCAATCCATAATTGACGGAAAGTACGTTTCTTAGCACGACGGTCACGGTAAGCGTATTGACCCGCTTTAGTAACTGCCTGGAAAGCTACGCGGTAAACACGTGAACGTGCTCCGTAGTAACCTTTAGCTTGCTTTAAAACTTTTTTGTGACGTGCACGTGCGACAACGCCGCGTTTAACTCTTGCCATTTCTAAAAACCCCTATTAAGCGAATGGTAACATACGTGAAACTAGACCATGGTCATTTTTATGAACCATCATCTTAGGACGTAGGTGTAACTTACGCTTAGAAGTTTTCTTAGTCAGAATGTGACGAAGATGCGCTTGTTTACGCTTGAAACCGCCAGAAGCAGTTTTCTTGAAACGCTTAGCAGCGCCTCTGTGACTTTTTAGCTTATAAGCCATTGCAATAACTCCAAATGTATTGCTTAAAAATTAGTAAGCAGGCGTGAGATATATTTCTATAGCTCCACTTTTAGGCCTAACTTACTGCCATATTCCGGTGAAAACCCAGCAAAAATGCCGCAATTTTACTTTAAAACCGGTTAGCACAGGTGAATATTTGCATATTACTTGGGTACCTGAGCTAAATTCGGTGCGTATTATCGCTTAAAAATTATTTTTTAGCAACAGGCGCCATCATCATAACCATTTGGCGGCCTTCAACACGATTTGGGAAAGACTCAACTACTGCAAGTTCTTCTAAATCAGCCTTAACACGGTTTAATAATTCGATACCAATTTCTTGGTGAGCCATTTCGCGGCCACGGAAGCGGATAGTAATCTTAGCTTTATCGCCAGCTTCTAAGAACTTACGTAAGTTGCGCAGCTTAACCTGATAGTCACCTTCATCCGTGCCAGGACGGAATTTGATTTCTTTAATCTGGATTTGCTTTTGCTTCTTCTTCTGCTCTTTTAGTTCTTTGCTTTTTTCAAAGATGAACTTACCGTAGTCCATAACCTTACAAACAGGCGGCTCAGCGTTTGGGCTAATCTCTACAAGATCAACACCCGCTGCATCAGCCATAGCTTGTGCGTCTTTTAATGACTGAATTCCAGCTTGTTCGCCTTCGATGTCGATTAAACGAACTTCTTGAGCTGTAATTTCTTCGTTAATACGATTTTTTTGAGCTGTTTGTTGCCCTTTCTTGCCGCCTCTAATGGTACGTTCCTCCAAGAATATCAATAATATAAGCGTGTAGTTGGCTCTTTGTGATTGCCCTACACGCTCGATTTTTACTGTCGATTTTTAATTTCTTCGCTAATTTTAGCTACAAAATCATCAACATTAAATTTGCCTAGGTCTTCACCTGTGCGGGTACGTACTGCTACTTCCTGTTGTTCAACTTCTTTATCGCCAACAACGAGTAAGTAAGGAATACGCTTAAGTGTATGTTCTCGGATTTTAAAGCCAATCTTCTCATTTCTCAAGTCAGCAGCGGCTCTAATTCCAAGTTTATTTAATTTTTGTACAATTTCGTGCACGTAATCTGCTTGTTTATCGGTAATGTTCATAATTACCACTTGCTTTGGAGCAAGCCACGTTGGGAATAAACCAGCGTATTCTTCAGTTAAAATACCGATAAAGCGCTCAATTGAGCCTAAAATAGCACGGTGTATCATAACTGGAGTGCGTCGTTCGTTGTTTTCTGCTACATAAGTAGCGCCTAAACGACCCGGTAATGCAAAGTCGAGTTGCACTGTACCACATTGCCACGCTCTGTCTAAACAATCGTACAAAGTAAATTCAATTTTAGGTCCGTAAAAGGCACCTTCACCTGGTAGGTAATCAAATTCAATGTCGTTTGCTTTAAGTGCATCGGCTAATGCAACCTCTGCTTTGTCCCAAATTTCATCATCGCCGATACGTTTTTCAGGACGCGTAGAAAGCTTAACTACAATTTTGTCAAAACCGAATGTCTCATATGTATCATAAACCATCTTAATACACGCTGAAACTTCGTCCATTACTTGCTCTTCTGTACAGAACACATGAGCATCATCTTGCGTAAAGCCACGTACACGCATTAAGCCGTGTAAAGCGCCTGATGGTTCGTTACGGTGACAACAACCAAACTCGGCCATACGCAGTGGTAAATCACGGTACGATTTTAAACCTTGGTTAAAAATTTGCACGTGACCTGGGCAGTTCATTGGTTTTATAGCGTATTCACGTTTTTCTGACTCTGTGGTAAACATGGCGTCTGAGTATTTTTCCCAGTGACCTGATTTTTCCCACAAAGAGCGGTCCATCATCATTGGACCTTTAACTTCTTCGTAGCTGTACTCACGCAGTTTTTCACGAACAAATTCTTCAAGCTCGCGGTAAATGCTCCAACCATCGTTGTGCCAAAATACCATACCTGGCGCTTCTTCTTGCCAGTGCCATAAATCAAGCGCTTTACCAATACGACGGTGATCGCGTTTTTCAGCCTCTTCTAAGCGTTTAAGGTACGCTTTAAGCTGCTTTTTATCGCCCCACGCAGTGCCGTAAATACGCTGTAGCATTTTGTTTTCAGAGTCGCCACGCCAGTAAGCGCCAGCTACTTTCATTATTTTGAAGTTTTGGCAGAATTTCATGTTTGGTACGTGCGGACCACGACACATGTCTACGTATTCTTCGTGGTGGTATAATCCTGGGCGATCATCTTTTGCGATGTTTTCGTCCAAAATTTCCATTTTGTATGTTTCGCCACGCGCTTCAAACGTATCGCGTGCTTCTTGCCAGCTTACATTTTTTTTCACTACGTCGTAGTTTGTTTTTGCAAGTTGCAACATACGCTTTTCAATGGCGTCTAAGTCTTCTTGAGACAAAGAGTGTTCCATATCAATATCGTAGTAAAAACCGTTATCAATAGTTGGACCAATAGCCATTTTAGCGTCTGGGAAAAGCTGCTTAACTGCGTGACCGATTAAGTGAGCACACGAGTGGCGAATAATCTCTAGGCCGTCGTCATCTTTTGCGGTGATGATTTCAAGGCGCGAATCTTCGTTGATCATATCGCACGCATCAACACGCTCGCCATTAACACGACCAGCAATGGTTGCTTTAGCAAGACCAGGGCCAATATCGTTAGCTACATCAAGAGTACTTACAGGGTTTTCAAAACTACGCTGACTGCCGTCAGGAAGAGTAATAACTGGCATTATAAATCCTTACATACAGTGGTGACACCTACAATGTATCACGTGTATTTTAAAATAAATTAAATGAGAATGACTCGACAACGCTTTTACGAATAAGCATTGACTATTTTTCGCCATAAATGACTAATGTAGATGCTGAGTCTGCTCAACTACAAAAAAGATATTGTCGCGTGATAGAGTATCAATTACAAGTTTAAAGCGCGCTCATTACTTGAAATTTTACCTAAAATTGTCATTTTTTTGTTTTTCGTTCGCTAATTTAAATTAAGCATGTGACAACTTGAGTTTATTGATTATTAAAATGCACCTGCGCCGCCTTGCTCTCGCAATTTATTAGATGTTGGGTATAATACCAAGCAATTAAGTTATATTAGAGAACAGCAATGAGAACATGTGGTGTAGAAATTACCGGTAGTGATGTACTACTTTGTATTTTAAGTAAAGATAACGACGTATTTGATATTCGCGATGTGCGCCAAACACGCTTTACCTTAGGTAACGGTAACGACACTGAAATAATGCGTAAATTTCAATTTGATTTTGCAAAACTAATGCAAGATTACCAAATTGATTCTGTTGCCATTCGTGAGCGCCAACCTAAAGGTAAATTTGCAGGCAGTGCAAAGGGCTTTAAAATGGAAACAGCGATTCAATTAATTGAAGAGTTAGACGTTCGCGTGTTCTCAACGACCGAAATTAAAGAGCAGCTTAAACGCAACCCTATACCTATTGCGTTTGAAGACACAGGCCTTAAAAAGTACCAAGAAAACGCTTTTGTTAATGCCTATGTATACATTATGAAAAAAACCTACCGCAGTGACGAGCTATAAGTCACACAGCGATTAAAACAAACTATAAAAACGCCATTTAGTGGCGTTTTTTTATGCCTTTATAAAAGTTAGTTTTTATTGCCCCTCTGTAAAACGTTCCATTTAACTTTTCTTTATGCTTAGTACATTAGTCTAACCACCCTTTCTTTGTCGACAATTTGTGTTTATTTTAACTACAGCCTATAACAATTCGCTTAACTATTTTTTATTTTGCTACACAGCTATTCGTGGCTAAGCAAATGAATACTGACTTATCAGCACGGATTGATATAAGTAACTGACACACATTAATACGGAGAAGCATATGCACACACCATCGCGCTCGGTAAAAGAAGTAGAACAAATAAACACATTACCGCTCACAAAAAGCTATTTTAAAGGTGCGCAAAGCACGCCGCTAACGGATAAAACAATTGGCGAGTACTTTGATTTTATTGTCGACAAACACCCTGATTCGCTCGCTGTCGTTGTTAGCCATCAAAATGTACGCTTAACGTATAAAGCATTTCAAAATGAAGTTAATCAACTCGCTATGGGGCTACTAGCAATAGGCGTTAAACCAGGAGATAGAGTAGGAATATGGTCACCTAATAACATTGAGTGGTGTTTAACCCAATTTGCGAGCGCCAAAATAGGTGCCATTATGGTCTGCATTAACCCTGCCTACAGGCCAAACGAGTTAGCTTATGCTTTGAACTCGGTAGAATGCAGCACGTTAATTACCGCGTCACATTTTAAAGGCAGCAATTATATAGATATGCTTAACAGCTTAGCGCCAGAGCTTACCCAATGTGAACCCGGTGAGCTAAATGCACATGCCCTACCTAGCCTTAAAAATGTAATACGCATTGGCAATGAAAAAAGCCCTGGTATGTTTACGTTTGATGATGTGATGAATTTTGCCACCCCAGCCCACAAGCTTGAATTAAATGCGATTGCAGCAAATTTAAACGCGGATCAAGACATAAATATACAGTTTACCTCTGGCACCACGGGCAACCCTAAAGGCGCTACACTCACCCATAAAAACATACTAAATAATGCGCTATTTGTTGCAGAGGCTATGCATTTTACAGCGCAAGATAAGCTGTGTATACCTGTACCTCTGTATCATTGTTTTGCGATGGTGCTTGGCAGCCTGTTATGTGTAAGTAAAGGCGCCGCAGCTATATACCCAAGCGATGCGTTTGATGCAAAAACCACACTTGATGTTGTGCAGCAAGAGGGCTGTACCGCGCTGCATGGTGTGCCGACTATGTTTATTAGCCAACTAGAGCTGCCTAATTTTACCAATTATAACCTCAGCACTTTACGCACTGGTGTAATGGCGGGCTCAACGTGCCCTGAGCAAGTCATGCGTAAAGTCCAAACACAAATGAACATGCATCAAGTATTAATTGCGTATGGGCAAACTGAGTGCAGCCCAATCAACAATATAACCGAAACCGACTCATCAATAGAGCGCCAAGTAACAACCGTTGGCCGAGCCCTTGCTCACACTGAAGTTAAAATTATTGACGAACTGGGTAACATTCAAAAAATAGGTGTACCTGGTGAGGTCTGCAGTAAGGGCGCCGGTATAATGCGCTGCTATTGGAATGACGAAGAAAAAACAAAAGCCACTATAGATGACGAAGGCTGGTTACACTCTGGTGATTTAGGGGTAATGGACAGCGAAGGGTTTGTGAGTATTGTTGGCCGCATTAAAGACATGATCATTCGAGGTGGCGAAAACATATACCCACGCGAAATTGAAGAGGTTCTTTACACTTACCCAGGTATTCAAGATGCCGCTATATTTGGTATTAGTGATGAGAAGTACGGCGAAGAAGTGTGTGCGTGGATCCAGCCAAAAGAAGATGCAGTACTTGATGAGCAAGCAATACGTGCATTTTTAAAAGACAAACTCGCCTATTTTAAAATGCCTCGTTATATTCGCTTTGTAGAGAGTTACCCAATGACAGTAACAGGCAAACTGCAAAAGTTTAAAATGCGAGAGCAAATGCAGCAATCCCTTACTGATAAGGCCTTTTCTTAACCGCAAACATTAACTACAAAAAAGCTCAGCAATTGCTGAGCTTTTAGCGTTAAATAATTTATTTACTCTGCAGGGCGATACTGCTGCTGAACACCTGTTAAAAACAAACGCAAAACCTGGTCGTTACACACACGATAATGTTTATTTTCTACTTTGCGAGAAAACGCACTGAGTTCATGTTTACTTAATTCAAAGTCAACTTTTGCAAGTGTTGCTATGACATCTTCTGCTTTCATGTTTAAAGCAATACGTAGCTTCATAAAAATAATATTATTATTTAACTTAGCCTCTGGCACAGGCTGTGGGCCTTCGCGCTTGCCACGCTTAGTATTAATAAAGCCATTTAAAAAGGTAGCAAACTCAGTGTCTGACATTTTAACAAACCCTTGCTCACCCTCTTTTGTTAACCATGCAACGACTTGCTCAGTGGTAACTGTAGCCTCTGCGGCGGCAAAAATACCGACCATGGCAGTATCGGTTAAATTAAAGGTATAGCGAACACGGCGTAAAATATCGTTATTTGTCAAAGTAATTTCCTGAGTAGAGAGCGAGGCTAAATTACAGCGCCCACGTTAAATGAGCGCGCAGTTTAGCAGCTTAAGGCACGCTGCCCTATTGATATTTACACTATAAAGAGTTGTTAATTACCCAATACCTTGGCAGGGTCGACTCGAGTTGCTTGCCACGCCGGGTAAATAGTAGCAAGTACAGCTAAAACAAAGGTAACAATAACTGTTATTCCAATATCACTGAGTACTAATTTACTGGGTAAAAACTCAATAAAATAAACACCTTCAAGCGGATTAGCTGCAAATAACTGGCTAACCCATGTAAACAGCTCACTAATGTTAAGCGCTAATATAACCCCAACTAGTGTGCCAAGTAACACGCCAACAAAGGCTTGCGTTAAACCTTGCATGACAAAGGTCGCTAAAATAGTACTGTCTTTAGCGCCCATGGTTTTTAAAATAGCTATGTTGCCTTGTTTTTCGCGCACTTCCATTACAAGCGACGATACAATGTTAAAACTAGCTACCGCTATAATTAAAAACACCACAATGTACACAATTGTGCGTACCATTTGAATATCTTGATACAGGCTACCTTGCGTTCTAAACCAGCTAGAGACATACACATAATCACTAATAGTTTGCCCTACTCGCAGTGCAATTTGATGCGCAGCAAACACATCATCTACGCTCAATCGTAAACCTGTCACTTGGCTGGCGTCGTAACCTAAAACTGACTGTGCTTTATTTAAGTGAATAAATGCAGCGCTACTGTCAATTGGCCCACCCATTTCTATAATGCCCGCAAGTGTTAACGTTACGCGTTTAGGGGCTAATAGAGACTTGCCTTGCTTGCTAATTTTAGGAATCAGTAAAGTAATATTATCGCCTATATTAGCGCCTAATTGCTTTACAATTTGCTTGCCTAAAATAACGTCATTCGTGCGCAGCTGACTAACCAGTGTGCCTTTAGTAAATTGATTTATGGCCGATACATTCCCTTCATAGCTAGGTTCAACGCCGCGTATTTCTACCGCTTTTAGCTGGCTTTTAAATTGCGCCATACCATTTACTGCTATAAATGGCGCAGCACCTGTAACATGAGGCTCTGCTTTAAGTTTTTCTACTTTGTTAGGCCAGTCAGCAATCGGTCGGCTAGGCGCTACGTATTCAACTTGCGGTACCACACTTAATAAACGATGCACTAATTGCTGCTCAAAGCCATTAATAACCGAAAGTGCAACAATTAACACCGCCACCCCTAATAAAATACCAACGGTAGAGGCTTTGGCAATAAAGCTTACAAATGCGTTTTTTTCGTCTTTATGACCAGAATACGCTCTAAAGCGTTCACTTAAAAATAAACTAAGCAACATGGTGCGACTCTTTAATGGCAAGTTTCCCATCATCTAAATACGCAATTTTACCTAGTTTGTCTGCAAGCTCTAAGTCGTGAGTAACCACCACAAAACTAGTATTTAAGCTTTTATTTAGCTCATTAATTAAATCGTAAATTTTAATCGCGTTTTGCTTATCAAGGTTACCGGTAGGTTCGTCGGCTAACACTAATGCGGGTTTAGTCACTAAAGCACGAGCAATAGCAACACGCTGGCGCTCTCCACCAGACAGTGCCGAAGGTTTATGCTCGCTACGATGCGCAAGGCCTACTTTATCTAGCATTTGCAAGGCTTGCTCTTTCGCCTCTTTTGCGTTGAGCCCTTTAATTAGTAGCGGCATAGCCACGTTTTCAACCGCACTAAATTCCATTAATAAATGGTGAAACTGATAAATAAAGCCCAAGTTTTTATTTCTAAACGCCGCCTGCTCTGTTCGCGATAATTTAGCAACGTCTTGATTTTTTATTTTAGCGCTACCCGATGTAGCCGTATCAAGGGTTCCTAAAATATGTAATAAGGTACTTTTCCCTGAGCCTGAGCTGCCCACTATAGCCAGCATATCACCTTGGTTAAGTGATAAGTCCACCCCTTTTAATACTTCTACTTGATTTTGGCCATCTTGATAAACTTTACTTAAGTTTTGACAGCTAATAACTAAATCATTCATAACGCAATACCTCTGCTGGTTTTACTTTTGCGGCTTTGCGCGCAGGATATAAAGTGGCTAAAAAGCTCATTGCAATACTGCTAAGCGCAATAATAACGAGGCTTAACACATCAAATTTTACCGGAAGCTCTACACCTGCTAGTAGGTTTAGCCCTACAGCAGCGAGTAGTTCATTAATATATAAGCTAAACAATACACCTAAAAGTGCTCCTATCGCGGTGCCAATAACCCCGTTATACAAGCCTTGCACCATAAACACTTTTTGTACTTGTGAAGGCGTTAAACCTAAGGTTTGTAATATAGCCACTTCGCCTTGTTTTTCACTCACCATCATAGTCAGTGCCGAAACAATATTAAATACAGCCACTAATACAATCAGCCCTAACAACATAGACATAATCCGTTTTTCCATGGCAACCGCGGCAAATAAAGTACCTTGGCTACTGCGCCAGTCACTTACTTGGTAATCGCGTAAAATGTGCTGGCTGTCCTTTGTAAATTGCGCTAATTCAAAGGGTTCATGTAACGACACACTTAAGTTAGGCGCGGTATTTTTGTTAAGCTTTAATACCCGCTGTAAAGATGCGCCGCTGGTAAATGCAAGGCTCATATCTATCTCTGAGCCGGTTTCGTATATTGCGGCTATTTTAAATAAACGCTGACTAGGTACGCGCCCAAGCGGCGTGTAAGTTGAGGCATTAGGCATAATTACGCGCAGTTTTTCTCCCATACCAACGCCAAGTTTACGGCTTAAGTAACGGCTAATAGCTATGTTGTAGCTATTATTTAAAACGTTTTGCCAATTGCCCTGCACAACTTTATCAGTAATTTTATATAGTGAGCCATTATCGCCATACAAGCCTTGCAGTAATACGCCGTGTAAATCTTTATTGGTTTGTAAGATGGCTTCGCCGTGGCGGTAAAGGCTTACGTGATCTACATAATCTGAGCGCTCTAAATCGGCTTTTAACGCTGTCATTTGTGCGCTGGTGTGTTTATTGGCTTGTACTTCTACGTGAGGAATGAGCCCTAACATATTTGTTTTTAAACTGTTTTCAAAGCCATTCATTACACTGCTTACAGTGAACAAGGCCATTAGCCCTATGGCTATTCCGGCAATAGAAAAAAACGAGATAAACGATATAAACGCATTTCCTTTGGAGGAGCGGCTATATCTGAGCCCTATAAATAAGCTAACCGGTTGAAACATATTATTTAAAACATTTATGCTAAAAGTGTGCGGCTATAGTAGCACGAACTAAGATGAATTGAATATGACCATAAATGTAAGAAATAATTTATAAATCTTATACTTGGCTATATTTTAAGCGCGCTTTATTCAAGCCCTGCCACTAAATAATCAAGTAATACTCTTACGTTAGTGGCAACAAACTGACGCGGCGGGTAAATTCCCCACACGCCTTCTTGATCCGGCTGATAAGAAGTTAATACTGGCACAAGCTCGCCCGTTCGTAGCTCATTTTCAATGTAATAATTTGGCAGCTGCACTATTCCTAAGCCTTTTTTTGCACCATCAACTAATGCCCAACCACTATTACAGCGCAAGCGTCCTGCAATTTTAATATGTTTATCGCGGCCGTTTTCGTTTACTCGCCAGTAACTGCTGTTACCAATTAAACATTGATGTTGGTTTAGCTCGCCTAGGGTATGAGGCTCACCTACTCGGGATAAATAATCTGGGGAGGCACACATTATAAAGCGCCTAGCACTTAAACGCCGTGCTCTGTGGCTTGAATCTTTTAAATGCCCTAACCGAATGGCTAAATCAAACCCGCCTTCGAGTAAATTTTCTTGCTCGTTAGAAAGCGTAGCAATAACTTCGACCTCAGGATGAGCGTGCATGAAATTGTGCACAATGGGCATAATAAAAGTTTCACCATACATAACTGGTGCTGTTAATTTAATTTTACCTTTAGGCGTTGTTTGCTGCGTTGCTAAGCTTTGCGTGGCATCGTCCATAGCGTGTTGTAGTTGCTTAGTTTGATGTAAAAAGGCTTCGCCTTCTTTGGTTAATACCACTTTGCGGGTGGTACGGGTGAGTAACTGGGTATTTAAACGCTGCTCCAGCGCCGTAACATGGCGACTTATATGGGCAACCGACAACCCCAGTACATTAGCCGCTGCTGTAAAACTACCCTCTTCACCCACTGCTATAAATTCGTCTATGCCATCCCAACGCGCCATTATTACCATACTGTAAAAGTGTTTTAATAAATCAGAGATTATCATTGTTTGAGAAACAAATACAATAGAGCCATCACCCAAACAAATTGGGTCTACAATTGTTATTTAAAACCACTACAAAGGATAAACACATGTCTGAATTTATAAAATCAAAAGCAGCTATTGCGTGGGGTCCAAACCAACCTCTAAGCGTTGAAGAAGTTGATGTGATGATGCCTAAAAAAGGCGAAGTAATGGTAAAAATTACCGCTACTGGTGTTTGTCACACTGATGCATTTACTTTATCAGGTGAAGATCCTGAAGGTATTTTCCCAGCAATTTTAGGCCACGAAGGTGCAGGCGTTGTGTATGCAGTGGGCGAAGGCGTAACCAGTGTTGAAGTAGGCGATCACGTTATTCCACTTTACACCGCTGAATGTGGTGAATGTAAAATGTGTACTTCAGGCAAAACTAACCTGTGTTCAGCAGTGCGCGAAACACAAGGTAAAGGCCTAATGCCAGATGGCACTACACGCTTTTTTAAAGACGGCCAACCAATTTATCACTACATGGGTACGTCTACTTTTTCTGAGTACACAGTACTTCCAGAAATTTCACTCGCAAAAGTAAACAAAGAAGCGTCGCTTGAAGAAATTTGTTTATTAGGCTGTGGCGTAACCACAGGTATGGGCGCGGTAACAAACACTGCAAACGTAAAACCTGGCGATACCGTGGCTATTTTTGGCTTAGGTGGCATTGGTTTATCGGCTATTATTGGTGCAAAAATGGCAGGCGCGGGTCGCATTATTGGTGTTGATATTAATACCAGCAAATTTGACCTTGCAACAAAACTTGGCGCAACAGATTTAGTAAACCCTAAAGATTTCGACAAACCAATTCAAGAAGTGATTGTTGATATGACCGATGGCGGTGTTGATTACTCGTTTGAGTGTATTGGTAACGTTGATGTAATGCGCTCAGCACTTGAGTGTTGTCATAAAGGTTGGGGTGAGTCGGTAATTATTGGTGTAGCCGGTGCTGGCCAAGAAATTTCAACCCGTCCATTCCAACTAGTAACAGGGCGTGTATGGCGTGGTAGCGCATTTGGTGGCGTTAAAGGCCGTTCACAATTACCTGAAATAGTTGAGCGTTACATGGCTGGCGAATTTGCCCTTAACGACTTTATTACGCATACCATGAGCCTTGAAGAAATTAACGATGCGTTTGATTTAATGCACGAAGGTAAAAGTATTCGTACAGTAATTCACTACTAATACGCTATTGGTAACCTATGTATTAAAAAGCCGTAATACTTAATTGTTTGCGGCTTTTAAGGATTTTTATGTTAGAAAATATCTCAAGTACAAAAGTAGCAGGTGGATGGCACAAACAGTACACCCACACTGCAACAAGTACCCATTGCACAATGCGTTTTGCGGTATTTTTACCCCCTGGCGCAAGCGAAACAAATAAAGTGCCAGTGCTTTATTGGCTATCGGGTTTAACCTGTACAGACGAAAACTTTATGCAAAAAGCCGGCGCATTTAAAAAAGCGGCTGAGCTGGGTATTGCAATTGTAGCGCCTGATACAAGCCCACGTGGTGATAATGTCCCTGATGACGACAACTACGACTTTGGCCAAGGCGCAGGCTTTTACGTAAACGCAACACAAGCACCGTTCAATACACATTTTAATATGTATGACTATGTAGTTGATGAACTACCTATGCTTATTGAGCAACACTTCCCAGTAACCGGTACTAAAGCAATTAGTGGTCACTCTATGGGCGGGCACGGCGCTTTAATGGTGGCACTTAAAAACCCTAAAGCGTTTGTTAGCGCTTCGGCCTTTAGCCCTATTGTTAATCCAATTGACTGCCCATGGGGCGTGAAAGCATTTACGGGTTACTTAGGCACTGACAAAGAGCTCTGGGCTCAATACGATTCGTGCGAATTGATGAAACAAGCGCAGCAGGCTGATTTTATCCCTATGCTTGTTACACAGGGCGATGCCGATGGGTTTTTAGAAGAGCAACTTAAGCCACAAAATTTAGCGGCTGTTGCTAAAAATAAAGGTTATCCGCTTAGCATTGAAATGCAAGCAGGCTACGATCATAGTTACTTTTTTATAAGCAGCTTTATTGACCAACACTTATCATTTCATAGTCAGTTTTTAACTGCGTAATCTCATTAGTGTGTAGATCAGATTTATCTACTTCTACACACTCTTTCAATACTTTACTCACTTGCCTACACACTTGTACCGTATTGCCCTCACCTTTTACTAAATTGATCAGCAATGAATCTATTTTTAACCCTATATCGGTAAAACTAAACCCATTTTTGTCTTTCGGTAGAGGTTCGAGTGGATTTTTATAAGGCTCAGAGCGAGCTGGGCTATTACTATATTTATTGGCGCGTGCATTTGACTGTGCCTGACCATCAATTATAACACCAGCGACTGTGCAGCCACTTAGGTAAATAACACATAAACATAAAGTTAGCGCTCTCATGACTCATCCTGATCAAAAATATTACCTAAATTATAAACATCTTTAAAAATAGTATTGTAAAAATATGTATACCTGTTCTATATACTTAATTTTGAACGGCCTAAGCGTACAATTTAATACAGTGCATCATCATTTTATTAATAAAATAGGTTTAAGCCCTAATACTTAAATTCACTTATACACTCTTTTATAAAGCCCACCAGCTGTAAAATAAAAATAACTAAAAACGGTAAAGCGCCAATAATAGCAATGGTTCTGTTTAGTGGCTCATTATTTTGTACCAGTAATATAAAGGCACAAAGCCCAAGCGCGAGTGACCAACCATAAATACTCCATGCTTTTGCCTTTTTGCTATTTGTTAAATCACGTATTACTAATATGGCCGAATCGGCTGAGGTAACCACAAAAATAAGTAACAATAACAAGCTTGACCAAATAAGTACGGCGCCTTGCCAGCCTAACTGCTGAAAAAATATAAATAGCCCTTGGGTGTAGTCGGCTTTAATGGCATCTAAAATACCGGCATGGTAGGTTTTATCCCATGCGATAGCCGAGCCCGAAAACACACTAAACCACACAATAGTCACAAGCGTAGGTAGCAAAACTACGCCCAATATATATTGCCACACTGGCCGGCCTTGGCTAATTTTAGCTAAAAACACGCCAACAAAAGGTCCCCACGCTAACCACCAAAAATAATAATTGTAGGTCCAGTCATTTGCCCACTCGGGGTTATTAAGTTGGCTTTGTAATTGCCATGCCCCTGTAAAAATAAGCCGTAGGTAATCCCTTGTGCCCTCAAAGGCAATAGCCATTATAGGCTGTATGGGCATTAACAAAAGCAACCAAAATAAAAGTAAAAAAGCTAACCAAACATTAAACTTACTCAGCGTTTGAATACCTTTTTTAAGCCCAAGCTTAGCCGATATTGTATACAGCAATACAATTAAGCTGATTATGATAAAACCAGATACAAGCGCGGACTCTACCCCTAAGTTTATTTCAATTCCCTTGCGTAGCAATAACGTAGAGTTTGCAATTGTCCCAACCACACCAAAAAAAATGGCAAGCACGGCCACTAATTTAACAATAAAGGTAAGCCTGTTTTGGTATTTTATATTTATAGCGCCTTTTAACGCACTGATTACCGGTGCGCTAATATCACCACTGCAATGACTGTTTTTTGTTAAGCCACCTAACACAAGCCCAAATACAGCATAAAGAGCCCACGCATGCGCCCCCCAGTTAACCAACGTCAGCGCTAAAGCACTACTTACTTTGTCAGGGTAAAGTGTATGTTTTAAAGGAGAATTGACTACATTCAACGCAGGCTCTGCAACTCCCCAAAAAATTAAGCCCGACCCCATCCCTGCGGCAAAAAGCATAGAAAGCCAGCCAAATAAGCCAAATTCAATACGGGCATTGTCACCGCCTACTTTTCGCCTCCCAAGCGGGCTTATGGCAATAACGATAACTGCAAGTAATAAAAAATTTACTAACAAAAAAAACGGCGCACCTAAAAAACTTAAAGCGTTATTTATAAGCGGTTGCAAATGATTAGTAAGTAATTGAGGCGCCAAAAATGCAATAGCACAAAGAGTAAGGCAAAGTAATAACGCTGTTTTTTCAAGCTTGGTTGTATGTAAAGGCAAGTGAAATACTGTTTATTTATGTTTAATAATAAAATAATACGCACTTTGCATAATTAATTAAACGCATAGGCAGCGTTTATCTGTAAAAGCGTAAATTAACTATGTAAATGTTACCAATTAATTAATGAATGCATCTCACATTTAGATTTAACACATTGAATTTATATAATAAAATAAGCTGGCCTATAGGTTGCTATTAGTTTACACCCTTAACCAATAGAGACCATTATGGAAATTGATTTACAGTGGAACGAAATCATCGATAATTTAGTACACCTTGGCATTGCCTACATACTCGCACTGCCTATGGCTTACGACAGGGAGCGAAGCCACCATGGCGCAGGGTTAAGGACTTTTCCGCTTGTGGCAGTTGCCTCATGTGGCTATGCGGTAATTGCTATGTCAGTGCTAGAAGGTGCAGAAGCGCAATCTAAAATGCTACAAGGGATTATTACCGGCATAGGCTTTATTGGCGGTGGTGCAATTTTAAAAAATAATAAATCTACATCAGGTACCGCAACAGCAGCAAGCATATGGAATATGGGTTTAATTGGTATAGCGGTTGCCTACAGCCGTTACGAAATTGCTATTTTATTAGCTATCATTAATTTTATAACACTGAGGTACATTAAAAAGTTTAAGTAATGCTAAGGTGTACCATTATGTAATTACTAAAAAGAAGATAAATTGTGAGTAACTACTGCAACCTAAATTAATGCAATAAATCAAGGCGCTTAAAAGCGCTCAAGCTCGCATGGCGATACTATATAACATATAATATCGCCAAATTTATACAACGTATTTGAGCTTAATGATGTCGTCTCACTCTACAACCCCTCGGTTGCATCATATTGATTTATTGCGTGGCATTATCATTATATTTATGGTGATTGACCATGGTATGTATTATTGTCTTAATTACTCAGTAACCGACCCTATGGCGGTTCCGGGTACCAGCCCTGTTACTTTTTTCACCCGCTTTATTTCGCACTTTTGCGCCCCTTTATTTGTTTTTTTAGCAGGCCTTTCAGCAGCTGTTACCGAGCATAAATACGCTTCAACTAAGGCATTTTCTTACAATTTAATTGTCCGTGGTTTGGTGCTAATCATTTTTGAATTTACCATTGTTTCGTGGTCATGGAGCTTTAACCCCGCTTTTCCAATGTTATACGCACAGGTCATTTGGGCGATAGGCTGGGGATTTGTCATATTAGGCTTATTACGTTTATTAGGCATTTATGCAGTGCTAATAAGTGCTTTATTGTTGGTGTTTGGCCATAATCTATTTGATGGCGTAAGCTTTGAGCCAAATACGCTTGCACATACACTTTGGTCTATTGCACATCAAAAAAATGTACTTGAACTACCTTTGGGCATAAAAATGAGAACAACTTACCCAGTTGCGCCCATTGTAGGTTTAATGGCTTTAGCTTACTGCGCGGGAGTATATTATAAAAAACACCAGTACAAAGCTCAGGTGATGAATTATGCAGCTATATTAGGTGCAAGCTGCCTTGCTTTATATACTGTGCTGCGCGGTTTTAATTTATACGGCGACACTTCAGTATTTACTATTCATACCAATACTATTAATACTGTTATGTCGTTTTTAAACCCGACTAAATACCCACTGTCATTACAATTTATGTTGCTAACCGTGGGCCTGGGGCTAATTGCGCTTAAACTTTTAAGCCATGTTAAAGCCGACTTTTCTCGTAACTTTTTACAAGTGCTTGGTAAAACCAGTATGTTCTCATACCTTGCACATTTGTATTTATTGCACGCTGTTGCTTGGTTGCTTATTCCTGTTTTAGGGCTTAGTTTTAGCGATATGACATACGGCGACACATTAGTAGGCCTTCCACCGGGGTACGGTATGAGTTATGGCGCAACTTTGTTATTTATAGCTGTGGTTATAGGCTTAACCACTTTACTTGCAAAACGCTATTTAGACTGGAAGCGCAATAATAAACACACTCTAATTGCTAAGTATATATAACAAAAACCCCACATAATAACGTGGGGTTTTATTTAAGTGTTTATTACCAATAAAATACTTTTTATAAAAAGCTTTTACCAGTTTGTTTTAAAGTAACCGTTTGCGCCTGTGCACTTTTAATTAATAGCCCACAACGAATATCATTTTTTGAAATTAATATTTTATCAATCTCATTGGTATTATAATCAACGACTTTGTTTTCACAGCGAAGTTGTACTTTAGATAACGGTTTACTCGCACTAAGTTCAACCGTACCTTTAGAAAGTAAAGGTAAAACCGCTTTTTCAGACTCAAGCGTTATTTGCTGATTTATAGCGCCAGAGTTTTTATAAATGTCATTCACTTGTGCAAGTAATTGCGCTCTATTTTCCTCGCTAAACGTTATTGATTCAATATCGCCTAATGCATCAATTGCATCGTAAGCACGCACGTAGTCTTGTTTTGAAATAAACCACTGTAAGGCATTTTTAATAACACGTTTTTTTATTTGATCCGGTAAGTTATCTCTAAACAAAAAGGCTTCATAAATTGACTTATCAAAGCTTTTCCAATCTTGCACAAAGTAGCTATGTTGGCTTTTAAGCCAAGCCAGTAAAACTATTTCGACTGTGTTTTTAGTGTGTTCGTTTTCAAGCTCAGTAATATACGTTTTAGCTTCATCGTACTTTTTATCATCAATAAGCTGGCTGGCTTTCTCATAATCGTCAAAAAACGCCGGGGATGCCTGATCGTTCGAAAAACTAGCATGTACATTTTGCGAGCTTACCGTAATAGTTTTCGCCGTAGGCACGGCACTGCCATTTATCTGTGCACTTTTATAATTAAGCTTAGAAACATAATCGAGAACTTCTCGTTGATATTTTTTTTGACCAAGCGAAGCCACAATTTCGATATCACTCACCAGGCCGTTTTCATCAACCACGTAGCTACTTAAATTAATCCCTTCTAACCTCGATGCACGCGGCGAGGTATTAGTGAGCTGGTCGTAATTTTTATTAATAATTTCAGCAGCTACAAAATCATCTGCTGATACTGATAAGTGAGTAAAGGTTGAAGCGAGAGAAAGTGCTAGTAAAAGTTTTTTCATCGATATATCCATCCTAGATTATGTTTCTATTATAAAAACAAAGGTACTCCATAAATGCAAGTTAATCCATAAAAAACACGTCATTTTTTAATCAACTTTATAACAATCCACTTCATTAAGTGAGCTATTATGAGGCTGGAAAACGTGTTTTTAGCTAGGAAAAGAGTTGGCTATTTAATTATTATAATTGAGAATTTTAACGCAGGTAGCGACATGTTTAGCCGCGCAAAATGACTGAGTATAACGGATTGGTATTATTATGGCTTTTATAAAAGACACAGGCATAAAAAAAGGCGCCTTAAACAGCGCCTTTGCTACACGTTGCTAAGTAAATAGTTTAAATCAGTATTCATTTTTATGTAGCCGGTTACCCTAAATTTTAATACTAATTTTACTCTTGGTTTTTCCATACTTTGACATAATCAACAAGCATTGTGGCCACAAAATCATCATCAATATTACGAGTATTACCGTCCCATCCACCGACTTGTAATGATAAGATCACATATGAGGGTAAGCTGCCAATCCGCTCGCTTTCATGTTCCCATACTTTTTCACCATCGATATACATTCCAACGTAATTAGGGGCCCAATGCATACCAAATAGATGAAAGTCATCTTCTGTTTCATTAAGGTAAAGTTTATCTGACTCTACTGATGCATGTTTACTACCGTATCCATCCCAATGTAGAGCAGCCCAACTGACACCGCCTCCCCACACGCCTAAATACTCCATAATATCGAATTCCATACCCCTACCAAAAGTGGTTGATGTATCGCCCCACACATCTTTAACCAATAAAATAGGCTCCTCGCCATAGTTTTCTTTAGCATACTCACCACCACGAACTGTTGCATCATCAGTTATTCCTATATTTGTGTCATTAACAATAAGTACAGGCCTATCAGCTGAGTTTTCTGCTTCATTACTGAATATTTCTAAAAGCTGTTTTCTCATATAGTTATCGACTAAGGCAAAGCTGGCATCACTTCCCGCATTTTTCTGCTTCTGAATATAATCAGTAACATCAACCTCAATAATATCACCAGATGAAGCACCATAACGGTGAGTAAACCAAATGGGGTCAATCTTCGGCTTTGTATCCCACGTTACTGTACTCTGAGACCAACCACTCGAAAGTGTTTTATGTACCGCAACACTGCTTTTATTTGTTGCTTTAGAGACCTTGAGCTTTAGAAGTGCTGAGTCAACCGTATCTGATATATCATCAAGACTAAATTTCAATAAAGCTTGGCGCCTATAAGTATCACTCCCATAAATTCCTTTATCAGCTAACAGCCAAAAAGCAGGCCACGTACCATGTATTGAGTCATACTTAATCTTGGCTTCGAAGTATCCATATTGCTGTCTAAACTGGCCAAAAGTACTGATCTCAGCCCCTTTATAATGATGCGTTTTATCTCCTTGATTAAAGAGTTCTCGTTCGGCTTTGAACATCAGCATACCGTTTTCAACACTAATATTTTCACTTCCTGCATTAGCAGCAATGCCACTCATACCTAAGTATTGCTTGCCAACTTTCCACTTATCAGGGTTGAGGGTGTTTTGGTTAAAGTCATCTTCAAAAGTAAGTACCCAATTCCCTGGCGCCGGAGGGTTAGTAGTTACAATCGATTTATTCTCTTTAAAGTAGACTGAATCCATATAAAATATACCTGTACCGTAAGGGCCCTGAATACCTACTGCGAGTACATTCTCTCCTTCGTTTAAGTTAAAGTGTTTAAGGTGTATTTGAATTGTATGCCAAGTGTCATCTGAGTAGTCATTATGTCCTGGCTCGCCATTAATGGTCCAAAACTCGCTATTAGAATCATCTAGATTTATCTTTAAAGAGTTTTCCCCCCTACGAAACATAAGGGTCCCTTTACTACCTGACTTTCGGTATATTTTTGCTTCGAGGATGGTATCTTCGTATGGCGGTACTTGTGCAATGCGCAAACCCGATTGGGTCCAATGATGGGCTGACATTACGATTGCACTATCGCCATCTGCTACTGGTTCATCTATCTGCGTTAAGCTTGATTCACTGGATGAAGTAGACCACAAAGAGGTGCCATTTTGGGGGTAATCATCAAATAAAACGGTTTCAGCAATACTAATGTGCGGTAGAACCAACAAAATATAAAAGCTAAGTAAAAACTTACCTTTTATCCGACGAATTTTTAAGGTTAATTTCATTGCTATTCCTAAACTAATTAATAATTTGAATATTTACCTAAGCAGAAATTAATCATTAACTGTTCAGGCGTACGTTAAATTTACAAAGGGTTGTAAATAAAGTTCATAGCCAAATTAGTAATTATTTAATTGTAGGAGTAGTTTTGATATGGCTTATCTATTAAAAATAGTATGGAACATCGCTAGTGTTTTTCAATTATTTTTATTGTTTAATACTAATCATAAGTTATTAGTTTTATCTTTTTTAAACTTGATATCATAGAGTTAAAAATATAATTAAATTTTTATTAAAGTGTGTTTTTACCGCAAGAAAATACTTACTATTTATTCATCAATCTAATCGTGGCTTTAACAGTTATGAGCTATAAAGCACCTCTTAAACTCATATAAATGATCACATCTGTTAGTAAGTAGAAAAAACTAAACCAGCGTGATTCGCTATTATTTACAATAAACATTGTCAACATCTAGGTAAAAATTCACAGCAGTATATTTTAATTGCAAAACAGAACACGCCGTAGGTTTAGCTGATTAAAAAGATGAAAAAAAGGCGCCTTAAACAGCGCCTTTGGATTCAAGTATGTGTGCTTAAAACATATCTTGATAGGAGTTGGTTGTATTAAACGAAATTGCTTTATCAAAACCAGGAAGCTCTATGCCGTCCTCGCCAATTACAATGTCGTTATCGTCAATGGCGCCATCACCAAAACGATATACTAATTCGTACTTACCAAGGTCAGCTTGCGCTTTATAGGTGTTTTGCGCAGCAACAACGGATGTGTTTTTATCAGCGTAATCACTCATCGCTTTTTCGCCATGGCGCTTAGCAAGCATTTGTAGTGTTACTTTAGCGCTAAGTACAGTCGCTGTGGCGTTATTACCGCCAAAACCTTTTGAGTTTATAAAGGCTATGTCCATGTCGCCACAGTCGTAATGACTGTTACGTATATCTAAGTGATCTGCATAAACATCGTCGGCAACTTTATCTATGGTAGTAATACCCGGCATAATATTATGACTAAATACACCCAGCGCTATAGCGAGCTGATCGCCACTGGCGGGGGCAATTGTATGCCCTACATAAGCTTTTGGCGCCGTCACTTTCCAGCTATCAATGGCAAACGTTTGTGCCACTTTATGGTAAATAAGTGACTCTGTGACTCTATTTTGCGGCGTGCTAGAACCATGCGCTAAAATAAAGCTGCGCTTTTGTAACGCCTCTTTACCTAATAAGCTTGTTGCAAGCGCTGCAGATTTGGCCATTGTAATGTAGTTACCCGGACCCGGTGAGGTGATTGATTTTTTAATACCATCGGCATTTACAAATACATCAGGCACTGAGCCCATAATATCTGCACCAAGCTCTAGTGCTAACGCATCGTCCATTAAAATGGCCACTTGTGCGCCTTCACCTAATGTAAAGCCACAGTTTTCGCCAAATGGACGGCTGCTTTTACGGTAATTTGGCTCTTGTTCACTGCTTAAATTATCTAAACGGCGCAGGCCTTCAACATTAGCAAGGGCGCTCATATTACCAAAGCCTTCAACTACTTCAGGCGTGATAGCGCATTCAACACTTGCTACTACCGCAACACGGGTGCGCCCTGCTTGAATATCGTTTACTGCAGCGCGTAAGTTATATAAAAATGTGGCACATGCACCCGAGGTAGAAAACGTAGTACCTACATTACCTGTAACGTAGGCGTTTATAAAATCAGTCGACATCGTGTTTAAGCCAAGTGCTAATTGTTTTGTACTAACACGATCGCCCTGCTGGCGTGCTTTAACTAAACCGCCTAATCCTTTGTCGTCCATTTGGCCAATAACCGAGGCTGAATAAGTACCAATTTTATCTGGCTCTACGCTATTCATTATGCGTTGCCAATCAAGACCAGTTGACTTAATAGCATCGTTTGCTGCAAATATAGTGGCTTGCAAACCACGTGGCTGGTAACGGCTGTTATACATTATTGATGGATCAAACCCGGTAGGAAACTGCCCTGCCGATTTAATTGGGTTATCACGGGTAGAATCTAATTTTACATCTAGCTCTGCCGCTATAGTCACTTTTACTTTTTTGCCTTCAAGCTCTTGAACTTTCCAACTGGCAGGCACTGGGGTTGGTAAATCGCGTGCGCGCGTTTCAAACACAATTGCGTTTTCATCAGAGGACTTTAACGTCATTTTTTGCTGCCAAGGCGTGGCATCTGCGTCAAAATGTTCTTTTTCAATTTTACGAATAAGTGTGCCAGCAATAATTTGCTCACCAAAGCGTGCTTCTATGTCGCTTTGCTCAACATTATTACCGTTTGTGTCTTGTAATTGACCATCAACAACGCGTACTAAGTTCATTAATGTGGCGAGGCCTAAAAATGTTTCACTACGAGCTTGTGCGTTTAATGCGTCTAACACGATACGGCGGTAACCTTGATGAAAAGAAGTACGGCCAGCGGCGTTAATACCACCCATGCCTACTATTACGGGTAATGCTGTCATAATTAACCTTTAAAACGTGTTATAGGAGAAGCAAACAGTTTAATTGGATTAACCACAGCACTTTGTGCTTTAATAGCCAAATATTCAGCATTAAAGGCCAAAAAGTACTGGTCGGAGCATTCAGATGCATAAAAAATCAGTAAACCCAGCGTTAAATATTGCCATAGCAGTGTACCCGCATTTACTTATTACCAGTTTAACACTGCCTATTGAAATGCTAAGAGCCGGTGAGGCTTATGCAAAAGGCCATTTAAGCCACACGGATTTTAGACCGCTTAGTATAAATTTAATTGCTAAAAATAATGAGCCAATACAAAACCGTACTGGGCTTGCCATAGTCCCCGACTGCACCACACACAACGCGCCCTACAACGACTTAATTATTGTGCCCGGTATATGGCGAAACCCTCGCCCTGTAGTACGTACTAATAAAGAAGTGGTTGAATGGCTACAAGAAAGCTTTGAAACCGGCAGTCATATAATTGGTGTAGGCACGGGTAATTGCCTAGTTGCAGAAGCGGGCTTACTTGATGGGCATCCTGCAACAACCCATTGGCATTACGCCAAACAATTTAGCAACGACTACCCGTTAGTGCGCCTAAAGCCCGACTTTTTTATCACCCAATCTGAGCGCATGTATACGGTGGCAAGCTTAAATGCCCTTGCCGATGTGATCGTTCATATTATTAGCCAATACTATGGCAAAGCAGCTGCGCAACATGTAGAGCGTAACTTTTCGCACGAAGTACGTAAACCATACGAAGATCAGCGCTACCTTGAAGGCGCGGTTGACCGCCATCCAGATGAACTCATTGCCCAAATTCAGTTTTGGCTTAAAACTAATTTAGCCAGCGAGTTAAACTTACAAGAAGTAGCCGCCCAATTTAGTTTGAGTTATCGTACATTTACCCGCCGTTTTAAGCTTGCAACTAATCAAAGCCCTATAGAATATTGGCAACAATTACGGGTAGAAGGCGCTAAAGAGCTATTAGCTTCATCTAATTTAACGATTCAAGAAGTAGCACTTGAGGTCGGCTATAACGACCAAGGTCATTTAACCCGCGTGTTTAAAAAAGTGCTTAGCCAAACGCCAAGCGAGTACAGAAAAGTAGTACGAAGAAAACTATTTGGCTAATACAAAGCTGCATTTAAGTGGCTTTTTTCCTTATATAAATTACACTATTAGCTAAAATCCTAGCTAGGTTATTGTATGAGCGATGAAATAAAACAGCACCTTTTTGAACAACAAAATAATGGCTCAGTGGACGAAAAGTTATTAAGGTTACTTTCGCTTGTGCGCAAACATCTTAAAATGGATGTGGCGTTTATATCAGAATTTACACAAACAGATCGGGTTTTTAAGGTGGTCGATAATCATACCGATAACCACTGCGTATCAGTAGGTAATTCAGATCCTATTTGTGAGACTTACTGTAAAAAAATTTCAGACAACGACCTTGAACCAATAATTCCTAACACACATAAACACCCTATTACTAAGACTATGCCGGTCACCAAAAAATTAAATATAGGCGCTTACATAGGTGTGCCGATTGTTTTAGCATCAGGCAAAACGTACGGTACCTTTTGCTGTTATAAAACCACATTTGATGACAACTTAAATGATAGAGATCTGGCTTTTTTAAAACTAATTTCAGAGCTTGCTACCGAGCTCATTGAACAAAGATCACAATCAGAGATCATAAGTAATGAGACAAAAATACTGATTGAAAATATTATAAAAACAAATGCCATCACTATTTATTTTCAGCCCATTTTTAACCTAGCGACGAATCGGCTATCGGGTTATGAATCGCTTTCACGCTTTTTTACTCAACCTTACAAAACCCCCGATGTATGGTTTAAAGATGCCGACAACTTAGGGCTAGGTGAAGCCCTAGAAATTCTTGCTATACAAAACACCCTGCATTGTATGGATGAACTTGCTCCACATGCCTACGTGACTATAAATACATCCCCTGCACATATATTATCGGGCTCAATTAATAATGTATTACAAAATGTTGATTGCACCCGCATTATATTAGAAGTCACAGAGCACTCGCCTATTTTAGATTACCAAGCTATGCGCGCGGCACTTGAGCCATTGAGAAATAAAGGCGTAAAATTAGCTATTGACGATGTAGGCGCTGGGTTTTCGTCTTTTCAGCACATATTGGAGTTAGAAGCCGATATTATAAAACTTGATATAAGCCTGACTGAAAATATAAATAACGACCAAAGAAAGTTTTTACTCGCAAAAGCATTATGTGGTTTTGCAAAAGCAATTAATTGTACGATTGTAGCTGAAGGTATCGAAAATAAAGAAGAGCTTCTCACATTGAGGCAGCTAAAAGTAGATAACGTCCAAGGCTACTTTATTGGTCGCCCTGCGCCTATTAACGAGGCAATCGAGTACCAAGCAGTCACGCTTTAGCTAATACACTCATATAATAACGCCACTAAATTAGTGGCGTTAAATCAGTGGCTTTCTGGGTCGTTAAAGTCTTTTCGGTAGTAACGTTTTTGATAATTTTTTACTTTAGTGTGCACGCCTTTGCTTAGGCTTTTAAATTTTGCCTCCAGTACATCTACACCGTATAAAATACCAACCACCAGCACCGAAAGTTTAATGGCAGCACCTAAATTGTCGGTGGCTATCATTACGCCAATTGAGGCAAGCACCCAAATGGTTGCAGCAGATGTCACCCCTACTACAGCGCCGTCTTTTGCAAGCATGACCCCTGCACCTAAAAAGCCAATGCCTGTAATTATTTGCCCCACTACACGCGAATGATCAATCACATCGCCTTGTAAGTTAAACGCGGTTGATAAAAACAAATACGTGCCCAGCGTTATGAGCGCAGATGTACGGATACCCACAGGTTTACCGCGCAATTGCCGTTCTAAGCCAATTATTGCACCGCAAAAAGCGGCGGTGCCAATGGCTGCCCACGAATAAGGCGCTACATCAATTAAATTTAAAAAAGTCACTCTTTACTTAAAACCTATTAATTATTAGCAATGGCCACTGCGGTTCTTAAACGTTGGCTACCAAATGCTGACATTTTACTAAAATCACTGCGCGCTATAGGTACGTACTGGCAATCTATAGCGAGTTGTTTGTCGCTTCCTGGCTCGCAAAACGGGTCATGAACATACACGCAGTGCTCATCAAGGTGGGTAACGCACACCCAATGAGGTGATTTTTTACCATCAAACCGGTATGTGCTAATTAGTAACAGCACACTAAAGCCTTGACTTAACCACTGTTCAATATGCTCAAGCTCTACATCTTTATAGCTAAGTGGTATATTTGCCTGCGCTATACCCTCTACAAATTGTTGGTGTACTGTTGAAAGCACCACTTTTTTATTTTCACTGCGTACACCATCTAAAAACAAAGGCTCTGTGGTATTTACCATTACCTCGCTTTTAAAGCCGCGTTTATTAGCCGCAAGTGCTAAACCAAACGGATGGCAACCACCGTGGCCCGATGTCATAAAAATGGTGGTGCTTTCGCGCCAAAGAGCCAGCTCATGTGATTGGCTAAGCTTAGTTGTTGGCTTAAGTGCCCCCATTGCCATTAATAACGCCGCAGGCCCACAGGTAAACTCGGTAGTTTGTTGGTACCACGGCGTTAACCGCGCTACTTTTAGCTCACTCGTTTGGCGAATATTTTTTTGCATTCGCAGTGCATCACTGTGATCGTCATAATAATCACTATATTGACCAAACACTCTGTAACCCAAACTTTTATAAAGCCCTATCGCACTTTCGTTATTTACCGCCACTTCTAATCGTAAGTAAAGTCGCCCACGCTCGCTGGTTTGTTTTTCAAGCGCAGCTAATAGCATTTTGGCAATGCCTTTACCTTGCATTGTGGGTAGTACAGCAAGCGAATATAAACGTGCTAAACGTGTGCCTTTATGGCACCACACCAGCCCATAGCCGCATACTTGCTCGCCATTATTGGCAACGAGCAAAATACCGTGCTTAGCATTTAACCAGCGCTTTAAGCTACGCGGGCTCAATTTATCGTTATTAAAGCAAGTATTTTCAACGTCAATCAATGCGTTTAAATCACTGCTAAGTGCCTGTCGAATAACAAGGTTACGCATGTTATTACCCACGGCCTCGCGCTTCTAAACGTTGTTTAAATTCGTCCATAATGATCATGTATAGCTCGTCGCCTAAATAGCCATCTTCTACTTTGTGATCAATACTTGGATTGTCATTTACTTCAAGCACATATGCTTTGCCTTGATGTTCTTTAACATCTACGCCATATAAGCCTTTGCCCACAGTTTTACATGCTTTTAAAGCGGCATCTAAAACAACTTTTGGTAACTCAAAGGTAGGTAGCGTTTCAAAGCCACCAGAGAAAAACCGTTTAGCATCGTGATTATAAATTTGCCAATGATTACGCGCCATTAAGTAGCGACACGCATAAATAGCGCGGCCATTTAATACACCTACTCGCCAATCGTATTCTGTGTACATGTATTCTTGTGCAAGTACCAATGCGCTATATTCAAACAGCTCGGTTAGTTTAGCTTCAAGCTCACTGCGGTTTGCAACTTTAAACACCCCTTTAGAAAACGACCCTTCAGGCATTTTTAAAACCAGCGGATAGGTAAACGCCTCTTCTAATTGCTCAAGCGTTTGCGCTGATTGATCAGCCACTACCACCGTTTTTAAACTGGGCACTTTTTGATAATTAAACGCATCGTGTAAATACACTTTATTACAACAGCGTAAAATAGATTCAGCATCGTCAATAACCACTAAACCTAGGCTTTGCGCTTTACTTGCAAGGCGGTACGTTGGGTGGTCAATCGCTGTAGTTTGGCGAATAAATAACGCATCAAACTGGGCAATGTTGTCTATTTCTTCAAAGCTTAATGCTTGAGCATTAATACCATGCTTAGCCGCTGCTTTTATAAAACGGGCTATGGCATCTTTATCGCTCGGTGGTACTTTTTCGTTATGATCAACAAGGATTGCCATATCCCATCTAAAACGGCGCTGCACAGTACCAATGCGCCATTGGGTTTGAGTAAACGTATTTAGTTTTGCTACAAAATTGCTGTATTGCTCATCGTTTAAAGTGCTAAGCGAACCTTGCTGTAACAAGCCTTGTTCATCTACATATAAAATAGGCGCTGGGTATTGCTTAAATACCGATTTAGCCGCTTTGCTTTGTAGCTCGTTTAAGGCATTACCAAAGTAAATTTCGCCATCAATCGAGCCAATATTTAACATAGGAGCTTGACCGCTTCGAAGCGCGTTTATTGTTTTAACACTGGGTAACACCTGGTGTTTGCGGGCCTCTGCAAGCAAAGAGCAATAGTAACCCTTACTCAAGTATTGGCTTGAGTCGCATAAATTAATAATGCGGGTTTTAGGTTCATTATGTTTTGGGTAATCACGTAAGTAACTATTAAACGAAATCACATTGTCGAACGATTGAGCAAGTGTTTGCTCGTTGTTATCAACCACTATTAAGGTTTTAAACACGACTTTTCCTAGTTAAGTCAGAAATATAAAAAGCATGCCTAATAAAATACTCAGCACTATAAATAGAAACACCCATCGTACTAAGTGGGCATTGCGCGTATCACTTAATACGATGGGTGCTTTAACAAATACCTACTGTAAGTGTTAGCGCTTAAATTGCTTAAGCGACATCTGCTTTATATGCCCTTTTTAAAAACCACACAAACGAGATATTTTTAGCGTGAAGATAAAAAATATTGATTAACTATATTTTCCTATTAATGCAGATTAAAATACGCAAAATTACTACTTTATGAGCGTTATAAATGTCACATCCTGCCTGCCCACAGTGCAAATCTGAATATGTTTACGAAGACCAGCAACTGCTTATATGCCCTGAATGCGCCTACGAATGGAACCCAAACAGTACAAACAATGAAGACGCAATTTTAGTTAAAGATGCCAATGGCACTATGCTAAGTGATGGCGATAAAGTAACCGTAGCCAAAGATTTAAAAATTAAAGGCAGCTCACAAGTCATTAAAATTGGCACAAAAGCAGTCGTAAGGCGTGTGCTTGATAAAAAAGATCACGAGCTAGATTGCAAAGTAGATGGTATTGGCGAAATGATGGTAACAGCAAAGTTTGTGAAAAAGGCTAATTCGTAGGTCGGATAAATGGCGAAGCCATGCCATCCGACAATTAATTTATAGATAGGTATCATCATAACTGCTATTACCTCCCCTGCAGTCCACCTCAGGGCGTGTTGCTAGGAATACCTATCGACTAACTCTGCAACAAATGGCCATGAGTGTTTACACAAATCGACATCTCGATCTCTGGATGGTGATTTTTGACCATGCATTAAGTTGCATCGAACTTGATAGATAACCATTAAAATTGATTTTAATTTAGAGACAGCGCAATCAGTAGAATTAAAAATATCAATGTCTGTTTGGCTACTTTTGCCGTTACCCCGCATATCTATTACAGGGCGAGTCATAAAATATGTTATTTCTATTTGATGATTGTCAAGTAACTCTTGAGCTACTTTGAGATCTACATTCGTATCAATAAAACTCTTAATAGAATCAACTTCTGTTTTTGAACTCGAATTACTATAAAGGCTATTGAATCCCATCCAGCAATTACTTAAGCAATCGATAGGGTCGTTTTGATTTAACCCACGTTCTAACCACTCTATAGATTTCACCTAGACTCCATGTATGCCTATCGCTTCAAGCAGCAAACACTCGTTAGCACGTCGTGCTACGAAATGGTGTTGCGCCTTAGATTTGTTAAGAGTTGAATTATGCTAGCAATCATATTTGTCTTTGATATAAGCATGATAATAACGGCCTACTGAATTTGCATTTATGAATTCTTGAAATACATGCTCAGGCACACGACAGTAATTGTAATACGGATCACTATCTTCAAAATCGATGTACATTCGACTTATGGATGCGTCATAGCCAATCTTTCTTATGGCTGATGACCTTACATTTATCCAATTGATCATGTTCACTCCTTTGGACTTTTAACGCCGTTTTAAGCGGCAAATTGCAGTTGGCTAAAATAAGTGAAGCACGAACAAAAAGCCAACGGTTATCTGTCCGAGTTTACGACTTGGTTAACTTTACCAACTCTTAAAAGGAATTTTTGAATGCTTAATGTTCACCCCCTTAAATCCATTGGACTCCAGAAGCATCGAAATCGAGCTAACACAACTGTGTGCGCTTGGATTTGGACCAATAATCACCTCTGCAATAGCATCCTTAGAGAATGTTAAAATGGGTAAACTTAGGTAAGGGATCAGATGGCTCCCGCCTACCCTAAATAAAACCCCATCGTCTGGATTTTCGGAAATAATTCTCCACTCAGATTCCTCATGAAATCCATTATTTTTAAATCTAGGTGCTAGTTTGGTAAGCCCATCACAAAGGTTCTTTAAGGCTAAGTCTGCTTGTACCTTTCCTTCACCTTTTGTCACGTACTGATGATAATTCAACTCATGATTTACTCTAGATTTAGTTTCAAATTTATCATAATCACTTCGAGTGACCGATGGCATAGGAAATTCATTTTTGCATCGGTTTAATAGTTGTAATACCTCTTTCTTTTGCTCTTCTTCGCTGTAAATACACTTACTTAAATATAGATTCTTGGTACGGCAAAAATCTTCTAAAATGTCACGCTTGAAGCCAATACAACCCCCTCGGCCTGGTGGGCAATAGCCACGCCACTGGCTTAATAAATCAGACTTTTCACTAAAAGATGACACATAAACATCATTATGTGTCATTTCATCTAAGGCTTTACGAATAGAGAATCCGAATGGAGATAAATAGTCATCTTCCATATAAATGTTAGTTGATACATTAATCGGAAATTCAAGAGCATGTATATACTCTAATGAGTCGTTTAAGTACTTACAGTGACTAGCCCAAATACTTTTACTATTAATAACTCCAAGCAATCCTTCAAGGCTAGTGTAGTGATACAGCATTGAACCTCCTGTAAAGTTAACCGCTTATTGAACACCATTTTAATGATTTATAGCACCCCAAAACGGCGTATATTACTTACCTCAATAATTCCACTTAATAACTTTAATGTAAGCAGGTAATTAGCTTGTGTATTAGAATTGGTTCTGAGGTTTTGCACCAAAACGACTTTTAATAGTGTTATTAAACAAAATTACCTTTGTCGGATGGCGCTTCGCTTATCCGACCTACATATAAAACTAGTGTTTTATAAAATTTCTACTACCTCGTATTCGTGGTTTTTGCCTGCAATGGTTAGGCTTACTTCATCATCACGTTGTTTGCCTAAAAGTTGTTTACCTAGTGGTGCTTCGGCTGTAACAACTTGAATAGTTTGTCCTTTTACTTCAACCATTAACCCGCCTGCGGCTGGGCCTAAATAAAACCATTTTTGTAGGGCGTTTTCATCTTCTAGGCAAACGAGAGAACTTATAATCACTTTATTGTGAGTGGGCTCTTTAAAAATGGCTTCAAATTGTTTAATGCTTTTGTAGCAATCGTTTACACGCTCGGCTTGCCCTTGTGCTAAATAAGCGGCCTCGAGTCCTAGGGTATCGTACTGCGTTTCTGCAACGCTTTCTTCGTGAGTGGCGGCGTCGTGCGCGGCTTTTGCTGCTTGTTTTGCACTGTTTAATTGTGCTTCGAGTGCAAATTTAAGGTGTTCTATTACGTGGGATTTATTCATGAAAGGCGCTAATAACCAATACGGTAAACTATGTGGTTAATTTTAACGTTATAAGGCGCTTAAAACCATTATTTTAAGCGCCTGTATTTTAATGCAGATTTTTAAAAGCATTTATTGCTAGGGCATATCGAGCAACGCTTGCGTTTCTGCATCTTGTTTTTCTTCGTAATTTTTAGCACTTAACCCTAAAAGCTCGGGCAACGTGGCGGCAATACAAATAGATGAGAACGTGCCTACTACAATGCCGGTAAATAGCGCGATAGCAAAGCCTTGTAATGGCGCACCAGCGAGGAGCCAAACACTTGCAACTGTAGCAAGTGTGGTACCCGATGTAATAAGTGTGCGCGTTAAAGTACTTTTTATGGCGTTGTTAATAATACTTGCGGGGCTAAGCGCATTATTAGATTTAACACGTAAAAGCTCGCGTACTCTATCGCCCACTATTATAGAGTCGTTAAGTGAATAGCCTATAATGGCCAGCAAACTGGCAAGTACGGTTAAATTAAACTCAATATTTAATAGCGAAAATAGCCCCAGTACCAGTAATAAATCATGCACTAGCGCAACCACAGAGCCAACAGCTAAACGCCATTCAAACCGTACAGCTAAATAAAGCATTACTGCAACCATGGCTGAAAACAGGGCTAAACAACCTTGTTCAAACAGTTCATCACCCACTTGCGAGCCAATATACGCTGATGATAAAACCTCGGCGTTAATATCTGCATTTTGTGTAATGGCGCTTTGCCAATCACTACTATTTGCTGTTGAACCGCTGGGCGCTTCGCGTAGTTGAAAGTGATTATTCCCTTGTGCGGTTAGTTCAAACTCGCCATTGTGATTTTTAGTAATAAATTGCTCAAGTTGTTTTAGCTCAACACCTTGGCTGGTGGTAAATTCTGTTAGGTAACCACCGGTAAAGTCGAGCCCAAAATTAAGCCCTTTTTGACTAAGCGTAAATACCGATAGCAGTACAAGTATAGCGCTCAAAAGCATGCCCGAAAAACGCAGACGTGTACCCGCCTCGCCCTTTAAAAAAGTGTTAAGCATGTGCATTTACTCCTGCTTTTTTAGCCATTTTTAAATATACCGTTTGGCTTAGTACTTTTGATACGTACACGCCAGTAAATACCGAGGTTATTAAGCCAAGTGCCAATGTTATAGCAAAGCCTTTAACCGGTCCGTAACCTATTCCATATAAAATAAGCGCGGTGATCATGGTGGTTATATTGGCATCAAATATGGTGTTAGCGGCTTGCTTGTAACCTTCTTGAATAGCTTGATAAGCAGAGCGGCCTTTTCTACGCTCTTCTTTTATTCGCTCAAATATAATAACGTTTGTATCTACCGCCATACCAATGGTAAGTACCAGCCCGGCAATACCCGGAAGTGTTAACACAACCCCTGGTAATAACGACATTAGCCCCACAAGCGACGTTAAATTTAATAACAGCGCTACGTTTGCAATAAGTCCTAAGCGGCGATACCACATTGCCATAAAGGCAAGTGTAATACCCATGCCCAGCATCAATGCGGCCAAGCCGTTAGTTATATTTTCTTGACCTAGGCTTGGGCCAATTGTTTGCTCGTGCACAATAGTAACCGGTGCAGTTAACGAGCCTGCGCGTAATAATAGTGCTAGGTCGGCCGCTGCTTGTTGGCTTTTCATATTGGTAATACTAAAACGTGAACTTAAATGCTGCGCAATATTCGCCACATTTATAACTTCGCTTTTTTTTACCGTTTCACCTTTAGCATTTTGAGAGTACTCAGAGTAAACCGTGGCCATAGGTTTACCAATATTTGCTTTTGAAAACGCTGACATGGCATCGCCGCCTTGTCCATCAAGGCTAAGTTGCACAAGGGGTTTACCCCAGTCATCGCGCCCTATGGTGGCGTTATTAATATGCTCACCGGTAAAAATTGGCACTGGGTCAAGTTTGATGGTCCCGCCCGATTGCATATCAAATGTTTGCCCACCAATTTCTTTTAACTGATAAAACCCAAGTGATGCAGTTGCGCCTATAATGCGCTTTGCCTCTGTTGGGTCTTGCACGCCAGGTAGCTCTATGCGTATACGGTTTTTACCTTGGCGCTGAGTGACGGCTTCGGTAATGCCTAATTCTTCTATACGTGAGCGAAGCGTTGTGAGCGTTTGGCTCATAACTTCTTTATCAAAGTTGCTTCGCCCTTGCTCTGAATAGGTGAATTTTGCATTTTTAATATCACCATTACTGGTTGTTGAAACTGCTAAATTAGCAAAGCGACTTTGTAGCTCATTGATTACCGGGGTAAGCTTTTTCGCTCCATTTGGGTGTGCATTTATTTCAAAGCCGTGCCCTGTTTGCAGCACTTTAAGGCCGTGCGCTTTTTGCTTAATGATAATTGATTTTGCTTGCTGGTACGCACTGACTAATTGCTCATCAATTGCTTTATCTAAATCTACGTCGAGTACAAATAACACACCGCCGTTTAAATCTAGTCCCAATTTTATTGGCGATAAACCAAGCTCTTGCAGCCAAAGTGGGCTCGTTGCATGTTCTACAATTTTAACTTGCGTGTTTGGATACTGCGCCTTTATAACCGCTTGCGCTTGTGCGCTTTTAGTTGGCTCGTTTAACAAAATATTTATAGATGTTTGATTATTTAGCCCTTGCTCAACTTTTAAGCCTTGGTTATTTAAAAAAGTAACTAATGCATTAGTACTTGGCACAGCTTGTGTTTCGCTATGAGGTGCATTGCTTACATGTAACCACGATTTATTAGGGTATAAGTTGGGTAATGCGCTAATGGCTAATAAAACCAGCACAATAAGCATGGCTATATAGCTTAATTTAAATTTAGCCATAAACGGCTTGTGATCTTTTTTTACACTTAACATGGTGTTTCCTTATTACCAGAACCGGTAACGTACTTTTTAAAAGCACAATTAATCTCAAGGCCTAAACGTAAAACGTTAAAACCTAATAAAAATTAAATAAGAAAATTAAGCGTGATAGGTGCTTGCAGCGGTATAAAGTAAATTAGCGTCTTTCCAGCCACTGAGTCGCGACTTTTTGCTATGCGTTACAAGTGTATACCATGGCCGTTGGGCAATAAAAGCGTTGGGGCTTAGGTATATTTCTCTAAAAAGGGTGTGTGCAAAAAATTCAAATACAACGTCGTATTCAGGCTCACTTTGCGCGACATGTAAAAATAACGAAGAATTACTAGCCGTTAACCTAGGTTGATGAGCGTGAAACCCTGTTTGCTGTGTTTTTTTGTGCTCACTCCCCTTTACCGATTTTGATATAGGCAGCGTTTTAACTAACTCAACGCTATCAGCAAACACACTCAATGAGGTGGTTGCAGTGTTTAATTTATGTGTCGCGCACTGCGCACTACTTTGAACACTAAAAAGCGCACAAAACAGTAAAAAAGCAGTTATAAACACACGAACGTTAAACATGGTTGCGTCAAACTAAAATAAGGGATGCGTAGTATATATGGGCAAGTATTTAAAATACAATGCATATTAATTAAGTATTTATTTGACTGAGATCCGTAATGCGCTCTAAACACAGTACTATAAAACGCGCCGATGCAATGACCTTAAAACAAAGTATTAAAACGCTGTGGCCATACATTACTAAATTTAAAGGGCGCGTACTTTTAGCGCTTTTAGCCCTTATAGGAGCTAAAGGCGCAACTCTTTTAATGCCTTGGGCATTAAAAGAAATTATCGACTCGGTTGATAAATCAATTAATTCAGTTTTAGTTATCCCTGCATTACTATTGCTTATGTATGGTGGGCTTAGGTTTGCCAGCGTGTTTTTAGGCGAAGTAAGAGATGCGGTGTTCTCTCGTGTGACAGAGCACGCGATGCGTGATATTGGGTTAAAAGTATTTAAACATTTACACTCGCTAGAGCTTGCTTTTCATCTCGATAGGCAAACAGGTGGAATAAGCCGTGATATAGAGCGTGGTACTAGTGGGCTGAGCTTTTTAATGCGTTTTTTAATGTTTAATATTGTCCCCACCCTTTTTGAAATACTGACCGTTGCTATTATTTTTGGCTCGCTATTTTCTATTTGGTTTGCGTTAATAACTTTATTAGCGGTTGCTATTTATATTACCTTTACTGTAACAGTAACGCAGTGGCGAAACCGTTTTATACGTGAGGCAAACGCCGCCGATAACCTTAGTAATACGCGCGCCATAGACAGCCTGCTTAACTACGAAACTGTAAAATATTTTAATAACGAAGAATTTGAAGCTAAAACATACGACTCTTTTTTAGCAAATTGGGAAACCGCCCGTTTAAAAAATAGAATGTCATTGCTTGCGCTTAATTCAGGCCAAGCGTTAATAATTGCAAGCGCTATTACAGCGCTAATGTGGTTAGGTGCCAAAGAAGTGGTAACGGGCGCTCTAACAATTGGCGAACTTGTAATGATAAACGCCTACATGATCCAATTATTTTTACCGCTTAACTTTTTAGGATTTGTTTATCGAGAAATAAGACGCGCCCTAACCGATTTAGAAAACATGCTGGGCTTACTTAATAAAAAACCACAGGTAACGCAGCGACCCCATGCTCAACACCTTTGTGTTAGCAAAGGCAATATAGCCTTCAATAATGTGAGTTTTAGTTACGATGCCAGCCGCCCTATTCTTAGTAATATTAGCTTTAAAGTTAAAGCAGGCAGTAAGGTTGCCGTTGTAGGTGCAAGTGGTGCAGGTAAGAGCTCTTTGGCGCGGTTACTTTACCGCTTTTACGATATTAGCGCGGGCAGTATAACCATAGATAACCAAGCTATAGACGCCGTCACCCTCGATAGCCTGCGTAAAGCCATTGCTATAGTGCCACAAGACACCGTGCTATTTAACACCAGCATACGCGAAAACATCGCCTATGGCAGACCCACAGCAAGCGATAGTGAAATAGATAAAGCAATAAAAATGGCCCATTTAAAGGACTTTATTTCAACTTTAGCGCAAGGCGATAAAACGTTAGTGGGCGAGCGCGGTTTAAAAGTATCTGGCGGCGAAAAACAACGTATTGCAATTGCACGTGCAATTTTAAAGCAATCTCCTATTTTAATTTTTGATGAGGCGACCTCGGCGCTCGACTCGCACGCGGAGCAAGCCATTTTAAAGGCAATGCGCGATGTAACTCAAAACCACACCAGTATTGTGATTGCACACCGGCTATCAACTATAGTTGATGCCGATAACATATTAGTATTTAAAAAGGGCGAACTGGTTGAGCAAGGCACACATTCAGCGCTTTTATTACAAAATGGTCAATACGCTCAAATGTGGCAATTACAACAGCAAGATGATTAATTAACGCCATTTACTGGCGATACTGCGGCTTTACCTTTAGAATACGGCCTTGCAATTTTATTCAATAATTTACATATATTAAGGCGAAACGCAGATGGGAAGAGCTTACCAAAACAAAAAAGATTCAATGGCTAAAACTGCGGGTGCTAAAACTAAAGTTTATTCTAAGTACGGTAAAGAAATATACATTTGCGCTAAAAATGGTGGCGTAGATCCAGATGGTAACCTTGCGCTGCGCCGTTTAATCGAGCGCGCTAAAAAAGACCAGGTACCCGCACACGTTATTGAGCGTGCAATAGACAAAGCCAAAGGCGGCGGCGGTGAAGATTACGCAGCCACACGTTATGAGGGATACGGGCCTGGTAACTGTATGATTATTGTTGACTGTTTAACCGACAACAACAAACGTACGTTTGCTGATGTGCGTATTTGTTTTACCAAAGCAAACGCTAAAATAGGCGCACAAAATTCGGTATCACATTTATTTGATCACCTCGCTATTTTTGTTTTTGATGGCGATGACGATGAAGCTGTACTAGAAGCCCTTATGATGGCCGATGTTGATGTAACAGATGTAGAAGTAGAAAACGGTAAAGTGACGGTTTTTGCACCACATACAGAATACAACAACACCCGTACAGCGCTTGAAGAAATGGGTATTACAGATTTTGACGTAGATTTAATTTCGTTTGTACCACAAGTTGAAGCCCCTATTGAAGGTGAAGACGTAGAAGTAATGGAGCGCTTTTTAGCCATGCTTGAAGATTGTGACGACGTGCAAAACGTTTACCATAACGCGCAATTTTAAACTTTACTAAACGTATTTACTTTAAGCCAACAGCGATGTTGGCTTTTTTATTTTAAAAGGCTTGTGAAAATTTATGAATACCCTTGCAGAGCTTAAGTCTGGTAGGTTGAATGGTGTTACTCGCTTACAACTCGTAGAAGGCTTAACACAGTTTCCTTTAGAAATTTTAACCCTTGCAGATACCCTAGAAGTACTCGATTTATCAAACAATAATCTCACTACACTGCCAGATGAATTTGCGTGCTTAACAAAGCTTAAGCGGGTGTTTTTATCGTTTAACCAATTTGAACATATACCTAAAGTACTCGCTAAGTGCCCTGCTTTAATTATGGTTGCATTTAAAGGCAATCAAATAACAGAGTTTGCACTAAACAGCTTACCTAAAAATATTGAATGGTTAATACTGACCGATAACAAATTAAGCGCATTGCCAAGTGACTTTGGTAATTACACACAGCTTAAAAAGCTCGCCCTTGCAGGAAATAACCTAAAACAACTACCCGCGAGTATGGCCTCTTGTACTAATTTAGAGCTAGTTAGGCTCTCTGCTAATAACCTAACAAAACTTGATAATTGGCTATTAGAACTCCCCAAACTTGCTTGGCTTGCCTTTGCGGGTAATGCATTTAATAAAGCTCAGTGCTTAACTAACAGTCGTTTACAAAACACGCCACTTGAAAATTTTGAGCTTAAAAAAGTAATTGGCCAAGGTGCATCGGGCGTTATTCATTTAGCTAAAACAGCACAGCACGATGTGGCGGTAAAATTATTTAAAGGGGCAATAACAAGCGATGGCTACCCACTTGATGAAGTAAACTGCTGTTTACAAGCAGGCTATCATAGAAACTTAATTAACGTATTAAGCTACATAGAGCAAAGCACACAGCTTGGTTTAGTAATGGAGCTAATAGATACACGCTTTGCTAATTTAGGTTTGCCGCCAAGTTTAGAAACCTGTACGCGCGATACCTTTAATACACACTGTCACTATTCGCCTGAGGCAATTTATAAAGTTGCCCAGCAAATGATAAGCACCCTTGCCCACTTACATGCTAACAACGTAAGTCATGGCGATATTTACGCACACAACACCATGATAAATGAACAATATGACGTTTTATTTGGTGATTTTGGTGCTGCAACAAATTTAGCCATGCTTACTCAAGAAGAAAAAAAACGCATAGAACTTATAGAAGTCCGCGCTTTTGGTTGTTTAATTGAGGACTTGCTAAGCACTGTTAGCGCTGCAGATAAGCAAAACGAACTGTTTAATAAAATGTCCGATATAGCAGCGCGTGCTATAAATACGGATATTGCATCGCGGCCTAATTTTAAAGAGCTAAGCGTTTTATTAAACGAGCGGGTATAAATTAATCAAAATAAAAAAGCCTGCATAATGCAGGCTTGGTTGGATAAAGCTAAACTTTTACAGGGTCAATTATAAGTACTGACCTAATGCTTTAACTTGGTCTAACATGCGGTTTGAGAAACCCCACTCGTTGTCGTACCAAGCCATTACTTTAACTAGTTTGCCATCAGCTTTAGTTTGCGTTGCATCAAAAATTGATGACGCAGGGTTGTGATTAAAATCAATAGAAACAAGCGGAAGCTCGTTGTACTCTAAAATTTCTTTCATTGAACCTGTTGCTGCGGCTTTCATTACTTCGTTGATTTCTTCAGCAGTTGTTTCGCGCTTAGTGATAAACGTAAAATCAACTAAAGAAACATTGATAGTAGGTACACGTACCGACATACCGTCTAATTTACCCGCAAGCTCAGGAAGTACTAAGCCAACAGCTGCAGCAGCACCTGTTTTAGTTGGGATCATAGACTGTGTTGCACTACGTGCACGGTATAGATCTGGGTGATAAACGTCAGATAAGTTTTGATCGTTTGTATATGCATGAATTGTAGTCATGCTACCTTGCTCAATACCTACTGTGTCGTTAATTGCTTTTGCAATTGGCGCTAAACAGTTAGTCGTACATGATGCGTTAGAGATAATGTTGCTATCAGCGTTAATTACATCGCTGTTAACACCGTGTACTACCGTTGCATCTAAATCTTTACCAGGAGCAGACACAATTACTTTTTTAGCACCTGCTGTAATGTGCTTAGCTGCGTCTTCACGCTTAGTGAAAAAACCAGTACATTCTAAAACGATATCTACGTTTAACTCTTTCCACGGTAAGTTTGCAGGGTCACGCTCTTGAGTCAAAGTAATTACGTCATCACCAATCAGCATAGTGTTATCTGATAACGTTACTTTTTGAGAAAATTGACCGTGAACTGAGTCAAATTGTGTTAAATGCGCATTTACGTTAGCCGGTGCTAAATCGTTAATTGCTACAATTTTAATTTCACTGTTTTGTGCTGACTCGTAAAGTGCACGTAATACGTTGCGACCGATACGGCCATAGCCATTAATTGCTACATTAATCATTTTTAGACTCCTATTTAACTTCACTTGCTTGTCGAGCAAGCGCTTCAATGGCTTGCCAGTCTTTGTTTTCAATTAGTTGCTTATCTAGCATCCACGTACCACCAACACAAATAACGTTATTAAGCGCTAAGTAATTAGGGGCTGTTGCTAGGCTAATACCACCGGTTGGGCAAAAAGTAATGTGCGGCAATGGCCCGCCAATCGACTTAAGCATTGCCGTTCCGCCTGCAGCCTCTGCAGGGAAGAATTTTAAGTACTTAAAGCCATGGCTTGCTAACTGCATTACTTCGCTTGCAGTTGCTGCACCCGGTAAAAAAGGGATGTCTGAATCTTTAGCTAATGCTAATAATTCATCACTTACACCTGGGCTTACCATAAAATCAGCGCCTGCTTCTACTGAAGCATCAAAGCTTGCTTTATCAACCACTGTACCTGTACCAACGTAAGCTTCTGGAACTTCTGCTTTCATTAGTTTTACAGCTTCCACTGCAACAGGCGTGCGTAGCGTAATTTCAAGGGCTTTTAAGCCACCGTTGTATAACGCTCTAGCGAGTGGTGCTGCATCTTCTAGTTTTTCGATTACAACCACTGGCACCACAGGTGCCGACGCTAAGATTTTTTCAATACTCATTACTTGTTCCTCATTACCCAGTGTGTGGCAATTATTATTCAAGTCCAAAAGCACTCGCACCTAAATCGGCGCTGCTTACAATATTTCTAAATCCAGTAAATAACTCTCGGCCGGTACCAAAGGTTAAGCTTGGTTGGCTAAGTTGTAGTTCACGCTTAGCAAGCTCTTCGTCGCTAACATGTACTTTTAATATTCCGTTTGGCGCATCCAGTGTTACTAAATCGCCCTCAAGAATTTTTGCAATAATGCCACCTTCAACAGCTTCTGGCGCTAAGTGAATAGCAGCAGGCACTTTACCTGATGCGCCCGACATACGGCCATCAGTCACAATGGCTACTTTAAAGCCTTCGTCTTGAAGTGTTGCCATTACTGGCGTTAATTTATGCAGCTCTGGCATACCTTTCGCTTTAGGGCCTTGCTCTTTAAGCACGGCAATAAAGTCCTGGTTTAACTCGCCACGGCTGTATGCCTCTTGCAGTTCGCCTTGTGAGCTAAATACTTTAGCTGGGGCTGTTACTACTTGGTGCTCAGTGGCTACAGCAGAGACTTTAATGACTGCTTTACCTAGGTTACCCGTAAGTAGTTGTAGGCCGCCTTGCTTGCTAAATGGATTGCTAATTGGACGCAGTACTTCTTCATCGAGTGAGTTTTCTGGGCAATCTACCCATTTAACTTTTGAAGGGCCTGTTGAGTTGCTCATAATTAAGCTGTCGTCTTTATCTAAACGCGGCTCCATCATGTAAGGCGCTAAGCCTTCACCAAGCATTGTTTTAACATCAGTATGCAAGTAACCTGCGCCGGCTAATTCACGCATTAAGAAGCCCATACCGCCTGCGGCTTGAAAATGGTTTACATCTGCTGAGCCGTTAGGGTAAATACGCGTGAGTAGTGGTACAACTTCTGATAAGTCAGACATGTCTTTCCACGTTACTTGAATACCCGCCGCTTTTGCGATAGCAACAATATGAATAGCGTGGTTAGTAGAGCCACCTGTAGATAGCAAGCCAACTAAACCATTAATAATGGTTTTTTCGCTGATTACATCTGCTAAACACGGGCTTTCTTTATCATCTGTAAGCTGCTTAAGCATGGTTTCTACAGCATTACCTGTTAAACCATCACGAAGCTCAGTGTAAGGGTTAATAAACGAGCTACCTGGAAGGTGTAAGCCCATTATTTCCATTAACATTTGGTTTGAGTTAGCGGTACCGTAAAACGTACATGTACCTGCACTGTGGTACGAGGCGCTTTCAGCTTCAAGTAAGTCTTCACGGCTTACTAAGCCTTGTGCAAATTTTTGGCGAATACGTGCTTTTTCTTTGTTAGGAATACCAGATTGCATTGGCCCAGCAGGTAAAAAGAATACCGGTAAGTGACCAAAAGATAAGGCACCAATTAATAGACCTGGGACAATTTTGTCACATACGCCTAAACAAAAAACGCCGTCAAATACGTCATGCGATAGTGATACCGCAGTAGACATAGCAATTACGTCGCGAGAAAAAAGCGATAATTCCATGCCGTCACGCCCTTGCGTAACGCCATCACACATTGCTGGTACACCGCCTGCAACTTGGGCAGTGGCGTCGTACTTAGTAGCAAGGTCTTTAATTAAATCAGGGAAATCTTTGTATGGCACATGGGCCGAAAGCATATCATTATATGAGTTGATAATAGCAAGATTTGGCTGCTCATCAGCCTTTAAGCGCGCTTTGTCGTCGCTGCTACACGCAGCCATAACGTGAGCGATGTTTCCGCAGCCTAGCCCGGCACGGACTCTTGTTTGTTTTTTTGCGTGCGAAATACGATCTAAATAATCTTGACGGGTTTGTTTACTGCGTTCAATAACGCGTTGGGTGACTTCTTCAATGCGAGGGTGCAACATAATTTAGCTCATCTCTATTAGTTAGAGGAAAAAGGCTCAGTAGCAATTACAGACTCCACGTAAATAACTGCACTGAGCATCTTTGATTTACCCGTTCAAAGGTACGCTACCAGGGAGCCTCTCACAACAACCCTGACACCGGTGTCACTGTATTAACGCATAGCATTGACACCGGTGTCAACCCTGAGTAACAAAAATAGTGTAAAATTTTAACGTGACCAATTAATGACCATGCTAATTTTAGTTTATTTGCTAAAATCCGCACAAAAAAAACCCGAATAAGCGTCACTCAAATTCGGGTTACTGTGAAAAACAAAAAAGGGGGTTATTTTATTGCAGCAGTAGACTCGCGGGTAATTAAGCGTGATTCTAGCGTTACCTGATACGGCTGCTCTTGTGGCTGCGAAATATGCGATATAAGCTGCGTAACAGCTTGTTTAGTCATTTCTTCTACAGGTTGTGCAATAGTCGTTAAGCCCGGCCATATATGGCGTGCAATTGGTGCATTATCAAACCCTGCAATAGAAATATCATCGGGTACGCGTAATTGGCGCTGTGTAGCAAGCTTTAATACCGCCGCCGCCATGTAATCGTTTGATGCAAATACCGCGGTAGGGCGTGGCGATAAATCTAAAATGCTGCGCGCACTGTCTACACCTGAGTGATAACTAAAGTTACCCTCTTCTACTAGGCGCTCGTCAAATTCTATACCGTGGCTTGCCAACGCTCGTCTGTAACCTTTAAAGCGCTGTTGTGTAGCACTGTGATCAGGGTGGCCTTTAATAAAAGCAATCGACTTATGACCAAGCGAAATTAAGTGCTCGGTTATTTCATAAGCGCCCTGCTCGTCGTTGCTGCGCACTGAAATTGAATCATCTTCTAGCAGGGCCGATGCAACCCGTGCATAGGGTATTTTTTTAGCTTTTAAAAAATTAGCGAGCTTTTCAAAATCACCAAATGGCGGGGTAAGTACTACGCCATCTAAACGCGAGGTTTGTAATAACTGCTCTATATCGTTAATTAAATCATCGCCACGTAATTCGCACGGGTGTATTAGTAAGTTGTAGTTATTTTCTTTACAGGCAGCAAGCGCACCCGTTTGTACGCGAGTTATATAACTTTTACTGGGGTTGTCATATAAGCAGCCAATAATAAAGCTGCGATTTTGCGCAAGCCCGCGTGCTATTGGGTTAGGCGTGTAATCAAGCTCTTTAAATACTTTAAGTACTTTTTCGCGCGTAGCTGCACTCACGTTAGGCTCATTATTTAAAACCCGCGACACGGTTTTTTTAGAAACGCCTGCATGGCTTGCTACGCTATTTATGGTTACTTTTTTCATTTGTTCATTATCCAAATACAACCATTAAGCAAATTTACTTGCTGTTATATAAACACGCACCCGCCCCAATTAGCGGTATGTTATCTTGTGTTACTAAAGTAACTGGAATTTGCCCTGCATATTGCGACATAACACCTTTTTGCGAAAAACGCTCTACAAAACGGCTTTCAAGTAATCGCGTTTGCATACGCGGTAAAATACCGCCGCCTATAAATAGGCCACCTAATGCGCCGTATACTACCGCTAAATCGCCTGCCACACTGCCTATCCAGTCACAAAACTGATTAAGCGTTGCATCGCACACTTCACACTCGCCACTGTTTGCAAGGCTACTAATTTGTGCCGCATCTAAATTTTTAGCTGTAACCCCTTTCACGGCTGCCATTGCTTTGTATAAATGGGCAATACCAGGGCCTGAAAAAACAGTCTCTATAGATACATGAGGGTGCTCTTTTCGAAGCTCGTTAATTAATAAAGCGTCTAGCTCGTTTACAGGAGCAAGCGACATATGCCCGCCCTCAGAGCTTAATACTGCAGTTGACTGCGCTGTACGCACTAAACACGCAGCACCAAAGCCAGTACCTGGTCCCATAACACCAATATTTGCATTTGCATCGGCTTGACCAGGCTTAATAGTAATATTTTGCGTTGAGTCTAAATAAGGCGCTGCATAAGCAAATGCAGCAAAGTCATTAATTACTTCTAATTGTGTTAAATTAAAATGTGCTTTAAATTCACTAACACTAAAGTGCCAACCTAAATTGGTTAAATGCACTTGGCCTGCTTTTATAGGGCCTGCAACAGCTAAACATGCCTGAGTTGGCGTAACATGAGGAATCGTTGTTAGGTATTGTTCAAGTGCGCTTTCTAAAGAGCCAAAATTAGCACTGGGAAATATGTTAATATGCTCAATAACAAATTGGTTAGTTTGCTCATTAAAGTCGGTAATTAATGCAAAGCGCGCATTGGTGCCACCAATATCGGCAACTAAGATAGGGTTAAACTGGGCAGAAGAATTTTGGCTCATGGTATTATCTCTTTTGTGTAAGCGGCTTATGCTTATTATTTTACAACGACTATGCGTTGTTATTTATACACTTTGAGCTATCACCTCAAAGTAGCTATCACAGTAAAAAAGGCTGCTATATAAAATAGCAGCTAATACGTTTTGACAACAAAATGATAAAACATTGACATTATGACACCGGTGTCAGGATTAGATCAATAATAAATCGCAAAAAGCTTGAAATAATTCACTAATAGTCGAAAATGACACAATTATTTAGCATTTAATTAAGTTGTAACAATGAAAGGTAAAGCCACCTCATTTGACATTGCCCATTATGCAGGGGTTTCACAATCAACTGTATCTCGCGCTTTACGTAACAGCCCCCTTGTTAATGAAGAAACACGCAAACGCGTCCACGACATAGCAAAACAACTTAACTATAAAGTTGATAAAAATGCCAGCAACTTACGTACTCAGCAAAGTAGTACCCTTGCGCTATTGTTGTTTGAAGACCCAACATCAGATGAATCACAAATAAACCCATTCTTTTTATCAATGCTGGGCAGTATTACCCGTGCGTGTGCAAAAGAAGGTTACGACTTATTGGTGTCGTTTCAATCAGCTAGCGCCGATTGGCAAGCCGACTACGAAGACAGCCACAGAGCCGATGGTATTATTTTGCTCGGCTATGGTGATTACATAGACTTTCAGCCAAAATTTAAAACCTTGCTTGACCAAAACACTAAGTTTGTATGCTGGGGCGCCACAGTAGATAACCGCCCAGACCTTACTGTATGCTGCGACAACTACGGCGGGGGCAAACTAGCCGCTGGCCATTTAATTGCCCATAGCCGCACCGATTGCGCGTTTATCGGTGATGCATCTGATCACAGCCCAGAATTTTTTGCCCGCTTTCAGGGGTTTAAAGATGAGCTACTTAATAATGGTATAACCATTAATGAGCGAAAAATGGCCAATGCTATTTCTACTGAAGAGTCTGGTTATCATGCTACGCGCTCACTTATTGCTAATAACATTAAATTTAACGCCTTATTTGCCGCTAGTGATTTAATTGCCATTGGTGCAATTCGCGCTTTAAAAGAAGCCAATATTAATGTCCCTAACGAAGTGGCCGTGGTCGGTTTTGATAACATAGCCATTGCAAGCTACATAAACCCACCGCTCACCACCATAGCGCAAGACACCACCGTCGCAGGGCAAATGTTAGTAGAGAACCTGCTTAAATTAATACGTGAAGAAAAAGTACAAAGCACCCTTTTACCGCCGGTATTAATTGCCAGAGGGTCTAGTTAAGAATTTATCACTCAACTTCATTGTGCTTATTAAACATTAAACCCCCACTTAGATACAAAAAAGCCACGGCTGTTAACCGTGGCTTTAATTTTACATTTTGTACTAGCCTTATTTTAAAGCTTTCTCAACAACGGGATAATGATCCCAAACTTGTTTGTCGCTCAGTGAACGGACTAATTTAATATACTCGGCATGAGTCCATGCCAATGGTGTTGCTGAATTAGTTCCCTCGCCTAGCTCATAACCTGCTTTGTTAACCCCTACACCATCCCATACTTGCTCTGGTAACATAAGGCCGTTATTAGCAAATTGCTCTAAGCCTTTCACATAGCTGTTTTTAATTTGCGCTTGTTTAGCATCATCCAGAGCGTTGTTTGCATTAGCCGCTGCGATTTCGTAATGCCCGCGCTCACCGGTGAAAAATGGCCATACACGCCCACGTTGGCCTGGTGTATTACTGCCACCCTCAGCATAGTTTGTGCCTTTAACTTCATCTTCACCGTAGCCATCATTGCCATAGCGGCGGTAGCCTGCAAAAGTGCCGCTGCCATCGTCAAAGCTAAAGCTGTATTTAACTTGTAGGTTATCTTCAAGCGTTTCGTCGTCATACTCAGGTAGTGTTTTAACGATGCTTTCATCATTTGCACCGCGTACGCCATAGCGTACTAGCTCTAAAAAGCCGCCATCTAAAATTTGCTTTTTATTAAACCCTTCGCGGCCATTATTAGCGTTAATTTTAGTGTTTGAGTTTGCATCGGTATCTTGGCCTATACGAATAAAGTATTCGCCATCGCTATTCTCGCCTTTTAAGTTACCTTCGGTAGTAAACATTTGCGATTCAATATCGCTGCTGTATTTTTTAGCCGTGGCAAGGTAGCGCTGCGCGTTTTTATCATCACCACTAAGCGTTGCGATATCGCTTGCGGTAATAAGGCCTGCCACTATTGCCGCAGTTGTAGATGGCGAATAACCGCTTTGCTCTTCCCAGCGCTCTTGTTGTGTTGCCGGTGGTGTAATTTGTGTGTCGTTCCACAAAATTTTAGCAAGTCCGCCCTCTACTAAAAAATCTGCCGCTGGTTTTAACATTTTGCCGTACCAGTTTTTTAGCTCTTCATCGCTAAGTACGTTGGCTTTATGTAACTTCCATGCCAGCATGATAGGCATAGCGGTTTGGTCAAGCTGTACGCCTACCCATTCTAATTCACCATCTACGTGTGTTTTTTGTAAAAACCAGCCTGTATCGCCTTTATTACCTGGTGTTTTGCTATTTACTTGCACTTTTTCAAGGTATTCAAACGCTGTTTTTGCTGTGGCAGTATCACCAAGCGCCATAAATGCCATGGCTACTTGATAAAAATCGCGCACCCATACCGCTTTATAACCCGTAGAACCCTCTTTGGCTGAAACCGTTTCGCCCCATGGGTTAGATAAAGAAGCAATTAATGCCCCTGCGTGTGTTTTATCTTCTTGTGCTTTTAATACCATGGCGCTGGTGTATAAAAGCTTACCGTTATCGGCTGTTTGTTCAACCATGGTATTAAGCGGTTTTAGGCTTTGTAGGTAATCTTCCCAGCCTAGCGCTTCACCTTTGCCGTTGTAGTGATCGAGCACCGTTTGGTACCCTTTAGCTAAGCTTTTTTCGCCTTGCTTTATACTTTGCTGCTGCGTTTTACCAAAGCTCAGGGCTAAATCAAAAGTGGTATTTGCACTTATCTCGCCAAGCTCTGCAAGCATGCTTACATTACCAGCAGTTTCGCCGGTATTTGTGTATTGGGTAGTTATAGATTGCGTAGTTTTAAGGGTGTTAATACCGTCACTTTTTCCTGTAAACCCTACCGTTTTTGCTTTAAATGGTGACGCGGATTGAAGTGATAGATAGTTATCGTTTTCCCATGCTACTAGGCCTTGCTCTGTTGTTTTAGCAAAGTCACCTAAGCCGTTATTATTAATGTACGGATTAACAGACACATACGCTTTTAGCCCTTCAAGCTCAGTATTAAATACGCTGCGTACAAATAGGGTTTGCCCATCTGGGTCAGTAAAGATGTGTTTTTCTAGGCTAAAACGGCCTTGTTTATCAGTGCTTGTTACTTTATAAGCCAGCGATAACGGGCGACCTTGTGCATCTTTATGTAAGTAATCAATGGTGACATTTAAATCATCCGCTTCACTAACGGTAAAATCTTTACCTGTTACTATAAATTGCATGTCTTTTATTTGTGCTTGGTGAATAAGCCCAAACATGGTTTCGGTGATCATACCTTTAGCTATTGAAAACCATACTTTAGACACATCCCCCGTTGCAGCTGCATCAGTGTATTGGCCGTTTTGGTATTGCTCGTATGATGTACCAATACCTGTTTTACCCGCATAAGCCCAAAAAGGCTCTGCGCCTGGGGCGCCTGGTGCTGATGTAACCTGTGCTGTGGTACTTTCGTTAGTCGTGCTTGTGTTTTGAGCGCCGCAAGCCGTTAAACCTAACGTTAAAAGAGAGGCGGTTATAAGGTTATATTTTTTCATTGTGTGTCCTTAATGAGAATTTTTAACGCGCATTACTGCAACAGCAGCAACAACAAACGAAGCTGCACCAATTAATAATGCGTAAATAGGCTGATTAGAAAATACGTGGCGTAAAATAAGCCCTAAAACACTGGCGGCAAGTAACTGAGGTATAACTATAAAAAAGTTAAAAATCCCCATATAAACGCCCATTTTGTTACTCGGTAGTGCGTTACTTAACATGGCATACGGGAGTGATAAAATAGACGCCCAAGCAAACCCTACTCCAATCATAGGTATAAGTAACATTTTAGGGTCTTGAATAAACATAAAGCTTGCAAGACCTAACGCGCCCAGCAATAAATTAAAGCAATGCGCGCCTTTTAATCCCATTTTTTTAACTAAAAACGGAATACACATAGCGGCAATTGCGGCAAATCCATTGTAAGCGGCAAATAAAATACCCACCCAGTCTGCGCCATCGTTAAATGCTTTAGAAGTTGCATCACTACTACCATAATGAAAGCTTGTTACTGCAGCGGTGGTATAAATCCACATAGCAAATAAAGTAAACCAGCTAAAAAACTGCACCCAAGCAAGCTGCTTCATAGCCTCCGGCATAGTAAATACATCTTGTACTACTTGGTAAAAACCACCTTGGGTTTTATTCGCACTTTTAAGCGCCGCTGCAATCCACTGCACAATACCAAACGCTAATAAACCACCAGCAAGTAGGTATAATTCTTTTTCAAGGGATAAGCCCATGACTAATGCAAGAGTTGCTAAACCCAGTACCACAAAAATAATGGCACCTTTATTAAAGTTAATATCAACCACTTTGCTTGTAGTAGGTTGAGCGCTTTGCTTTTCAAAAGCCGCTAATTGCTCAGGGCTGTATTCTTTAGTACGTGCTACGGTCCAAAGCACAGCAACGAGTAACACAACCCCACCCCAATAAAATGAGTATTTAACAGACTCAGGAATTTGCCCTGGCGCTGCGGTATTGCTTACATCAAACCAATTAGTCATCATCCATGGTAATGCTGAGGCTAGTACCGCACCAATACCAATAAAAAAGCTTTGTAAACCGTAACCGGTAGCGCGTTGTTTTTCTGGCAAGTTATCACCAACAAGTGCTCTAAACGGTTCCATGGTTACGTTGATTGACGCATCCATGATCCATAACATACCCGCGGCAATCCAAAGCGTTGGTGAATGCGGCATAATAAATAGTGAAAGCGTTGTTAACACTGCACCTATAAAAAAGAACGGACGACGACGGCCAAAGCGCCCCCACGTTTTATCGCTCCAATAGCCTATAATAGGCTGAACAATTAAGCCTGTAAGTGGGGCTGCAACCCATAAAATGGGAATATCATCAACTTGTGCGCCTAATGTTTGAAATATTCGGCTCACATTGCCGTTTTGCAGGGCAAAACCAAATTGTATGCCTAAAAAGCCAAAGCACATGTTCCATATTTGCCAAAAACTTAAATTTGGCTTATCGGTATTATTATTTTGATTATTCATTATTAGCCTTATTTGTTAATACTGCGCTGCTAAATGCATCAAGTGTGAGGTTAAATGTAGCGCATTGCGGGTGAGCTTTAAGCTCGGTGGTGTGATTTTCAAGTAAATCATTTAATAGCGTATTTTCACTCATTGCACCTAATTGTGCCTTTGATAAATTAACCGTAACTGTTTGTGGCTGCTCGCTAAAGTTACTTAACACATACACACTTTGCTGGCCTAAAGAGCGGGTAAAACCAACAACACGTTCACTTCCTACAAGGTTAAGTGCCGACATTTCTCCGCCTACTACAGCAGGTAAACTATTCAGTGACATAACCGCTTTGTAGTAATCACGAAGTGCTACTTGCTCTGCGGTTAAATTAGCGCCATCAAATTTTCCGTTATTCATCCATGCTTGGTGCGCTGGAACGCCAATGTAGTCAAAAATACTGGTACGTGTCGGCGCTCCAAACCCCGCGTTTTCAGAGCCATCTTCTCCCACATCTTGAGCAAAATATAAAAGTGTTGGCGCGCGGCTAATTAAATTAGAAACAACTAAAGCAGGTTTACCCCACTGGGCATTACCCGCAAAATCCGGGCTTGCGATTCGTTGCTCGTCGTGATTTTCTAAAAAATGCAGCATGTGTTGCTCTATATCGAGCACACTTTGATGCGCATCAAAAATACTATTGGCAGGTTGTTTAAGTTGCATTATCGCTTTTAAGGTATCGTAAAAGCCGACTTTATCGTAAAGGTAATCCATTTTACCTTGCTGAATATAGGCACGGTACATTAACGGGTTATATACTTCGGCCAATAAAAAGGCATCGCTTTTTTTCATTTTTATTGACGAATTTAAAAAGCTCCAAAATTCAACCGGTACCATTTCGGCCATGTCGTATCTAAAGCCATCAACGCCTTTGTCTAACCAAAAAAGCGCAATGTCTCTAAATTTGTACCAGCTATCTGGTAGCTCTTTATCTTGCCAAAACGCATAATGATCACGGTAATCTTTGTCTTTATAGTCGTTTGGCAGCTGAGCAAAATCGTAGCTACCATCTGGCTTTACGCCATAATTTACTTTTACTGTTTCGTACCAATCGTTAATATCGGGTTTTGGTGCACGGGCACCGTTACCTGTCCATTTAGCAGGTGTTTCATCAAAAAAGCCATCCGCAAGTGGGTGATCCTTTCCACCTAACACGGTATAAGTTGTAGAAGTAGGCACTTGAAATGACTGCCCAGGCACATAATAAAAGTTGTTATTTTTATCGTACGTTTTACTGGTGTCGTCTTGTGCGCCGAAATCCTCTACGCCTTTAGGCTTTCCAAGTGATTGATAATTTCGGGCAACATGGTTAGGCACTATATCAATAATGACTTTCATACCGTGGCTATGTGTACGTTCAATAAGCTGGCTAAACTCTCCCATGCGGTTTGTTACATTAACGGCTAAATCGGGGTTAACATCGTAGTAATCTTTAATTGCGTACGGTGACCCTGCGCGACCTTTTACTACATCGGGGTCATCTTGTGAAATGCCGTAGTCGGTATAATCGCCCACTAGCGCGTGGTGTAATACACCGGTATACCAAACGTGCGTGGTACCTAGCTCTTTAATACCTTTGAGGGCTGCATCGTTAAAGTCGGCAAATTTACCTACGCCGTTTTGCTCTTTAGTGCCCCATGGCACATTGGCTGTTTCGGTATTACCAAACAAACGGGTAAATACTTGATATACAACCGGCTTGGTAAGCTCATTTTGCGTGTGGGCAGGTGCTTGCTGTTGTTCAGGTTTGTTATTTTCTGAACACCCTGTAGCAATAAGTGCACTACACAGTACTGCGGGTACATAAACTGATTTTTTCATTGTGTGTCTTTTTTGTCAGTATTGTTATTAACTTTATACTAAAGATTACTGCAGCAACCATACAGTTGCTGCATACGTATTCAGGTCACTATTGTGGCGTATTTATAACGAGTACCGTTGCGCTCATCGCTGGTAATTCAATGGTTTTGCCAAGCTTTTGTGTTTTTTGAGTAAATAAATTAAATGCTGTTGTGCTGTTAGGCATTACCTCTTGCATATACTCAATATTTTTTTGTAGCGTTTGTGTGTTTTTATTCATAAATACCAACACTGTTTGCTCATCGCTAATACGCGCATAACTATAAACCCCTTGTTGAGGCGTAAAGTGTACAAGCTTTCCTTTATCTAATGCTGAGCTGTTTTTTCTAAAGTTAAGCAGCGTACTGATGGTGTTATGCATCTCTTTTTGCTGTTTTGTTAAGCCCTCTTTGGTAAAGGCATTACGAGTTTGGCCTTCAAACCCGCCGGGGAAGTCGATTCTAATATCACCATGGTCTTTACTTGGGGTGTTATCTAATAGTACTTCCGTACCGTAATACATTTGCGCTATGCCACGTGTGGTTAAAAACAAGGTCATCGCCATTTTTGTTTTGGCTACATCTTGGCCAAGCTCTGTGTAAACACGGCTCATATCGTGGTTATCGGCAAATACCATAATGTTATTGGTATCAGGGTATAAAAAGTCATTAGCTAACGATTCATATACTTTAACCCAACCCGTGTTCCAGCTTTCATCTTCATTTAGCGCTTGAATTACCGACTCTTGCAACGAAAAGTCCATCACGCTTGGTAAGCTTGATGTATAGCCATCTTGGTTATGCTTTCCACGTTGCCAGTAAGAGGCAATAGCAGGGTTAGACGTCCACTCTTCTCCAACAATATTAAAGTCTGGGTACTCTTGCATTATGGCTTTTGTCCAATCACTCAAAAATGCTTTATCTGAATACGAGTAGGTATCAACACGTATGCCGCTTAAATCGGCGTATTCTATCCACCAAATCGCATTTTGAATTAAGTATTCACTTAACAGTGGTTGGCGCTGATTTAAATCAGGCATGGTTTCTACAAACCAGCCATCGTTAAACTGGCGCTTGTCGTATTCACTGGCGTGTGGGTCTTGTATGGTTTGGCGCGCATGGCTGGTGGCATTTTTGCCTTTATTAAACTCACCATTAAAGTTAATCCAATCTTTAGTTGGCTTATCGTTAACCCAAGTATGCTCAGAGCCAAAATGGTTAAGAACCATATCCATTACAAGGCCTATACCCTGCTCTTTTGCTTTTACTGATAACGTTTTGTATAGCTGGTTTGAGCCCATTCGTGGGTCAACCTTATAAAAGTCTGTAATTGCATAACCATGATAAGAATAATTAGGCATGTTGTTTTCAAGCACTGGGGTTAACCAAAGCTGTGTTACGCCTAAATCGTTTAAATAGGGTAGCGCGTTTATAACGCCTTGAATATCACCACCGTGGCGCCCACCTTTTATACTCGGGTTTGCCGCTTCTAACATGCTTGCGACAGTATCGTTTTGTTTATCACCATTAGCAAAGCGATCTGGGTTAATTAAATAAAGCGTATCAGCTGATGTAAACCCTTGACGCTGAGCGCTGTTTTTATCTCGCTCAAGAAGTGGAAACTCAAAGTTATTGCTTGTTTCGCTGCTATTAAATTCAAGCGTTCCGGCTTTAGCGGCGTCGGTAATGGTAATATTTAAAAATACATAATTTGGATTGTCGGTACGGGTTACTTTATTTAACTTAACGCCGTTGTATTTCGCTAATTTAATTTGCTCGTTTGCAATGTTTTGCTCATGAACCATGATGGTAATCGTGTTTTTGTTCATGCCAACCCACCAATTAGCTGGCTCGACGTCAAGTGCGTAGCTAATGGTTGGTAAAGTACAGGCACTTACAAGTAAAAGTTTTTTTAAAAGTTGCATCATCAGGCCTTTTTAATTTTTGCTAAAAAATCTTTATGAGTGGGTAATTGATCTACCGTTGAGGTAATAAGCGTTTTTAGTGTTGAGAATAAATCGTTTAGTTGTTCACTACTGAGTGAGTCAACAATGCTGTTGTAATCTTCGGGGATAAGACCTTGGCCAATAAACACCTGTTGCCAGGCAACTTCGGCAAATAATTCGTCGTTTTCGCGCACTACTTTGCCGGTTTGCTTGAATAATTTGAGCTTATGGGCCAATGAGTCAGGAATGTCCATTTGCTTACATTGTCGCCAAAATGGAGAGTCTTCTCGTGCTGTTAGTGTGTAATGCAATATTATAAAATCACGAATGTGCTCAATTTCTATCACGCTTTGCTTATTAAATTCAGTAACTAAAGCTTCGCTTATGCCATTGTGTGGAAACAGCTTTATTAAACGGGTTACGGCACTTTGTATTAAATGAATACTGGTAGACTCTAGCGGCTCTAAAAAGCCACTGGCAAGGCCAACCGATACCACATTTTTATGCCATTGTTTTAACCGCCGCCCTGTTTTAAATTTAATCACCCTCGGCTCAGTCATTGGCTCAGTGGGTAAATTATTTAATAATAACTGCGTTGCCGCATCGTCAGATAAATAACGACTACAGTACACCAAGCCATTACCTATTCGGCTTTGCAGCGGTATTTGCCACTGCCAGCCTGCGCTGTGTGCAATTGAACGCGTATAAGGTTTTAGCTCGCTAGTACCTTGAGACTGCACCGCAACGGCGCTATCACACGGTAAATAATGAGACCAATCGACAAAACCGGTGTTAAGGGTTTGCTCTATGAGTAAGGCGCGCTGCCCAGTAGCGTCTATAAAAAGGTCACCATTTATCTGTTGTGTGTTATCAAGGGTTAATGATTTTATATTTCCTGATAGAGGGCATTGTTCAACCTGCTCTATTTTGGCATCAATATGCTCAACACCGCGTGATGTTGCGAGTTTTTTTAAAAACTCAGCATATAACGTTGCGTCAAAGTGATACGCATAACTCAAGCCAGGCAATTGTGTATTAGGTAGGGTATTTAAGGGTGCAAATTTATGCTGTTTAGCCGCTTGGTAGTTTAGAGAAAAGTCCCATAAGCTTTCTTCTGCACCGCTAATATGTCCTTTTACCCAAAAATTGTAAAAATCGCAAAAGGGGAAGTCTTTCCCAAATGAGCCAAAAGCATGCATATAGCTATGAGAGGGGGTTTTCCAATTTTCGAACTCAATTCCTAATTTTATAGATGCATTTGTAGCGTTTATAAAGTCTTGCTCGTTTATACCCAGTGCATTGTTAAGTTGAATAATAGGCGGAATTGTTGCTTCACCCACGCCTATAGTGCCAATAGTACTTGACTCAATAAGGGTTATTTTAATTACTTTACCTAACACTTTATTAAGCAAGGCGGCTGTTATCCACCCTGCCGTGCCCCCGCCTGCGATTACGACGTGTTTTATTGGTTTCATATTATTGTCCACGTTTACAGTTTAAAGCTTTGTTAAGTTTGATAAAATTTAGATAAAGTAGCTATAAAAAAGCCCTTGTAAAACAAATTACAAGGGCTCCTACACACAACCTTTATTATAGCTTGTAGCTAAAGCCTAACAAGTAAGTACGACCGTAATCTTGGTAGTCACGAACTTGTAGCGCGTTATCGCCAGAAAGCGATGTAAACGGCTCTTCTGTTAAGTTTTGTACTTGGAACTGAATTGATAAACCTTCAAGGCTTTCAATACCGGCTTCAGAAAAGTCATAACCCGCTTGAACATCCCAAATTGTTTCACCTAGGATATCTACTTGCTCGGTGTTAAAACCTAAACCGTATACATCACCTTTAAAGGCACTACGCTTACGCATACTAGTACGTAATTGCACACCATTCATCTCGTAGTAAACCGTTAAGCTTTGAATTTTATCTGAAAGACCCGGTAGCTCGTACTCATTACCGTTTTGATCTTCAATGTCTGATTCAATACCGGTATGGCTTGCAATTAAACCAAAGCCTTCAAGTGACGGGTGGAAAATTTTAAATGGTAACGCTAGAGATAGCTCGTAACCGTATAGGTCACCGCCGCCGCCATTTACTTTACCACTACCTGTGCCCTCTGATGTTGCAGGAATTTCACCTGTTGATGGGTCAGCAACGCCCGACATATCAATTTCGTATTTACCATCAAAAATCCACTGCGTTAAGTCTTTATAGAAAAATGCAGCAGAGAAGTAACCTTCATCACTAAAGTAGTTTTCGTACGTTAAATCGTAACCAGTTGCTTCTTTTGGCTCTAAATTAGGATTACCACCGGATACAGACCAGTAGTTACCATTTTCATCCTGTGTAGTATTGTAAGATGCGTCAATAGATGCATTCATTTCGTCTAAACGTGCACGAGAGATTGTTTTAGCCGCACCAAAGCGAACTGTTTGTTGCTCATCAATCGCAAGTGATAAGTTTAAGCTTGGTAATACGTGTGAGTAATCGTGGCTAATATTGGTAGGTGATGCCACCACAATATCATCAACAGTGTTAAATGCATTACCCTGCGATGACTGGTCGGTATGAACATAACGTACACCCACATTACCTGTAAGTGCTAAGCCGCTTACTTCGGCATTAATATTAGCCTGTGCAAATACTGAGGTAATTTCTTCTTTTACCGTCCACGATTTTGTTAAATGGCTCGTATTCGTTAAGCTTTCATCTAACAAGCTGTAGTAACCGTCATTTACTAACCCATTAACATCGTAAGCAATCATGTCACCCATGCCAATAAAGCCTAGATCAACGCTACCCATGCGATATTGCTCTGGCACAGCTAGCATGCCAGGATTATCAAGCGAAAAGCCAGATAACGTCATAAAGAAACCTTGCGAATCTTTTGTTTTTTCACGCTCTTTATAAGACATACCAAACTCAATTGAGCTGAAGTATTCGTTTTCTAATACTTTTGATGCAGCTAGCTTTAACGTAGACAGCTCATCTTCAATCGTTGGTGCATTTATGAATCCATCCTGTGCCTGATCTTTATAACCGGAAATGTCATTTCCATCAGCATCAATTAAACCATATTGATTATTTAAGGCCTTACTTGCGCCCCACGATAAAGGACCACCTAATTGAATAAGGCTGTAATCACTATAATCTAAGTCATGAGTAAACGTAGCACCTGTATTACTACCATTAAAGGTGTAACCTAAATTATCTGCAACACCACGTGAATCACCGCGCCCTGTACCTGAGTAACTTTCAAGGCTCCACACTTTACGATCTACATGCGAGTAACTTGCATCAAATTCAACTGACCATGAATCGTCAATATCGTATTTAGTATTAAAACCAAACGCGGTTAATTCTGCTTCACGCTCTTCGTAGTCATTACGAACAACAACTCGTTGACCTTCGGTAACGGCACTCGTAATAAAACCAGATTCCTGATCTATTACGAATGAGTCTTCGTCCCGTGCACCTTGCCCCCATGCAAATGGAATTTCGATACCACGTAAGATTTTTTCATCTGTAAAATCTACATATAATGCATCAAACGTCATATTTAGTTTGTCAGTCGGTGCAGCTTCTAGTACGAGCATGGCTGAATCACGTTCAAGTGTCGATGAACGTACAAATGGTTTTGCACCACCTAAAATTGAATATGTTTGGCCACCTACTTCTCTTTCGGGGTAGCCCCAAGCGTTCCAACGTTTTTCTTGGTTTGGTGAGCTCATTGAAGTTAAGGCAAATGCAACACCTATGGTGTCATCAGCAAACTGATCGATGTATGAAATAGTACCGCGGTAACCATCGTCGTTACCGTCTGGGTTTAGTTTATCAAAGCTGGTTTGCTCGTATTGGCCATTAACTTGAAATACACGCTCGCCTTTACTTAAAGAACGCACGGTTTGCATGTTAATAACACCGGCAATACCTTCTGCTTCGATACTTGCGTTTGGTGTTTTATATACGGTTACACCGCTCATAATTTCTGATGGGTAAAGGTCAAACTCTACGCCGCGGTTATCACCAATAGATACCTGTTCACGGCCGTTAAATGTAGTACCACTTTCGTTTTCACCAAAACCACGAATTGATACTCTGCTTGCGCGACCATCTAAACGCTGCGCTGTTAAACCAGGTAAGCGTGCAATAGACTCAGCAATTGATGAGTCAGGTAGTTTACCTATATCTTCTGCAGAGATAGATTCTACAACCTGTGTAGAAAAGCGTTTTGTGTTGATAGATTCAACAACACTGCCACGAAAGCCTTTTACTTCGATAACCTCAACGTCATCATTTTTAACTGTATCTTCTTGCGCTGCTACAGAGGTAAAGCTTGCTAAACCTGCAGTTGCTAATGCCAAAGTTAATATACTTGGTTTGAACATAGACATGATGTTTTTCCCGTTACCCATATTGTGATACCCGCTTCTTTATTTGAGTGATAGTCAAACAGGCGAGCTAATTTTGTTGTCAGCATCAATATTAACGCTCGAATTATTTTATTAACAACTTTATGCATACGTATTCAGTACTATGCAAAACGCTAAAAGTTAACAACGAGTTCACAAATAAGACTTTAACCTACTGTTTTAAGTAGTTTTATTTTGGTGCAACCTAGTGATTTATTATCATTATAAAAATACATCAATTATTTAACTGAAATTCCTGTGTCATCGTTTGTAAATAGCGTTAATTAAAGGTTTTTTATAAATTTACACGCTTATCTTTTGTAAAGATTATCAGATTAAATTGGTCTGACCAAAGAGTGGAATCACCAAACCTGTGCAGCCCTTTAAAAATAAGCACCAAAATAGCCAGTTGTTTTAGTTACACATAAATAAACATGATTGGTAAAAGTGCTGCAGCGGTTTTTATGCGTAACTTTCCGCTTAGCTAAAACCGCTTTTATGTAAGTAAATTAGCTGCATACGTATGCAGACTTTTTACAGAGCAGCACCCTTCACGTATGCTTTTTGAAAATTTAGTGATTGTTTCAATCAAACTAATAACAATATAAATACTGTGTGGAACGACGGAGAAAAGCATGGCCCAACAGCAGTGGTATAAAGGTGCGGTTATTTATCAGGTTTACCCGCGAAGCTTTCAAGACAGCAATAACGATGGTATTGGTGATCTTAAAGGGATAATTAATCGCATTGATTACATTAAAAGCTTAGGCGTTGACGCTATTTGGATTTCTCCTTTTTTCAAATCTCCAATGAAAGATTTTGGCTACGACATAAGTGACTATCGCGATATAGACCCCATATTTGGTGACCTAAACGACTTTGATGAGTTAATAGATCAAGCACATAAACGCGACATTAAAATTATTATTGACCAAGTGTTAAGCCATACATCAGATCAACATCAATGGTTTTTAGATAGCCGCGAAAACCAAAACAATGATAAAGCTGACTGGTACGTATGGGCAGATGCTAAAGAAGATGGCACAGCGCCTAATAACTGGTTATCTATTTTTGGTGGCGGTGCTTGGCAATGGGAGCCTCGTCGCGGTCAATACTATTTACATAACTTTTTAACCGAACAGCCTGATTTAAACTTTCATAACCCAGATGTAAGAAAAGCTGTTTTAGAAAACGTAGAGTTTTGGCTTAAAAAAGGTGTAGATGGTTTTAGATTAGACGCTATTAACTTTTGCTACCACGATGCACAATTACGTGACAACCCAGCAAAGCCTAAAGATAAACGCCAAGGCCGTGGCTTTAGTGAAGATAACCCATATGCTTTTCAGTACCATTATTATAATAATACCCAGCCAGAAAACATTGAGTTTATGCAAGACATACGTGCATTACTTAATAAATACCCGGGTACTGTATCACTTGGCGAAATTTCATCGGAAGATTCATTGGCAACAATGGCAGAATATACCCAAGGCGGTGATAAGCTGCATATGGGCTATAGTTTTGAGCTACTCACTGATGATTATTCAAGTGAATACATAAGAGAAACCGTACAGACTCTTGAGCAACGCATGACTGAAGGTTGGCCGTGCTGGGCGTTTAGCAACCACGATGTAGAGCGTGTTGCGAGCCGCTGGAGCCAAAATGGTGAAATAAACCCAGCACAATGCAAAATGCTTACAGCCCTACTTGCTTCATTACGTGGTAGCGTATGTATGTACCAAGGTGAAGAGCTGGGGCTAGGTGAAGCCTCTGTAGCATTTGAAGACCTACAAGACCCATACGGCATTACCTTTTGGCCAAACTTTAAAGGTCGCGACGGCTGTAGAACGCCAATGCCATGGGAAGGTAACAACACACAAAACGCAGGATTTAGTGCTGCTAAACCCTGGTTACCGGTTGATAGCGCGCATACGCAGCAGGCTGTGTCTGTACAAGATAAAGATGCAAACTCTATACTTAATGCCTACCGTGAGTTTATGGCATGGCGTAAACAGCATACTGTGTTATTAGCAGGCGATATTAATTTTATTGATACTGCTGAGCCTATCCTCGCTTTTTACAGAACGCTAAACGAGCAAACTATGTTATGTGTGTTTAACTTAGCTGATACCAATCAAACATTTGAGTTGACTAAAACAGTGACTGAGGCGCATGACTCACTATCTCATTGTAATGCTAGTTTAGATGGTAACAAGCTAAACATGAGTGGTTTTGGCTGTTACTTTGCTTTTGTAAAATGAGAATGCCCTGACGTATGATGCTCAAAAGCCCGATTTTATCGGGCTTTTTTGTGCGCTCAAATAGTGGGACTGCTATAGCCGGTTTTAAGACGAAATACAGGCCACCAAACCACTAACTTAACCTTTCTAATGTGATTGTGTTTTACTATTTAAATAATCAGTGAGCGCAAATAACACGCCAGAGCTTACAAAGGTGACATGGATAATCACTTTCCAAAATAGCTCCTCACTTGAATGAATATTAGAATTAATAAATACCTTTAAAAGCTCAACCGCAGATATAGCAACAATTGCGCTAATAAGCTTCATTTTTAAGCCTGAGAAACCTACTTTTCCCATCCATGACGGCCTATCTTCGTGGCCCTCAATATTAAGCTTTGAAACAAAGTTCTCATAACCACTAAAAATAATAATAAGTAATAAACCAGCCAGTAAAGCGGTATCAACGAGGGTAAGTATGCCCACTAATAACTCTTGGTTTGTTGCACTAAAAGTGGCAATACCCATTAAATAAAGTTGCTTAAAAAACTTTATTAATAGCAATATTACAGCAAATAGTAGGCCTACAAAAAACGGGGCTAATAACCAGCGCCCTTTAAATATAAACGACTCTAAGCCCTGCTCTACTTTGTGTATTTTACGAGGCGTACTGGTTGGTATTGATTGGTGTTCTGACATTAACTTATCTTTTTATAAAAAAGCGACCTTAGCTTATAATTTATTACAACACAATTACTTATATAATTATTTAAGCGTAATTTACTCATCTTGACGATAAAAATTTTTCGTTATCTTTTATTTTAATTTCGATTAAAAATCACTACACCAACAGAGTTGTTCTGCATTGGGCACTATTTAAATACAGCTTTAAAATGTATTTAAATCGTAAAACCATTTATTTAGGAATCAACAAATGAATAAAGCATTGCTAGCATTAATAGTTGCACCACTTTTTGCTGTATCTGCAACGGTTGCAATCGCAGACGATGCACCAGTAGCTTCTGCACAAACAATTAAAGAATACACAGATATGTGTGTAAATTGGGCTAAAGATGATGATGTAAGTAACGACGATCTATTTGGCTATGTTCTTCAATGCGTTAATGATGAATTAGAGTCTGAAGGCTACAAAAAAGTATCTACTGTACAAATCTAAACAATAAAAAATATGCGGCTAATAAAGCCATTGCGACGCATATAATCATAAAAAACCGGAATGACACAGGCTGTGTATTCCGGTTTTTGTTTGTCTTAGGCTAAATAAATTTTAACGTTTATTCAGCTTCTTTTTTTGCTTTAGGTTTAGCTGGCGATTTTTTTGCAGCCGCTTTCTTTTTAGGCGCTGCTTTTTTCTTCGCTTCTTCTACCCATTTACCCGCTTCGTAGTGAGCAGTCCAGCCTGTGGCTTTTCCGTCAACTTCAGTCATCACGTATTGCGCTTTATTTTTACGGCTATAACGTACTACGGCTAAATTGCCATCAGGATCTTTTTCTGGCGCATCAGCTAAGTAATAAAACTTAGGTGAAATACGCTCTCTAAAACGCTTTAGCTCAGCCACTTTAGGCGCTCGCGTCTCGCGTGACTTAGGGAAGGTGTTAGCCGCCAAGAAAATACCTGCAGCCCCGTCACGTAAAACAAAATAAGCTTCTGACTTTTCACATTCAAGTTCAGGTATGTGCACAGGATCTTCTTTTGGTGGCGCAGCTTCGCCGTTTTTAAGTAACTTACGCGTATTTTTACACTCTTCGTTGTTACAGCCAAAATACTTACCAAAACGGCCCGATTTAAGCTCCATGTCTGAGCCACATTTATCACATTCGATAATAGGCCCATCGTATCCTTTAATTTTAAAGGTACCTTGCTCAACGATATACCCTTCACATGCAGGGTTATTACCACAAACATGTAATTTACGGGTTTCGTCTATTAGGTAAGAGTCCATAGCCGTTTCACAGATTGGACAGCGCTTCATTTGCATTAATGTTTCAGTTTCAATGTCTTCAACATCTGCCGCAACCGCTTCATCCCCTGATACTAGGTTCATAGTGGTTGTACAACGCTCTTTAGGCGGTAAGTTATAACCTGTACACCCTAAAAACACCCCTGTAGATGCCGTGCGAATACCCATTTTTCTGCCACACGTAGGGCAGTCAATGTCGGTTTCGACCATTTGATTAAGGCGCATTCCGCCTTGCTCTGGCTCATCTTTGGCTATGTTTAATTGCGTAGAAAAATCAGCATAAAACTTATCAAGCACTTGGGTCCATTCACGCTCGCCTTCGGCGATATCATCTAAACGACCTTCCATTTTTGCGGTAAAATCAAAGTTCATTAAATCAGTGAAGTTTTCAACCAAACGGTCGGTAACAATTTCGCCCATTTTTTCAGCGAAGAAACGACGGTTTTCTACCCGTACATAACCACGGTCTTGAATTGTTGAAATAATTGATGCGTACGTAGATGGACGACCAATACCACGTTTCTCAAGCTCTTTTACTAAACTTGCTTCACTAAAGCGCGCTGGCGGTTTAGTAAAGTGCTGCTTAGGGTCAAGCTCAATTAAACTAAGTACTTCGCCTTCTTTTACTGCTGGCAGAGATTGATCTTCTTCATTCTTTTTGCGTACCGCAGGTTGCACTTTTGTCCAACCATCAAAGCGAAGTACTCGCCCTTTTGCTTTTAATTGAAACTCATCAGCGGCCACAGTAAGTGTTGTTAAGTCGTACTCTGCAGGCACCATTTGACAGGCAACAAACTGACGCCAAATTAATTCGTACAGTTTTTTGGCATCGGCATCAACACCTTCAACATGCCCAGAAAGTACAGTGACACTTGAAGGACGGATCGCTTCGTGCGCTTCTTGTGCATTGCCTTTAGAGCTGTAGCTAATTGGGTCTTTAGGTAAGTACTTTGCGCCAAACTCTTGCGTTACATAATCACGACACATTTCAACTGCATCTTTTGACAGATTAGTTGAATCGGTACGCATATAAGTAATGTAACCGCCTTCGTAGAGGCGCTGTGCAAGCATCATTGTTTTTTTAACGCCATAGCCTAAACGTGTACTGGCGGCTTGTTGCATGGTTGAAGTAATAAAAGGCGCACTTGGGCGGCTTTTGCTGGGTTTTTCTTCAACACTTATTACTTTATATTCGGCTGTCTCAAGGCTTTTAACTGCGGCTGTAGCCTGAGCCTCATTTACCGGCTTAAATGGCTTATCTGCTTGTTTGGTGACTTCTAAGCGTAATTGTGACTCAGTATTTTTAACATCGGCGTGTATATCCCAAAACTCTTCAGGTATAAACGCTTTAATTTCACGTTCGCGCTCTACTAATAAACGTACCGCAACCGATTGCACACGCCCAGCAGAAAGCCCGCGCGCTACTTTAGCCCATAATAACGGCGATACCATAAAGCCAACTACACGGTCTAAAAAGCGGCGTGTTTGTTGTGCATATACCATGTCGGTATTTAGTTCACCAGGTGTTTCAAACGCTTGTTGAATCGCATTTTTTGTAATTTCGTTAAATACAACGCGTTTATATTTTTCAGGCTCACCACCAATAATTTCTTGAAGGTGCCAAGCAATTGCTTCCCCTTCTCTATCCAAATCCGTTGCGAGATAAACTTGGTCTGCATTTTCGGCCAGCTTTTTTAACTCTTGAACTACTTTCTCTTTACCTGGCAAAATTTCGTAATGTGGCTCCCACCCTTTTTCAGGATCAATACCCATACGTGCAACTAAGTTAGTGTAATCTCGTTGCTGTTTATACGCTGCCTTTTCTTCAGGCTCCATTTTACGAACTTCAGCTGGCGTTTTAGTCGCCGGTACTTTAGCTTTGTTCGAACCTGAAGTAGGTAAATCACGCACATGTCCAATACTGGACTTTACGATGAAGTCTTTACCTAAGTATTTATTAATTGTTTTAGCCTTAGCAGGTGACTCTACAATTACTAGCGATTTGCCCATAGTTGCCTATTTCTAACCAAATATTTAAATGTGTTTTGCCGACATAAACGGCGCGAATATTTATAGGTATATCTACAAACACCTATTGTTACAAGCTTTTAATACAAACTTTTCAGTATTTACTGAATAAACAAACAATTTTTGTTGTTAAATTATACAAACCGGTGTTTTTAAAATAATTGCTGTGGAATATATAGAACACAAATAAAAAAGCCAACCTTAAGGTTGGCTTTTTTTACATTCTACCGATTATAAATCGTCGGTTACGCTAACAGAAAGCGTACTTTCTAACCCTGAAGGCGCTTCGGCAGTAACGGTTAAAATACCACTAAACTGCTCATTTCCTCCATCTAAGTCTTCACGCGTAATACCAAACGATAAACCAACAGGCACAATACTTGTTGTATTAGGGTAAGTGTAATTATCACTACCTGTTAAAATACCGTTGTCTGTGTCAATAGAGATGGTTGTTTCAGCAGGCATTGGGTTGTTATATATATCTGCTATAAATACCGTAAGCCCTAGGCTAGCAGTGCCTGATGCAGTTTGTGTTAAATCTATTGCATCAACCTGACACATTATTGCGCTAGTGGGGTCGTTTTGCACACGGCGAACAAGTGGACTTGCAGGGTCGCTGTTTACACGTACCTCTGAAGCGGTTGCACCCGCGATAGCAGAACAATCATCCGCGTATGTAACTAGCCTAAAGAATGCAGTATCACCCGACATTACGATTTCTTGGTTTTGAAATACATTAACCATTTGACGACTACAAATACCTGCGGCTTCGTCTTCTTCACGACACAGTAAGCCGTTGTATAGGCCGTTTTCTGTGGTCCATGTACCATTGCCATCAAAATCGACAAATTCTTCAAACTCATCACCGGTTGAGTTAGCGCGTGAACATGGGTCGGTTCCATCATTACAGTCTTTACCGCCATAGGTGCCATCTTCATTGTTATCGATAAAGGCTTCTGGAATATCAAATAAATCATCAAAAAAATCTTCACTGTCAAAGTAGCCGTTGCCATTTAAATCAGAGAACGTTTCTTCACCAATTGCATAGGCATGTACAGTGGCACGTCCACCTAACGGTAAATCTACCGTTAAGTCATTATTTAAAATTCCTAATGGGCATGGTAAGCCACCATCACACTTTTGCGTAATGGTATTTTCATACATAGAGTCAGTAAACGGGCGTGGGTTACTGCTGGTCCACGTTACGCTACACGTACCATTGGTTGTTGTACAACTTGGCTCTATTACGCCCCCTTCTGTGATAAAGCTAACAGCTGTTCCATCTGGCACAGGGTTGTTAAAGTGATCAGCTAGGCGAGCATTAACCGATACGGTATTACCATCAACATTTAACGCATGAGGGTTAAATATAGAACGCGATAGCGAAAAGCTATTTTGATCAACAATACCTGTACTAATTACAAGAATATCTGAAGGGGCGGTTACAATAACCGTATCGCCATCTACGTCTTCTTCGCTAGATGCGATAACACGCACAGGCGTAGCAATTGAGCCCGATTGAACTGAGGTAGTAACTTCACCGCTGGCATTAGTAATTGCACTGGCTGTGCCTAACGTTATACCACCGACTGCCGTTGACAGCTCAAAGTTAACCGTTCTTGAAGCTAAATCATTGCCATTTGAATCCACAAGTTTAAATGTTACTTCAGAGATTTCAGTTCTGTCAGCACCACCCGTACCTTTTAATGCAATTACTGGCTCAGTCACTTCTACAAATTGTAAAAAGCCAATATTGGCAGGTGATACATTTATAGTAGTACTAGCAGAAACCGTATCGCCACCGGTGATCACGGTAGCCGTAATTATATCCCCACCCACACAAGTAAGCGGACGGTATGTAGAGCGTGCAAAGCCGCCAATACTGGTTACTGTTTCATCTATAAGTGCTTGGCCAGAGCCAACACAACCAGATGAAAATTCAACAGTAAGTGGTGTGGTATATAGCTCACCATCTTTTGAAATTTCAATTGAGATAAGTGCTGTTGCACCTGCAGCTAATAGCTCATCGCCTGCAACCGAGCTGCTAATAGCAATTTCAACATCTACAGCAGCAATTTGAAATGCCTTAGTTAAATCGCTATCGAGCACTGACACAGTAATTTCACCGGCGCCTACATCTTGACCAGGAACTATATCTAAAAGTGCGATACCATTTGCATCGGTAATAGCCGTGCCAGTTGAAGGTGTAATTGAGCCAATTGTTGTACTCGCTGTTACTAGGGTCTGCGTAAGAGGAGTTGTCGAATTCTCGTTAGTCACTTCGATATAAAGAATCGCCGTTGAATCACCTGAGATACTAGTTACAAGATCACACTGGCTTGCATCTCTTTGAGATTTAAAGTCTGCTGGACAATTTTCTAGGATTGAAAAACTAATATCTGCAGTACTTTGGTCTGGATTTACAGCATCACCTTTTGTATAAAAACCCAGCGTTTGCTCAACACCTTCGTACTGGGCTGTTATAACGCCTGCACCTTCTACAGTACCCGAAGTTAAGTTAATTGATGCAACACCACTCTCATTCGTTAGTGCAGTACCAATACTTGGGATTAAGTTACCTAAAGTTGATGAGAAGTTTACAACTGCCCCTTCAACTTCAACGCCATCTCCGTCAAGAATAGTTGCTTTAACAACTGCGCTATCTGCGGCGCTGATTGTGCTAATTTCTGATAACGTCGTTGAAGAGGTAAGGCTTAAACCAATAGAAAAGTCTAATGATTCACCTTGAATGGGCGCATCCCCTTCAGTTGTAAATGTATAACCTTCAGAGCTATAAACAGTATTTTCATTATCGGTGTAGGTGGCCACAATAGAGCCAGCACCAGCTTCAGTCCCTGCAAGCAAGCTAATTGTTGCAATGCCTTGTTCGTTTGTTAAAGCTGTACCATTTGTAGGATTTATACTACCTAAACCAGTAAGTACAAACTCAATTAATTGGTAAGCGGCGGGTTCATTATCTATTAATAGTTCAACCTGCGCGGTAACAGGGTTTAAATAATCAACACTTCGAGTCGTAGCCCCAGATGAATCAACAAGCGTTACACTCAATTGTGGATCTGTTGATTGTGCGCCATCCGACTCAAACGCAAACGTATCGGTGTAACTTTCGCCATCTACTGTATAGGTTGCTGTTACTTCACCAGCTCCTGCATTTTCACCCGCGGTAAGTTCCAGTATCGCTATACCATCTGATTGGGTTAACGCTGTACCTGCTGTAGGGTTTAGTTCACCGATTGAGTCAGCAAGGGTAAAAGTAATACGCTCACCTGATACTGCATCGCCATCTTCATCTTCTAAAGTAGCTCTAAGCTCTAAAGGAGCAGCCGCTGTGACCGTGTTTGACTCAGTGTCACTAGATTGTAAGTAACCTTTTAAAGTTACCGTGTAAGTGGATGTTTCTGTAGTAGAATCGTCATCATCTCCGATGGTGCCGTCTTTTTCGATTGTTCCACCACCACCACAAGCGCAAAGCAAAATGCTAAATAGTGTAATGCTGAGTAGTCGCGTTAAAGGCATGGACCTCTCCCTAGCGTTGTTGTTATTTACTAATAATTGTTTACCTAATATTAACCTATAACTTAGTCTAATATCACAGTTTTTTGTCACTTTTTTATGTAAATAATTCCGCAAAGGCTATTTTTTTCTGTAGTAAATATTTCCTTGCTGGTAGTCTATGGCAAATTTGAAAAAATAGATTAGGGAATATGTCTAAAATACGTTCAATGAGTTTAACTACCCGTATCATGATTGGCATGGCACTGGGTATTGCAGTAGGCTTTTTATTTCAGGCTATATTAGCTGGTGAAGACGATTATCTAATTCCTCTTGGGTTATTCTCTTTGCCAATTAAAGCTTTTTTTGTAGATGGCCTTTTCCATGTTGGCGGACAAATTTTTATTGCCAGCTTAAAAATGTTGGTTGTGCCGCTGGTATTTGTATCGCTTGTATGTGGTACTTGTAGCTTGAGCGATCCTAAAAAATTAGGCCGTTTAGGTGGTAAATCGATTGGCTTATATTTAGTTACAACTGCCGTGGCAATTACCGTAGCTATTTCACTGGCGTTATTATTTAATCCAGGTCAAGGCATTGCACTGCCATCAGATGCAAGCTTCAATGCTAAAGAAGCCCCTACCTTAGCGCGAGTGATTATCGATATGTTCCCTACTAACCCATTCGAAGCAATGGCTAAAGGGAACATGCTGCAAGTTATTGTGTTTGCGCTTTTATTTGGTGTTTCAATGGCGCTAAGTGGCAAAGCAGGTAAACGTGTAGCCGCAGTATTTGAAGATTTAAACACGGTTATTTTAAAACTAGTAACGCTACTAATGAACATTGCACCTTACGGTGTGTTCTTTTTAATGGCTAAACTTTTTACCACTATCGAAATGGGGTTAATACTCAGCCTGGCTAAGTACTTCCTTGTTGTAGTGGCGGCGTTATTAATTCACGCATTTATTAATTACAGTATTATTTTAAAAGTATTAACAGGTCTTAACCCGCTTACCTTTTTAGCTAAAATGAAACACGCGTGTTTATTTGGTTTTAGCACTTCAAGCTCAAGCGCGACTATGCCTATTACACTTGAAACTGCGACCAAAAAACTCGGCGCTAATAACTCGGTTGCCTCTTTTACTATTCCGCTAGGCGCTACCATTAACATGGATGGCACAGCCATTATGCAGGGCGTGGCAACAGTATTTATTGCACAAGTGTTTGCTGTTGATTTAACGATTTCTGATTACTTAATGGTTATTCTAACCGCAACGCTTGCCTCGGTAGGCACGGCGGGTGTGCCTGGTGTGGGTTTAATTATGCTTGCAATGGTACTTAACCAAGTAGGTTTACCGGTAGAAGGGATTGCAATTATTATTGGTGTTGACAGGTTACTCGATATGACGCGCACAGCCGTTAATATAACGGGTGACTGTATGGTAACTTGTGTGGTTGCTAAATCAGAAGGTCAATTAGATGAAACAATATTTAACGACCCGAACGCAGCTAAAGACTTAGAAGATTACCACAAATCTACTGAGTAATTATTAAAGCCCATCAAAAAACCCTTGCTATGCAAGGGTTTTTTATTACCTTTAATAACGTTTTATGGGTTCATTGCTTTAAAACGCGACATTAAATTAACGCCTGCTTTATTTACAGAGGTACTTAGGCCAATTGCTAACTTATCACTTAACCCTTTCTTAATTTTGTATTTTACTTTGTATATTTGACGCTCAGCTTGTTGCTCTAATAACGCATCATCACTGGTTTTAATGACATCAACTAAGCCCTTTTCAATTGCTTGTGTTGCAAACCAATGCTCACCCGTTGCCACATTATCAATATTAAGTGTTGGCCGTTGGCTGCTTACAAACTCTTTAAACAAACCATGTGTTTGCTCTATTTCATCACGAAACTTTTCGCGGGCTTTATCTGTGTTTTCGCCGAACAAGGTTAACGTACGTTTAAATTCGCCTGCTGTAATTTGCTCAAACTCTACATCGTTTTTCTTTAAAATTTTATTAAAGTTAGGTATTTGTGCAATAACACCAATAGAGCCAACAATAGCAAAAGGAGCCGCTAATATTTCATCGGCCACACAGGCCATCATGTAACCGCCACTCGCTGCTACTTTATCAATAGAAACCGAAAGCTTAATACCTGCAGTTTTAAAACGCTGTAATTGCGATGCAGCTAAACCATAGCCATGCACCACGCCGCCCCCACTTTCTAAGCGAACTAATACTTTATCTTTCTCAGGATTAGCAATGGCAATAATTGCGGTCACTTCTTCGCGTAGGCTTTCAACTTCATGAGCGTCCATACTACCTATAAAGTCAATAACATATAGGCGTGGCTTCGGCTCATCATTTGCCGCTTTTTTAGACTCGACTTTTTGCGCTTTATGATGCGCTTTTAACTCTTTTTTAGTTAAAGTATTTTCTAAAAAGCCGTGTTTTAAGTCATCTAGTTGCTCAGACAAATCGTCTATTTCTATGGCTCCTTTTTTAGCTTTAGGCTTTACTGCTGAACCCACAATAAGGGTTAAAATAATTGCAATAGCAATAACAAAGGTAACCGTTTTAGCAAAAAACAAACCGTATTCGTATAAAAATTCCAACTGGTCTCTCCATTTATAAATTTAAGCTAATTTATCATGCTTTATAACAAAAAAAAGCCACTAAACAGTGGCTTTTCAAGGTTAATAAGGTATTTGCTGATTAATCAGTCACAACCTCTGGGTTACTGACTAATAACATACGCCCGCGTGCAGCTAAATAAGTAGCTACTTGGAGCTGCATTTCAGCGTTTGCTGCTGCACTGCCCTCAACAGTTGCCGCTTGGGCATCGTCTTGTGCTGGCGTTAAAATTGAGCCATGGTGCCCTTTTGTAAATTTCACCAAATAACTCGCCGGGGTTTCACTTAGTGCTTGTGAAGTGCTTACTGTTTCAAGCCCCATTAATGTTGCTAACGGAATTGTGCCCGATATAGGGTTATTTGCTGCCGCTGGCGGAATTACTTGGTCTGGTTTGTTATCTGCGCCATCGCCTACAACTACATTAGTGTATACAGGGGTACCTAATGCATTTACCGCTGCTGCGTAATTTGTTGGGTCTCCGCTATCAAGTGCGGTTTGCGCTGCAAAAGCAAACTCGGTCATTACCGCTTGAATGTTAGCAAGTTTTGTAGTTTCCCCTGCCGTAGTAAGTGAGGTTACATACGCCTGATAGCCACAAGTTAAAAACGCTTCCATATCTGGTAATAATGTACCACAGTTTGAAATAGCATCTGCTTGTAGAAACTCGTTAAACTCTTGTGATTCTGCTGTACCAGCTTGCGATAATACAGAACCTTGAATAAATGGCCCAAACGCAGCCGATTCAAGTAAAAAGCTTGCTATACCGCCACCGCCACTGGCAAGTGCTACCGTGTTTACCTTAAATAATGGGTCAACTGTATCTGCAAGCGGAGTATTAGCCTGAGCTATAAATGCAGGTGCAACAATAGAGCCTAAAGAATGCCCTACATAGGTTACATCTTGTGCATTAATTGTCTCATCATTAATAAAGTTTAAACCTAAGCGTAAGCCTAATAAATCTGCTGATGATTGACGCAAGCTATCACGAGCCACTAATAATGAGTTTAAGTTCATGTAACTTAGTACTGAACCCGTCGTTGCATTAAAGTCATCTGTCCCATCAGCATCAACATCTACACCACGCTCACCATGGCGAGGATGGTCAATCGCCGCTGTGGCAAAACCTTGAATTGAAAGTTGTGCAGTTAATGCCAACATGCTTTCTTTGTCGGTTGTTATACCGTGTTGCATAATAACAACAGGCCAGCCAGTTTCTGGCATTTCAATTGGCTCAAGACCTTGTGAATCACGAATAAAATTAATAACCGGTAAAATAGGTTTGGTTATTTGCACTGGCACATTCGCCATGCTTTGCACTTTAGGAATAGAGTTATACTTAGTTAAATGGCGCGTAGTGTCTAAACCTAAATCACGCAACTGTCCGTCACTTAACGCAGCACAAAGCCCATCATTATCGCTAATTGGCTCTGCAGGGAAAGCTTCGCCTGCTGCAGCTTTGTAACCTAAAACAGCTACCGCGTTGTCACACATACCTTGCCAATATGTATCATTTAAATCACTTATTTCAGTGCCTGTTGGGGTGCCTAAATACATAGGTAACATAACGCTACCTTTTAAATATTGCACACCAGAGAACGCATCCGATACGCTAACACCCGCAGCTGCAAATACTTGCTGCACATTTACCATTGCTTGTTCAGGTACACTTACCATTGGTGTTGGCAAAGCATCATTTTGTAAGCTAGCTGCCAGTAAGTTTTTAATTGTGCCAAGCACAGGACCTGCTGATTGAATGGTCATAGCAGCAGAAAATATAATATCATCTTTTGTAATATCACCTGAGCTTACAACCACATTCTCATAGCTATTTACTGCCGCTTGAAGACCAAGCTGAGCATCAGTAATCAATGGCGCTTCTTCACTTACAGAAGCGTAAGTAGAAGAAGGCTGAATAGAACGCCCTTGAGAGTCTTTTAATCCAGTGGTTAATACATTTATGTAAGAACTTCCTGGTGTGAAAGGTTTTAATGGGATAATAGCAACTGCATCGCCAGAGGCTTGAGAAATGAAGTCTACGCCGTAGGTTAATTCACCTACCAATTTACACGCTGAACCAGCTGTAACAACAGCACATTCTGCATCAGTTAAGCTTGCGCCCATAACCACTTCAAAAATTCTTACTGTACCAGGCGACGCTGCAGAGGTTTCATCAAGCGATACACCTGTAGGGAAAGTTAAATCAATTTTGTAAGGCACTTGCGATGACCAGCCATCTAACGCACCTAGCGCTAATTGCGGATCTGCATAAGCAGTGCGAGGCACAGAGACGTTATCATCGTCTAATTCACCTGGAATATTAATTGTGCCGTCTTGAGTGCCGCTCATTAATAAATCGTTAGGGACAGATAAAACCCCATTCGCAGGGTCAAAGGTCACCGTGGCATTAGGTATTATGGTTGCAGTATCGTTTTTAACATCTTCTAATGTTTCTCCGCCGCCACAACCTGCTAACGCAGCTGTAACCGAGAGTGAGAGTAGCATTTTTTTCATATTGTTGGCTCCGCACATATCTTTATTTTTATAGTGTGTTCGTTCAAAGTAAGTGTGTTTAATCAGTGTAGTAAAGTTAAAACAATGTAATCAGTTTATTAATGAGACATTAGACCAGTTAAACTTAACGTAAAGTTTATAATTCCGCCACCTAAATTTTCAATAAATTCGATTACTTGACGATTTGCTATGTTAAAATCAAAAAAATTTTATAAATTGGTATTTATATGCAAACTTATCAAGCAACTCCAAATGCACTTCAAAATAAAGTAATTTTAATTACAGGTGCCGGCGATGGTATTGGCCGCGTAGCAGCAATTACCTACGCAAAGCATGGCGCGACAGTTATTTTACTTGGTAAAACAACTAATAAGCTCGAATGCGTTTACGATGAGATTGTCAATGCTGGTTACCCTCAGCCTGCTATTGTGCCAATGGACTTAAAAGGCGCGACAAAACAAAACTACCGCGATTTAGCAGCTACAATCGAAAGTCAATTTGGCCGATTAGACGGCTTATTGAATAATGCCGGTATTTTAGGTTCGCTAGGGCCACTTGAGCACTTTTGCTCTTCTACGTTTGAAAACATCATGAAAGTGAATGTTACTGCGCAAGCAATGATCACCAAAGCGCTATTCCCTGTGCTGCGTAAATCAGAAAATGCCTCTATTGTTTTCACTTCATCAAGCGTTGGCCGTAAAGGGCGCGAATTTTGGGGGCCTTATGCAATATCTAAATTTGCAGTTGAAGGCATGATGCAAACATGGGCCTGCGAAGTAGGTAAAACCAATATCCGTGTAAATTGTATAAACCCTGGCGCAACGCGTACCTCTATGCGCGCATCAGCGTATCCAGGGGAGGATCGCGATAAGCTTGCTACCCCAGAAGATTTAATGCCAACGTATTTATATTTAATGAGTGATGACTCGAGCGATGTAAACGGTGAATCTCTCGATGCGCAACAAAAAAAGTAAACTACATTTTTAATTATAAAAAAAGCCGCATACATTGCGGCTTTTTTGTCGGTAATTTTTGGTAATTATACCAATTCGCTTAATTAAATTATCTATTTTAAGGCTAGAAAAACGTGTTGTTCGCTTGGCAAAAAATTCGCTATTTAGCTGTGCTAAATAAGCATTTTTTTACCTAGGTAGCGACACGTTTAGCCCCGCAAAATGATTAAGTATTACTACGGATTGGTATTACTTACGCTTAGTTTGCTTAACACGTTGGTTATGCTTTTTAACCGCTTTACGAATTTGGTTAATTTTAGCACGCTTGTCTTTGCGTTTTTCAGGCATAACCGACAGTTTAGTTTGTGTTTCGCGGCCTAATTTAACGGTTTTGCGTAAATAGTTAACGGTTTCTAAATCAAGTTCAGCCCAACCACCTTGAGGAAGGCGCTTATCTAGCTCTAATTTTCCGTAACGAATACGAATAAGGCGCGATACTTCTACATCCTGAGATTGCCATAAGCGGCGAACTTCGCGGTTACGTCCTTCGTTTAGCGTTACATTGTACCAGCGGTTAATGCCTTCACCACCCAAAGATTTAACCGTTAAAAATTTAGCAGGACCATCTTCAAGCTCTACGCCACGCGTTAGGTTTTTAATGGTTTCATTGGTCACTTCACCAAATACACGGGCTGAATATTCACGCTCAACTTCATAACTTGGGTGCATTAAGCGGTTCGCTAACTCACCATCATTGGTAAATAACATTAAACCAGCTGTGTTAATATCTAGTCGACCAACAGCAATCCAACGCTCACCGTCTATGCGTGGTAAACGGTCAAAAACAGTACGACGTCCTTCTGGGTCTTTACGTGTACTTAACTCCCCTTCTGGCTTGTTGTACATAATTACACGACAAATACGGTCGGCTTTTTCTTCAATTTTTACGCTGTGGCCATCAACACGTATTAAGTCTGTTTCCTCAACACGGTCACCTAATTTAGCCACTTTACCATTAACACTTACGCGGTTTGCATCAATGTATTTTTCCATTTCACGTCGTGAGCCTACCCCTGCACGGGCTAGGACTTTTTGTAACTTTTCACCTTGAATACTCATTCGGATGGTTCTCTCACAGAAGGATCACTTAATAACTGGTTTATTTTACTTTCCTGTTGCGCTGGCAATGCAGGGAGTTCATCTAAACCGGTTAACGAAAAATAATCTAAAAATAATTTTGTTGTTGCATAAAGCGCTGGTTTACCAGGTACTTCTTTATGCCCTACTACTTTAACCCACTCTCGCTCAAGGAGGGTTTTAATAATTGCTGTTCCGGTTGTTACGCCTCGTACTTGCTCTATTTCACCACGCGTTATTGGTTGCCTATAGGCAATTAACGACAAAGTTTCTAGTAGTGCGCGAGAGTACTTAGGTGCCCGTTCTTGCCATAAATTACTAAGCCAAGGGCTTAAACTACTACACGCTTGAAAGCGATAGCCACTGCCTACTTCAACTAGCTTGATGCCACGTGTTTGGTAGTGGGTATGTATAGCGTCTATTGCAGTGTTAATTCGTGACATAGAAATAGCTAAATCAGCCAATACAGTATCTTTTAAGTGGCGTTTGCTAACAGGTTTGTCTGCGACAAATATAGCCGCTTCAATGATCTCAATTAATTGTTCATCACTAATTCGACGACCCGCCATAATATTTTGCTTTGCCCTTTAAAATACGTAGCCATCTATTATGACAGAACATCGCAAAAGGGGGAAAATATATCTGCTTTTAAAACAAATTAAATGCACAAAAAAGCCAGCAATTAATGCTGGCTCTTATGTGTAGCGTATTTAGCTAATATTAGCTGTTTTTATAATGCTTTAGTGCATCATCTTCAGCAACGGCTTTACCGTATTTGCTAATGTAGCCTTTAAACTCACCTTTACTGATGCGTTTATCATTGTTGCCATCCATGTAACCAAAATGGTTTGAAATATCATCATCGTCAGCTTCTTCTACTGAGATGTAACCATTTTTGTCGTTATCTAAACTTCTAAAATCATTTTCGATTTTATCAAATTTAGCTATTTTAGCTTTAAACGCCGACTCACTTACTTCGCTGTCAGTCGCTACCTTACCGGTATTTAACTGCATGTAAGTGTTAAATTCTTTACGACTGATCTCGTTATCCATATTGGTATCAATATTTGAAAAGTGGCCCCAGATGCTATCGTCATCTGCTTCTACTTTTGAAATATAACCATCACTGTCGTTATCTAAACTTGCAAAATCGCTATCGATTTTTTCAAGGCCTTGGTTTGAGGCACAAGCGGCTAAACTTAACGAAGCTAATATAGTTGTTGCGAGTGTTAACTTTTTCATAAGACGTATCCTTGTAGTTAGTAAATGTCACTTTAACTAATACAAGTCCAATGCCAAAGTGCACAAGCCGCCAACAATCAATAAGTTACGTGTATTTAGCTTATTTTATATACATTTATCAATTACTTAGCTTTGCAATGATTGCTGCATACCTTGTAATTTTTGCAAAAAAATACCCAGTACAAACTGGGCATTATTTTAATCTACATGTTACCGCGCAATTAGATTGCTGCGTTTTGGTAACGCTTTACAAATTCAGTTACGTTTTGTCCGTTACACTTTAATGAGTTTAAGTTACCAATTTTTTGGCGAACAGGCGCAAGGCCTTGCTTTAACGCTGTGATACATAACTGTGTTTCTTGGTGTGCATCTTTTGCAAACACTTCAACTTTTAATTCAGCAGCTTGGTTAGACGTTACTTTTTTAGCAATGTCGCGAATATCTTGACCATTACATAAAACACTTTTAGAAAAACGCGATAAGTATACACCGTGTTGTGCTGCTTCTTTACGCGCTGCGCTAAAGCCTTCATTTGCACTTAATACACATAATTTAGATTCAAGTTTATTATCTTGGCTAAAGTAAGTGTTGCTTTTTGCTGATACAGACGCAGAGGCTAATAAAGCAGTAGCTAAAAGTAATTGTGTTTTCATGAGAGAGATCCTATTTGAACGACTAAACAAGTAATTTTTGCGCATTATATATTCAATAATCACGAGATCAATTGAATTTTTTATTTATTTAAATAATTAATAAAGCATTTACAATGTTTAAACTTTACGCACCAATTGATCAACATTTGCGCAGCTATTTTCTCATTTCGAGCATGTTATGTAGGCTTATTTGCTGATACAATTTAGTTATAAAAACAGAGTCTAATTAAAGGTAAATTTTATGAAGGTTATTTCTTTCAATATCAATGGTCTGCGAGCTCGCTTACACCAGTTACAAGCAATTATAGATAAACACCAGCCAGACATTATTGGTTTGCAAGAAATTAAAGTTCATGATGAGGCGTTCCCTCTCGAGGACGTACAAAAAATGGGTTACCACGTTTATTTTCATGGTCAAAAAGCGCACTACGGTGTGGCAATGTTATGCAAAAATGAGCCTAAATCGGTCTTAAAAGGTTTTGCCAGCGACACTGAAGAAGCACAAAAACGCATGATAAGTGTGACAGTTGAGCAAGAAAATGGCCGCGACCTAACGGTAATGAATGGTTATTTCCCACAAGGCGATAATATAAATCACGAAACAAAATTCCCTTATAAGCGCCAGTTTTACAAAGATTTAATGACCCATTTAGAAACAAACCACACGCCAGATGAAGATGTTATAGTTATGGGCGATATCAATATTTCGCCTACCGATTTAGATATTGGTATTGGTGAAGTAAACGCTAAACGCTGGCTTAAAACAGGTAAGTGCTCGTTTCAACCAGAGGAGCGCGAATGGCTTGCTAAATTATTAAATTGGGGCTTTAAAGATACCTTCAGAGAGCAAAACCCTGAAACAAGCGACAAATACTCGTGGTTTGATTATCGCTCTAAAGGGTTTGTAGATAATCGTGGCCTACGCATTGATGTTGTACTTGCTACCCATGCCCTTGCCGAGCGATGTATTGATACCGGCATAGATTACGAATTACGCGGCATAGAAAAGCCCTCTGACCATGCGCCAATTTGGTCAACCTTTAAATAATTGCTATGTTAACGCTTAAAATGCAAGGGCTACTTTGGGCCTTTGTTTTAATTATTACCTTTATAAGCGTAGAAAAAAATACCTATAAAGCACTTTATAAAACGCCTGCACGGCAAATAGGGGTACTTGCGTGTGCTTTAGTGTTTGCCATGTTATGGCAAATTAAAGCGGGTATTTTAAGCGGTCTTGATTTACACATTTTAGGTGTAACTGCCGCAACGCTAATTTTAGGGTGGCGCCTTGCTATTTTAAGTAGCCTGCTGGCCAGTGCCCTATTGGCAGCTTTTGCAAACATTGATCTTAATCTTTTGCCCATGCAAATACTGTTTGGTGCATTTATTCCTACATTATTAAGCTACCTTGGCTTTATAATGAGTTATCAGTATTTACCGCGTCACTTTTTTGTTTATATTTTTGTATGCTCTTTTATATTAGCAGGCTTTATTGCATGTCTAAAAATAAGCTTAGGGGCTTTGTTTTATTTGCTTATAGGGCAATATAATTGGCAGGAATTGGCAGATAATTACGTATACCTAAGTGCTATCATTTGGTTTCCTGAGGCAATGCTCAACGGTATGGCCATTACGCTTTTGATCACTTATCGGCCACACTGGGTCAAAACTTTTTATGATAAGGACTACCTAGACTCATGAGTCTGCAATACCAATGCCCTTTATGTAACCACGCACTTTTAAAACATAATTCATCACTTAGATGTGACAATAATCACACCTTCGACTTTGCCAAAGAAGGCTATGTAAATTTATTACCGGTGCAAAACAAAAACTCAAAACAACCGGGTGATTCGCTTGAAATGGTACAAGCAAGACGTGCTTTTTTAGAGCAAGGCTTTTACGCATTTTTACAGCGCGCATTAAGTAATATAATTAGTGAGCGCAAACCAAACGTGCTAATAGATTTAGGCTGCGGCGAAGGATTTTATACTCATGCCATTGCCGATAAAATAGAGGCGCAGGTATACGGCGTCGATATTTCTAAATCAGCCGTAAAATATGCAGCAAAGCGATACCCACAATGTCATTTTAGCGTTGCATCAATTAGCCAGGCGCCTTTTAAGTCAGGCACTGCTGACGTATTACTGAGTGTTTTTGCGCCTTTGTTTGAGCAAGAGCTGGCGCGTTTAGCAGCGCCAAATGCCACATTAGTAGTTGCAAGCCCAGGGCCGTGGCATTTAAAAGAGCTTAAAGAATATATTTATGCAGATGTAGCAAAACACACTGAAATTGACACGCCAAGCGGCTTTATAAAAGCAGATCAAAAGCTCATTACAGAGCAGGTTACGCTTAATTTTTCAGATATTAAAAATTTAATAATGATGACACCATTTGCGTGGAAATTTAGACCTGAACATTGGCAAACTCTTGAAGAAAAAGGCGCCCAAAGCGTCACCCTATCGTTTTACATTACCGAGTTTAGTAAAGCCGATTGATGTTTTAATAACGAGTGTTAGTGAGGAAGTTACTGCCCGGCTATATTGAGTCAGCTCATATGCCAGAGGGAGTGTTATAAATAAATAGAGCAAAGCGTGCGCTCTGCTCATACACTTACAGATAAACGCGCTCTAAAATTGCTCTTTAGTAAACGCTTTATCCATTTTATCAAACATGTCTTTTAATAAGTGTGCAAGCTCCATATAACGGGGCTTGTTTTCGCTTATTTGGGCTTGATAGCCATTTGCCACCATTTTGGTATATAACTCGTTGTACCATTTTTGCATGCTCGGTTCTAATGGTGTTTCGGCTCGCTTACCTAACCAAAACAAGCCTTGTAACGGCAACGATAAAAAAAACAATGCACTGGCAATCGCTTGCGGTAAAAAATCGGGGCCTAAATAGTTAAGCTGAAAAAATAACGTAAGCATGGCTAATATTGGCATTACAGTAATTGCCAGCTCGGTTGCCTTAATTACTTTAAATTCGTTAAACAACGGTGCTAACTCTTTACGCATAGGCCATTTTTTTGCATATGCCCTACCCGTTTGTAATTGTGACATCACACTTTTTTGCATCATGACTCCTCACATCTAAACTTTTAAACCCGTAGCGCCTACTTGCCACTGCCTGTAAGTGTAACACAAATAAATAGCTTCACACTTTAGCAGTAAAAGTTATTGTTTTTGTATATATAAGCAACTAAACACTAAACTAAATTTATTAACTGGGTTAAAATACTCATCTTATAAATTAGACTTTAGTCGCTTTTTTATCACCTATATGGTGGCTAAGTTTACCTTTAATTTGCACCTTAAGTGTATTGTTCATATCTTAACTTACACTTACTAAATTTATTGTTTATGGAAACTGTATCTATGCCAACTACGCCCTCTAAATCACAACACGTTTTAGTATTAAACTGTGGTAGTTCGAGTTTAAAATTTGCCATTATTGATGCTGATAACGGGCATGAAATTATTTCGGGCTTAGCTGAACGCCTAGGTTCAGAAAATCCATCTATTAAATATAAATACCAAGGTGATAAAACCGTTATCACCTTAGCTGCTAATCAAGCGCATGGTGAAGCCATTAATACGCTTGTAAGCCTAATTAAAGATCACCACTTAGATGAGCATTTAATTGCCGTAGGCCATCGTGTTGTACACGGTGGTGAGCACTTTACTCAATCTGCATTAGTAGATGAAAAAGTCATTGCGGGTATTTCAGATGCTTCAAGCCTTGCCCCTTTACATGGTCATGCAAATTTACTGGGTATTTCATCAGCGCAGGCTTCGTTTGCTGGTTTGCCACAGGTTGCTGTTTTTGACACTGCATTTCATCAAACCATGGATAAAGTAGCCTACTTATATGCACTCCCTTACAAGCTATACACAGAGCACGGTGTTCGCCGTTACGGTATGCACGGCACAAGCCACTATTATGTAGCAGGCCAAACCGCTAAATTAATTAATAAGCCTGTTGAGCAAAGCAATTTTATTAGTGCGCATTTAGGTAATGGTTGTTCTGTGTGTGCAATTAAAGGCGGTAAAAGTGTAGATACTAGCATGGGCTTAACCCCGCTTGCTGGGTTAGTAATGGGCACCCGCAGTGGTGATATCGACCCTGGTTTATTTAACTTTTTAACAACACAACTAAATTACGATGCAAAACAAATCGACAACTTACTTAATAAAGAAAGTGGTTTGTTAGGTATTAGTGAACTGTCTAACGACTGCAGAACCATAGAAGAAGCCGCTGTAGCTGGCCATGAAAAAGCCGCCCTTGCACTTGACATTTTTTGCTACCGCCTTGCTAAACAAATTGCCGCCTACATGGTGCCATTACAGCAGTTAGATGCGCTTATTTTTACCGGTGGTATAGGCGAAAACTCAGATATTATCCGCGAAAAAGTAATCACACAACTGGCGTTTTTAGGCTTAGATTGCGATAAACAAGCCAACTTAGATGCGCGATTTGGTAATGAAGGCATTATTAGCTCTGACAACGCGACCACGAAAGCGGTTGTAATGCCAACTAATGAAGAATGGGTAATTGCCCTTGATGCCGCTAACATTGTGAAGGAGCTTTAATTATGGCACGTCGTATTATGTTAATTCCGGTTTCTACGGGTGTTGGTTTAACATCTGTTTCTGTCGGGTTAGTGCGTGCGCTTGAGCAAAAAACCGTGAAAGTTAACTTTTTCAAGCCAATTGCCCAGCCACGTACGGGTGAAACAGGCCCTGAAAAATCAACTCAAATTATTATGCAAGGCTCATCAATTACCCCACCAACTCCTTTTGCATTAAGCTATGCAGAGCAAATGATTGGCGATGGTAAAGGCGATGATTTACTTGAAGAAATAGTAGAGCGCTTTGAAAGTAAAATTAACGATGACGAAGTGGCTATCATTGAAGGTATGGTGCCTACTCGCCGCCAACCTTATGCAGGGCGTGTAAACCGCGAAATAGCCCAAACTCTGGGTGCCGATATTGTATTTGTATTAACCCCTGGTAATTACACCATTACGCAAATTGAAGACCGTTTAGAAATTGCTGCTGGGTATTATGGTGGCATTGATCACCCGCGTGTTTTAGGCTGTATTTTTAACAAAGTGAATGCCCCGCTTGATGAAGAAGGCCGCGCCCGCGCTGATTTGGTCGATTCATACAAAGCAGAAGAGCTCGATAACGAATTAAACCGTTTAGCCTCTTTACCTATTTTTAGAAAAAACCCATTTATGCTGTTAGGCGCCATCCCGTGGGACTTTGATTTAGTTGCGCCGCGCGTTAAAGATTTAAGCGCGTATTTAAAAGCCACCATTATTAACGAAGGCGACATGCTACACCGTCGCTTACGCCGTATTACATTTTGTGCGCGTACTGTATCAAACATATTGAACCACTTTACACCGGGCGCATTATTAGTCACCCCAGGCGATCGTTCAGATATTTTAGTCGCTGCGTGTTTGTCGGCCATGAACGGCACTAAAATTGGTGCTATTTTACTTACCGGTGGTTTTGAACCAGAGCCGCGTATAATGGCGCTGTGTGAACAAGCAATGCAAACAGGCTTGCCTATTTTAGCCACAGAGGCCGATACTTGGCGTACATCATTACTACTGCATAATTTTAATATGGAAGTACCAAGCGATGATGACCAACGTATTGAAAAAGTAAAAGATCACAACGCAGAATATATCGATTCTGATTGGCTTGATACGCTTGCAAAAAATGTTGGCAAAACACGTAAGCTCTCTCCTCCTGCGTTTCGTTACTTACTTACAGATAAAGCCCGTAAAGCGGCTAAAACAGTGGTACTTCCTGAAGGAAATGAGCCGCGTACTATTAAAGCCGCGGCTATTTGTGGACAACGTGGTATTGCAAAAACAGTATTACTTGGCGATCGCGATGAAATAATGCGTATTGCCGAGCAACAAGGTATTGAGCTTAACGAACATGTAAGTATTGTTGAGCCAAAATCGGTGATTAACGACTATGTTGCACCTATGGTCGAAATTCGTAAAAGCAAAGGCTTAACAGAAGTCGTAGCACAAGAGCAATTACAAGATAATGTTGTACTGGGCACTATGATGCTTGAGCAAGGTAAAGTCGATGGCTTAGTATCTGGCGCTGTTAACACAACAGCTAATACAATTCGCCCACCGCTGCAGTTAATTAAAACCGCTCCAGGGTCATCACTTGTATCGTCTGTGTTTTTTATGCTGCTGCCTGACCAAGTACTGGTATACGGCGACTGTGCAATTAACCCTGACCCTAATGCAGAACAATTAGCAGATATCGCTATTCAGTCAGCCGATTCTGCAGCTGCGTTTGGCATAGAGCCACGTGTTGCCATGATAAGCTACAGCACAGGTACTTCTGGCTCTGGCGCCGATGTTGAAAAAGTGCGTGAAGCCACGCAAATTGCTCAACAAAAACGTCCAGATTTAATTATTGATGGGCCATTGCAATACGACGCTGCGATTATGGAAAATGTTGCTCTTAAAAAAGCACCAAATAGCCCAGTAGCCGGTAAAGCTACGGTATTTATTTTCCCAGACCTTAATACCGGTAACACTACCTACAAAGCCGTACAGCGTAGTGCCGATCTAATCAGCATAGGGCCTATGCTACAAGGTATGCGAAAGCCCGTTAACGATTTAAGCCGTGGCGCATTAGTCGATGACATAGTGTACACCATTGCACTTACGGCTATTCAAGCAGCTCAAGTTGAAGCGCTCGAAAACGCCTAAATCAAACTAGTGCTTTTTATAGCCTAGCTAATATTTTCTTATTAATTAATTAGTTAGGCTATTTATACCTACCAATTCCCATACTTATCCACAGAAATTGTGGGTAAGTTTTAAATCCTTATTTCCCACAGCCACACAGCCTTTATTTTAGTGGCTGTTACACCTTTAATTTAAAGCCAATAATCTATACTATTAACTGACTCTATACGCTGTTTGCAGGTTATTAATGTCAAAACAAACATTACAATTACACAGCACACTGTTGTCAATTCATAGTTTAGAAGTGGATGCAGACATTCCTGTAGCGCTATTAAAATTACCCCTATTTTTTATTTCTAAAACTCACGATGAGCTTTCTATTGTTTGCCCTAGTCATTTTGCTATTGAGTGTTTAGATACAGAGCCTGATTGGCAAGCACTTGAAGTGGTTGGCCCGTTGGGGTTTTCTTTAACGGGGATTATGGCCAATATATCTGGCGTGCTTGCAAAGGCTAATATTTCTATTTTTTCTATCTCAACCTACGACACAGATTATATTTTGGTAAAAAAACACACTGCGCAGCAAGCCATCACTGCACTTAAAAACGACGGCTACAATTTAGTAGTAGATCAATAAATGAGAGCAGCCTCTATCGAGTTTTTAGCGCAAAATAAGCTCCCCGCCAGCGCATTAAAAATTACCAGCCCCTTTAGCGGCAAAGTCATTGATTTAAACCAACACCCTGAGCCCTTTTTTAAATTTTCTACCCTTGGGCCAACTATGTTGGTTGCATTAAGTAATCATAAAATTTTAGCGCCCTTTGATGGCACTTTAGTGCAGGTTAAAAATGCAGGATGTGAATTTATTCTCCAAGCAAATAACGGTCTAAAGGTTCTCATTAACTTGTCACTACCGGCGCTGCAGCCTATTACACACACACATATTGCACAGCTAAATGGCAGCAAAATAAGCAAAGGGCAGCGCTTAGCCTACTTTGATTTACGCGAACTTAAATCGCCCTTACTGGCCAGCTTGGTGCTATTAAATGGCCATAACTTAGGCACTTTTCATTATTCACACACGCACGTAAATGCGGGTGTAGACCCCCTTTTAACTATTATTAAGAAGAACTAAACCTATGATCACTCTTTACGGCATTAGTAATTGCGACACCATTAAAAAAGCCAAAAAATACCTCGCCGACAACAACATAGATTTTACCTTTCACGATTACCGAAAAGACGGTGTAAACGAGCAGCTTGTAAATGAATTTGCTGAGCATATTGACTGGGAGCAATTAGTTAATAAGCGTGGCATAACCTATCGCGCACTCTGTGATGAGCAAAAGCAAAACCTAAGCAAAGACACTGCTATAACATTACTTGTAGAGCAACCAGCTATGATCAAGCGCCCAGTGCTTGTAAATAACAACAGCTACCACTTAGGCTTTAAAGCTGCGCAATACGATGAGATATTTAAATAATGACACATGAAGTAATTGCACTTGCACAAGCGCTTATTCAGCGCGAGTCGGTAACCCCTGAAGATGCGGGTTGCCAATCAATGATGAACGAGCGTTTAAAAGCCCTAGGCTTTAATATTGAGTCGTTATTTTTTACCGATACACTCAACACATGGGCCCGAAAAGGAAACCAGTCGCCACACTTTTGTTTTGCAGGCCATACCGATGTAGTCCCTACAGGACCTGCACAAAACTGGCAGCACCCGCCATTTTCAGGCTTAATTGAAGATGGTTTGCTGCATGGCCGAGGCGCAGCTGATATGAAGGGCTCTCTGGCGGCAATGCTTGTTGCTACTGAGCGCTTTGTGGCTAAAAATCCTGATCATAAAGGCTCTATCTCATTTTTAATTACCTCTGATGAAGAAGGCCCCTTTATCAACGGTACAACCAAAGTAATAGATACGCTTGAAGCACGCGGCGAAAAAATTGATATGTGCTTAGTGGGTGAGCCTTCATCGCGAGATGTACTCGGTGATGTAGTAAAAAATGGCCGTCGTGGCTCCCTTACTGGCTTTTTAAAAGTAAAAGGTGTGCAAGGCCATGTAGCCTACCCCCACTTAGCACAAAACCCAATTCATTTGGCTGCCCCCGCCATTACTGAACTTAGCCAAACCGTGTGGGACAACGGCAATGAATTTTTCCCCGCAACCAGCTTCCAGGTATCAAATATAAATGGTGGCACGGGAGCCGGTAATGTCATACCAGGCGAGCTTGAGGTGCAATTTAATTTTAGATTTAGTACCGAAGTAACTCATCAGCAACTGCAAGAACGGGTTAATGCTATTTTACAAACGCATGACTTAAACTACGAATTAAGCTGGATAGTAAACGGCTTGCCGTTTATAACCGAGCATGGCCCGTTAGTTGATGCCACCGTAAATGCGATTAAATCTGTCACGGGCTTAACCACTAACCTCGAAACCACCGGGGGTACGTCAGATGGGCGCTTTATAGCGCAAACAGGCGCAAAAGTGATTGAACTAGGCCCGCGCAACGCCACTATTCATAAAGTAGATGAATGTGTAAGCACCGATGATTTAATCGCTTTAGCTGATATTTACGAGCAAATTTTAGAGCAACTGTTAACCTAATGGCACTCGATACCAATACATTAGCAATGTGTATCACTGGACAAAGTGATACACACCTCACTGAGATTCAATCGCATCGGTTACATACTGATATTATTGATGACTTTTTAGCCCTGCAAAATGGCGCTAAAAATGCTGGCTTTGAGTTGACTATTGCCTCAAGTTTTCGCGATTTTAATCGCCAAGCTATGATTTGGAATAACAAGTTTTTAGGTATACGCCCTGTTTTTAATAAACAGCAACAGATAGTGGATTTAAGCAAGCTAAATGAGCTGGAAAAATGCACGGCTATTATGCTCTACTCTGCCTTGCCAGGAGCTAGTCGGCATCATTTAGGAACCGACCTTGATGTGTATGATACCGCTGCAATTAGCGATGACTATAAGCTGCAACTTACCCCTGATGAATACCAACATGGGGGGCCATTTGCGCCACTCAGCCAGTGGCTTGATAAAAATCTAGCTAAATATGGTTTTTATCGCCCCTACAAACTGGATTTAGGCGGCGTAGCACCTGAACTTTGGCATATTAGCCATATTAAGCAATCTCAGCGGTTAGTAAACACATTGAGTGAAGCGATGCTTTACGAATGTATAAGCAACAGCGATTTAGAGGGTAAGTCAGCTATTTTAGATAATTTACCCGCGCTATATAAACGTTTTATAACAAATGTAAGCCCGCCTTAATAACGGGCTTTTAGTCATTTAAAAAGCCATCAGTACTGATAAAACGTGGCAACTTTTATTGGCATTACCGCGCTGTATGCTTATTTAATATAAACACCAATACCGAGCCAAGTATTAGTGAGCTTGCAATAATAAACTCCACTGTTACCTGCTCAGATAAAAACAACATACCAGCGATAGCAGCCAGTACAGGCACACATAACTGTACGACCGCCGCTTGCGTGCTTTTTAGTAGCGGCATGGCCACATACCAAATACTGTAACCAATGCCTGATGCAATGGCGCCCGAGGCGCACGCTAGTAACACCCCTTGCATACTTACTGTTTTTAAATAGCCTATTGCTACAAGTAATAAAACAGGAATAGCCACTAAGCTTCTAATAAAGTTAAAGGCGGTGGTCCGCAGCGGCGATACACACGCTTTACCGCGTATACTGTAAACGCCCCATGCAACGCCACTTAACGCCATAAGCGATGCCCCTAACAAAGAAGGCACAGCGGCAGAGGGCAACATTAAATACACAAACCCAGCTAACGCGACAAAAAAAGCCCCCCACTGCAATTTACTTAGCTGCTCTTTTTTATATATGCCCCAACCAATCATGGTAAGTTGCACCGCTGAAAATAAAATAAGCGCACCGGTGCCTGTATCTAGCTCTATATAAGCAATAGAAAAACAAAGTGCATATACCAATAAACTAATACTGCTTCGCCAACTTCCGGTATCACTTAAAATAGCGTCATTAAGCGCCCCCTTACGCTTAAGGTTATACGTATATACAGCCATAATTAAGCCTAAACACACGGCACCACTTACGAGCCTGATAATTGTAAAATTCCACGCATCAATATAACCTTGCGCTAACGCCATACGGCAAAGTAAAGAATTTGCCGCAAAGGCTATTAATGCAACGAGGGTGTATAAAGTGGCTTTCAAAATCGCTCCTTAACTAAAACCTTATAATGAGATGCTTTAAATTGGCTTGCTCAGCCAGCTCTGTATTTAAACAGCTGAGCCATTTAGCTGTAAAGCGGCATTGTTGTAATTACTCTAATCTTATTCGCAGCATTATAACTTTATATACTGCTAAATTGCTGTAATTAAGCGTCTATCCTCTGGTATTCACAAGCTATTCATGATGATATGCCTACCTTAAATACACGTAATTTAACTAACTCGCGCTGACCTTAGGGAGAATAATTTTTAAATCCTCACAGGTCTATATGCCCTAAATTAGGCTACGCTTTTTTACACTATTTCACACAAATCCAAAACCAGAGTATGTTAATCTTTAAAACCTAACTATATAGGAGTGCTCAGTGCGCCAAAGTATAATTTTAAGTGTTTGTTTTATATTAAGTGGATGCAGCACCATAGGCTTTAATGATTTATTTAACGACTATGCAAGCCAAATGACGCCTGTAAGAAACGCAATTAAAAATAACAATATTGAACAGGCTCAATCACTTATTGCCAACAATAGTAAGTTACACAGTAGCTATTTACTTAACCAATTAGAGCAAGCCCGTTTAAAAGACCTTGCTAACGAGCAAAGTCTTTCACAGCAACAATTTGAAAATGTATACGCCCAGGTACAAACAAAACGAGAAGCAGCAAAAATTCAATTAAGTGCAGGGCTTGAACAAAGTAACGCCTTATTTACTAACGACTCTGCCATTACCTATGTACCACCGGCATATGAAATGAGCATGCTACATAGCTACAAAGCACTTAATTATGTATACAACAGTGATTTAGAAGGCGCCTTGGTTGAAATACGTCGCGCTAACAAAGTACAAGTCGATGCACTTGCAGATAATAAAACACAAATAAACGACACAATTGAGCAAGCACAACAGCATTACCCAAGTATGAGTAATGTGACACGCGGTATTAAAAATGGTTTTCAAAATGCCTTTACGTTTTATTTGTCTGCGCTGTTGTACCAAAGTGATAAACAATACGATGATGCCTACATTGATTATAAAAAAGCATTAGAGATTCAACCTGACAATCACTACTTACAGCAAGATGTAATGCGATTAGCTAAAAAGCAAGGTTTTAACCAAGATTTAGAAGAGTTTGAGCGCCGCTTTAGCCCATTAAAGCCCCTTCGTGCTAATCACGGTGAAGTGGTTATATTGGTTGAACAAGGCTTAGTGCCTAAACAAGATGAATTTAAATTACGCTTGCCTATTTATACCTCAGGTGGCGATGCGCGTTTTTACAGTTTAGCAATGCCGGTTTATAAAGATAATGCGTTTATAGCTAACATTAATGGCGTAAATATAGGTTCGCAAAATTTAGAGCTCAACCCATTAGTGCATATAGAAGCATTAGCGGCTAAAACATTAGAGCAACAAATACCGGCTCGCGTATCTAGGCAAGTATTACGCTTAGTAGCCAAAGAAAAAGTGCGCGCAGAGCTTGCACGTAGCACAGGTGATGTAGGCAATATCATTGCTAATATTTATAATTTGGCGTCTGAGCAGGCCGATACACGCAGCTGGCTTACTTTACCTAATCAAATAAGCATGGCACGTAGCAGTTTAAATGCAGGGTCGCATACACTTTTAATAGGCAACCATGCGCCTATTAATTTTACCGTTAGTAAGCAAGGGTTAACCTTAATTTACCTAACCTCTATTAATAACTATTTTAACTACCATGTGGTTCAACTCTAGGAGTCATCATGAAATATACTTTGCCATTAGTGGCTGCATTAATGCTTGGGGCATGTGCAAGCCAACCTGATACATCAGGCATTTCGGTTGAGCAAAGCAAAAATACATTTAACGAGCAGTTACATGTTGATAATCCTGCTCTAGGTGAAAAGCTTGCCATTACCGATGTTAAAACACGCCAAACAAACCAGTTAACCGACGTGGTAGTAACACTAAGCAGCCAATATAAAAAGTCGCAATATTTACAGTATCAGTTTAATTGGTACGACAAAGACGGGTTTGTAATTAAAGGAAACCACTCACCTTGGCAAGCCTTAACACTGTTTGGTTTTTCTAAAACACAATTACCCGGCTTAGCGCCAACACCGGATGCGGTTACATTTTCGCTCGCTGTAAGAGAAGTGTCTACCGACGCACAAGAATTTAAAGAATAAGGGTTATAAAGATGATCACTACACAATTTAAAACGTTATCGAGTTATGCAGTTATTGGCCTTAGCGCACTCATTTTAAGCGGTTGTGCCAATAAAGCCGTAGTTAGTTATGGCGACGCGCAAGCAGTAGAAACCACCGATATAAACTTTGGCTCTACCGATTTACAAAAAGTAGCCAGCCAAATGACCGACTCACTACTCAGCTCGCCGGTTATTGGTACAATGACCCAAAACAAACGCCCTGTGGTATTTGTTGAGCGCATTAAAAATAAAACCAGTGAACACATAGACACTGAATCTATTACCGACTCAATCTCTACGCAACTGTTGCGCAGCGGTAAGTTTCGTTTTGTTGACATGACCCGTGTTGAATCAGTACGTGAGCAGCTTAACTTTCAAAACGAAGATGCCCTTGTAAATCCAGCCACCGCAGTTGCCTTTGGTAAACAAATTGGTGCGCAATACATGTTGTACGGCAACTTATCGAGCATTGTTAAATCAAATGCTGATAAATCAGATGTGTATTACAAATTTACAATGCGCTTAATGGATATGCAAAGCGGCCTAGTAGAATGGGCAGACGAAACTGAAATTCGTAAAACGAAAGAAAAATCGACATTTGGTTGGTAATAGTACCAATTAGCTTAATTAACTGATCTATTTTGAGGCTGGATAAACGCGTTGATAGCTAGGAAAAATTGCTATTTATTTGTTTTAAATGAGAATTTTTAACTTAGTTAGCGACACGATTAGCCGCAAAATGATTAAGTATTTTTGCGCATTGGTATACATATCCACGCAAAGGCAAAATATCGCCTTTGCGTAACACCAACAGGAGACATCTATGAAAGCCTTAACCATAGCAATGTGTGCATTGCTTACACTCAGTGCACCAAGTTTTGCTAACTATGAGCGAAACAAAGCCGTGCCTGTACAACAGGTTTTATTTGGCGATGTAAAATCTGTACGTAAAATTACCGAACAAGAGCTTGTGCAAGACAAAAATAATGGCTGGAAAACCTTTGGCGGCGCCCTACTCGGGGGTGTTGTCGGTAATCAATTTGGTGGTGGGAGCGGTCGTACCGTCGCCACTATTTTAGGCTCAGTCATTGGCGGAAGCGTGGCGCATAATAATCAGCAAAAAAGCTATTATAAGCAAACACACCTCGTAGAGTTATTGATTCAGGTAGAAAACGGCGATCAATACATGGTGGTACAAGACCAAGACCAGTCAATGCGCTTTAGTAAAGGTGATAACGTACGGTTGGTCTATTTAAGTGATAATACCGTAAGAGTTGACCGCGCGTACTAATAAGCCCTATCAGCATTATCGCGTAAATAAAAAACGAGCTATTTAAGCTCGTTTTTTATTTTACAGCGCATTAGTTGGAATTAACTAAACTTGGCGATAGTCTTTAAAAAAGCGCTGCATTTTAAGCATCGCACTCGATAAATCGTCTTTGTTAGGTAAAAACACTAACCTAAAGTGATCTGGCTCTGGCCAATTAAATGCACGCCCATGCACTAATAATATTTTTTCTGCTTTTAGTAAATCAAACATCATTTTTTCATCATCAGTGACATTAAAATGAGCCGTGTCTACTTTAGCAAAGGCGTAAAGCGCCCCTTTTGGCTTTTTACAGCTTATCCCTTCAATAGCATTAAGCCCACGCCAAGCAATATCGCGCTGAACATATAATCGCCCGCCTGGGTCGATTAAGCTATCTATTGATTGCACACCCCCTAGCGCTTGTTGTATCGCATATTGCGCGGGTACATTGGCACACAAACGCATAGACGATAAAATATCTAGCCCTTTACGTAAATCTTCCATTGCAGAAGTACGCCCGCTTAGTACCATCCAGCCCATACGAATACCCGCTGCACGGTAAGTTTTAGCTAAGCCATTAAAGGTAATAATGGGCACATCGTCGCATAGCGCACCAATTGAGGTGTGAGTGATGCCATCGTATAAAATCTTTTCGTAAATTTCATCGCTAAGCAGTAACAGCTTATGCTCGCGCGCCACATTAATTAACTCTAAAAGTAAATCGTCACTATAAACCGCCCCGGTTGGGTTATTAGGGTTAATTAGTACAAGCGCTTTTGTTTTAGACGTAATTTTACTTTTTATATCAGCAATATCTGGAAACCAGTCTTGCTCTTCATCACATAAATAATGAACAGGGTTGCCGCCTGCTAATTTAACTGACGCGGTCCACAGTGGGTAATCAGGCGCAGGAATAAGCACTTCATCATCGTTATTTAATAACGCTTGAGTGATCATTTGGATAAGCTCGCTCACCCCATTACCAATATAAATATTATCTACATCTAGGTTATGTAAACCTCGTTGCTGGTAATGCTGATAAACCGCTACACGGGCTGAATATAACCCCTTAGAGTCGCAGTAGCCTTGGGCCGAATACAAATTACGAATAATATCGCGATGCATGTCCTCTGGCATATCAAAACCAAACGCCGCAGGGTTGCCAATATTAAGCTTTAGTACCTTTTGACCTTCGTCTTCCATTTTTTTGGCTTGCGCTAAAACCGGTCCACGAATGTCATAACATACACCTTCTAATTTGTGACTCTTTTTAATATCTGACATTTTTACCTCTTTGGGGCGAACTGGCTTTATGGAAAAAAATAATGAACTAGGAGTGGGTTTGTTCAATGCGAGGGTTATAACCTAATGGGCTCGGTAAAATTGTGTTACTAGCCCAAGGGTGGCCCTTGGGCAATGCGTGATCAAATTTATTATCGAGAGGCCAAACACGCCCTAGTAAAGTCTAAGACTACCCTAGTAAAGGCGTAAAATGCCAGCGTAATTAGTTGCTTAATACTGAAATAAATTCACGTTAACAAATAAAGTTAATTAGACTCTACCCACGCTCTTAATTGGGCCTGCGAACCACTTACTTGCGCCAATAAATCTGTAGATGCCGTAACAGCTTGCGCTAAGTTATCTTGATTTAGATTAAGTTCAATATCACGGGCTACATCAGATAAACTCGTGGCACCAAACTGAGCCGCGTTCGATTTTAAACTATGGGCATGACGAATCGCCGCTTCTTTATCGTTACCAATGGTTGCAATTACTTCATTACCAAGGCGCTCAAATTCACTGCAGCAAAATTCAAGTGTATCTTTAAACTGCTCACCAAGTAACGACTGCATACTTTCTAGAGCAGCCTCATCTATTTGTACTTCTGTCATATTTTAAGCCCTTTTAAACATTCCGTGTCATTTTATAATTAATAGTATTACTGTATATCTATGCGTAAAAAAATCCAACTTTATTACTTTATAAATGTATAATTATCAAAATACACTCGCAATAAAAAGTTTAATTAATGACTCGCCAAGTTTGTGAACGCTGTTTGTTTACGCCCTCTACCTGTATATGCGGGGCCATTAAACGTTTAACAAATAAAGTTAGCGTGGTTATTCTACAACACCCCAGTGAAGAAAAAATAGCGAAAAACACGGCAAAATTGCTTAATTTGAGCCTAACTGACTGCAAAATAATCAAAGGGGAAAATAACACAGACTTTGCCATGCTCAACTCTTTACCTGTGGAGTCCACGGTACTGCTCTACCCTAATGAGCACGCCACCAACTTAGATGATACAAACCCAAAGCCAGCCTTAAGTAAAATTACGCACTTAATCGTGATTGATGGCACCTGGAAAAAAGCCTATAAAATTTTGCAGCTGACCCCGCTACTCACTAAATTTAAAACAGTGAGCTTTAAGCAGTTACCGCAAAACCGTTACGCTATTAGAAAAGCCCCCAGAGCCGACAGTCTTTCTACGCTTGAGGCCGTTGCACATAGTTTGTTGTTAATAGAGCAGCTAAACCCTGCCCCGCTTTACAATTTATTAGACGAACTAATACAAAAACAAACCCAACACATGCCCGAACACGTAAAAGCACGTTACTTAAATTAGCCACCATTAAATGTAAATGCGTAATTACCCAAACAGATTAAAACGCGGATTCACTCGTAAAGGGCCAGACTACCGCTTTGACGACCAAGTTGACTTTAGCGATATTAGAGACACCTTTGGCTTTAGATCTATGGTTGTAGGAAAATGGGTGACCAAAGAAGAGCATTTTATTAGTGCAAACTTAATTTACGATGCCCTCGCCGACCTTGCTCAAATATTACATTTACCGCCCAAAGCTATTGGCCTGCGCGGCAAACTAAATTTTGCCTTTGGGCATGGCGGTCAAAAAGGCGTCCAAGCGCATTATAACGCAGCTTCACAAACCCTTGCTTTAGCAAAAAACGCCGGCGGTGGCGCATTGGCTCACGAATGGTTTCATGCGTTCGATCACCATATAAGCGAGCATTTATTTAATGCAAAACCTCGCTTTGGTTTTGCATCAAATTTATGGCTTTCAAATACGCCAAATTTATCTCACCCACTTAATAGTGCGCTAAACGATTTTTACAAAAACGTGTTTTTAGATTTTGATGGGGAAGATGCGAATGAATTTGTACAAACGTGCATAAAACACGACCAAGCGCACAACATGAATTACATGAGTATGCCTGAGGAATTAGCAGCGCGCTGCTTTGAAGCCTGTATAGAAGCTCACAGCACTATTCAAAATAGCTTTTTGGTTAGTGGCTTAAAAAGCAGTAATTTAATTTACCCTGATAATGAGCATATTAATAAAGCAAATAAAGCCCTTAATAAGTATTTTGAACTACTAGGTTATGCACTTCATAAATCTCAATAAGCCACAAACTACCTTGTAAACTTTAATTACGTGAAAAATCTTATATTTAATCTATCCTATCCTAAAGCATTAATAATTTTAAATTAAGTAGCAATTAAATGGTAAATACTGATTTTACAAATAAAAAGCATGGCGCTATCTCTTTTGTTTATATTGTTCCCTTAACTGTAATTGCAATTTTATCTATCTGTATTCACTTTATGCTTGATGAAGTCATTGAAGCGCAAACCGATACTGGAAAACTCGTAAATGTAAGTGGTCAACAAAGAATGCTTTCGCAACGAGTGAGTATGTTTACTTTAGAGTACTTAATGTATGGCTCGCAGGATTCTAAATTACTGGCCATTAATGCTTTAAACTCTTTAAAAAATAATCATAAATACTTATTAAGTGAGCATTATGGGGCGCAAGTATTAGGCGATGAAAGCCCGCTATCTAAGGAATTGTTAGCAATGTATTTTAAAGAGCCTATTAATGTCGATAAAAAATTAAGTATGTTTTCGGATAGAGTTGAAGAAGTACTCAAGTTAAAAACACAAACACTTAATTTAGATACAGCGCAAGAAAGTTTTTTTTCTTTAGCAAAAGAGCCGCTTTTAAAAGCGTTTAATACGGTAGTTATGCAGTACGAAAAAGAGAGTGTTGACAGGGTTAAAAGGCTGCACACTATTCAAGGCATTGTAATTATAGTTATTTTATTATCTATATTAGTCGAGTTTTTACTCGTTTATAAAGCCAGAAATAAAAAACACATTTAATATCAGTGTAAGCAATAATGCACATTGATATATGTTATTAAGCGTTTAAGCTAGCAAACAAATCTGCTATTTAAACGCTTAATAGTTTTATATTGTTATAGGTTATCGTCGCTAATGCGGCTTGCTACCGCACTACTTTGATCTTTATATTTTGCATCTTTACGAATGTTGTAAGGGTTTTCGCAGGGTCCTGAAAGCATTTCAAAGCTCATTGCACCAATTTTCATCATTGGGCGCAGCGCTAGTGGCAACTTACCTGAATTGTAAAATTCTAAAACAATATTACCACTCCAACCTGGGTCGATTCTGTGAGCTGTTACATGCACCATTAAACCTAAGCGGGCAAGTGACGAACGACCATCTAACCAGCCTACTATGTCGGCAGGAAGTGTTACTTTTTCATGGGTAATGGCTAATGCCAGTTCACCTGGGTGTAAAAAGAAAGCTTCGCCGTCGGCAAGCTCAATCTCTTCACTCATTATTGATTCCATAGCCTTATTTAACTGATCTTTAGGGCCACTTAAATCTACGTACGCTGCGTTATGTGCGTTAAAGGTTCTAAATTTGTTCCCTAAACGCAAATCGGCTGTCACACCCGAAATCATTTCGTTAGTCGGCGCAGGCTCAATCACTATGCGGCCATCGCTTAAATATTCTTTAATATGGGTATCTGAGAGTCTCATTTTTTCTTAGTCCTGCGTTATCACTATCTCAACACTGTGTTGGTGCTGCTGATAAAAAAGCGTGCTGGCAATCAGTCTTGCCGCTGCGCTGTATGTGTTGCTAATAGCCGCGCTGATATCGCTGGCGATTAATTTACCTTGCTCTGAGTATTCACGAATATCTATGGCAAGTGGAATATGGCTTAACACCGGTACGCCGTGTTTATGAGCAAGTTTTTCTGCGCCATCTTTGCCAAACACATGGTTGGCTTCTCCGCAGTGGCTACAAATGTAGTGACTCATATTTTCTATAAGCCCAAGCACAGGTACGTTTACTTTATTAAACATTGCAATGCCTTTTTGCGCATCGGCAAGGGCTAAATCTTGCGGTGTCGTCACAATAACAGTGCCGCTGGCAGGCACTTTTTGGCTCATTGTTAGCTGTATATCGCCCGTACCCGGTGGCATATCAACAATTAAGTAGTCAAGTTCGCCCCAATCTGTCTCGTTTAATAATTGGTTGAGCGCTCCCGATGCCATTGGCCCTCGCCATACCGTTGCGTCATCACTTGGCACTAAAAAGCCGATTGATTGCGCTTTAATGCCGTTGGCATCAAATGGCTGTAGTAGTTTGTTATCTTTGGTTTGTGGCTCTGCACCTACAAGCCCCAATAACATAGGAATAGATGGCCCATAAATATCAGCATCTAAAATCCCTACTTTTGCGCCTTCGCTTTTAAGCGCCCCGGCTAAATTTACAGCAGTAGTTGATTTTCCTACCCCCCCTTTACCTGAGGCAATCAGCACAATGTGTTTAATGGCTTTAAATTTCGCAGGCTCTTTTATAGTCACCGCAGAGTCTATGATAACCGGTGTATTTATACTTTCACTTACGTGCTGCTCAACTAACGGCATTTCTGATTGAGCCGCAAATGGCAGCGTTATTTTAATGTGTATTGATTTATCGTCATTTTGCGAAATGGTATCAATAAAACTTTCATCAATACCTACGGCAAATGCCGCGCTTCGATACGCCGCTAAGGCAGTAATAATCGGTTGTTTTTGCACCGATTTAGAGGAGAATAGTTTCGACAGTCCAAACATAGCAATTAAATAGCGTTTCTTTGATGAAAAGTGCCACAGAATTATGTAACATTCAGGGCATTAACACCAGTCAATTAACAAAAATCCATAAGCTGCGCGTACCGTTAGTCCAAAGCTTATGGATAAATTAATGATAACCGCCTTTTTTGTAGTAAAAATGGTGATTTATCCTCAATTCGGAATGATTATGACGCAGCGAAAGATCCTCATTACCAGCGCATTACCTTATGCAAATGGCCCTACTCACTTAGGCCATTTATTGGAATATATTCAAACTGATATTTGGTCACGTTTTCAAAAGCTACAAGGCCACGAAGCTTATTATGTTTGCGCCGACGATGCTCACGGCACGCCAATTATGCTTAATGCGCAAAAGCAAGGGATCACGCCTGAAGAAATGGTTAAAAATGTAAGCATTGAACGCCAGCGCGACTTTGCCGACTTTAACATTAAGTTTGATAAATACCACAGCACCCACAGCTCAGAAAATAAAGAGCTGAGTGAGCTTATTTATAACCGCCTTAATGATGCGGGTCATATTAAAAAGCACACTATTTCACAGTTATTCGACCCTGAAAAAGGCATATTTTTACCAGATCGCTTTGTAACAGGCACTTGCCCAACGTGTAAGTCTGAAAACCAAAATGGCGATAGCTGTGACTCGTGTGGCGCAACTTACAGCCCAACCGAATTAATAAACCCGCGCTCGGTAATGTCAGGTGCAGAGCCAATTTTAAAAGATTCAGAGCATTACTTTTTTGACCTGCCAGCATTTGAAGGCATGCTTAAAGAGTGGCTACACTCTGGCTCTATTCAGCAAGAAATGGCGAATAAGTTAGATGAGTGGTTTACCGATGGCCTGCAACAGTGGGATATTAGCCGCGATGCGCCTTACTTTGGTTTTGAAATTCCAAATGCACCGGGCAAATACTTTTACGTATGGCTAGATGCGCCAATTGGCTACATGGCAAGCTTTAAAAATCTATGTGACGAAAAAGGCCTCGACTTTGATGCATTTTGGGCTGAAGGTTCTGATGCTGAGCTTTATCACTTTATTGGTAAAGACATTATTTACTTCCACAGCTTATTTTGGCCAGCCATGCTAGAGGGCGCTAATTTTAGAAAGCCAACTAACGTGTTTGCACATGGCTTTGTAACCGTCAATGGCGAGAAAATGTCTAAATCAAAGGGTACGTTTATAAAAGCACGTACTTACCTTGATAACCTAGACCCAGAGTACTTACGTTATTACTACGCAGCTAAATTAAACAGCGGTATTATTGACCTTGATTTAAACCTAGAAGACTTTGCACAACGTGTAAATTCAGACCTAGTAGGTAAAGTAGTAAACATAGCAAGCCGCTGTGCAGGCTTTATTACTAAAAAGTTTGACGGTAAATTAAGTAGCACAATTATGCAGCCAGAACTACTTGAAGAATTTCAAGCTGCTGCACCAAGCATTACTGCCCACTATGAAAACCGTGAATACAGCCGCGCAATTCGTGAAATTATGGCCCTAGCCGACAAAGCAAACCAATTTATTGATGCCGCAGCGCCATGGGTACTCATTAAAGATGAAGCAAAACAGCAAGAAGCGCACGAAGTGTGCTCGCTTGGCCTTAACTTGTTCCGTGTTTTAATTACCTATTTAAAACCTGTATTACCAGGTATGGCTGCAAACGTAGAAGCCTTTTTAAATGACGACTTAGCATGGGATGGCGTTCAAAATGCACTTGTTGCACATCCTATCAATAAATTTAAGCCGCTCATGCAACGTGTAGAAATGGATAAAGTGAACAAAATGGTTGAAGAATCAAAAGAAAGCCTAGAATCAAAAGTAACAATTGACCCTAATAGCCCACTTGCAAAAGAGCCAATTGCGGATGAAATTGAATTTGATGACTTTGCAAAAGTTGACTTACGCGTTGCTAAAATTGCAAAAGCAGAGCATGTTGAAGGCGCCGATAAGCTACTTAAACTTACGCTGGATTTAGGCGGCGAAACACGCCAAGTGTTTGCTGGTATTAAATCGGCTTACGCACCAGAAGACATTGAAGGCAAACTGACTGTAATGGTTGCAAACCTTAAACCTCGTAAAATGCGCTTTGGTATGTCAGAGGGTATGGTATTAGCTGCAGGCCCTGGCGGTAAAGAAATTTACATTCTTAACCCAGACGATGGCTCAGAGCCAGGCATGCGTGTAATGTAATTTATTACTTATAAAAAACCGCTGATATTTCAGCGGTTTTTTTATGAGAAAAAAACGTTTATACCAATCCATTTAATTAAGTGTGCTATTTTGAGGGTGCAAAAGCGTGTTGATAACTAGACAAAAACTCGCTATTTAGTTATTCAAAATGATCAAAGTGAGTGCTTTTTAACGCGTTTAGCCCCAAAATGATTAAGTATTATTGCCGATTGCTGTTACACGTGTGACTCTGTATTAAATAAAGTGAAGTGACATTATGAGCCAAATTTTAAATGCCAACAGAATAAAAATAAGCAACCAAATTAAGCAACATAAGTTAGTTGCTATACTTCGCTTAAAGCAACAAAGCGATGTAGCCCCTTTAATTAATTGCTTAGTTAATACAGGCATTAACGCGCTAGAAATCACCTCAAATACACCTGGCTTTGAGCAAGAAATAGCAAAAGCACGCGCTGCTTATAAAAATACACTCATTGGCGCAGGCACAATAATTAACACCGCCCTTGCGCAACAAGCGATTGATGCCGGTGCGCAATTTATAGTTACACCAAATACTAATCAAGCCGTGGTAGAGCTTGCTCACCGCCATGGTTTACCTGTGTTAATGGGCGCACTCACCCCTACCGATATTGCCAATGCCATAGAGTATAACGCCGATATTATTAAAGTTTTTCCGGCAGGCAGTATGGGGATTAATTACTTTAAAGCGCTAACGGGGCCTTTTTCTGATGTGCCATTAATGCCCGTAGGCGGCATTAATTTAGACAACCTAACACATTGGTTTACAGCGGGGGCATGCGCAGTGGCGGTAAGTAGTGATTTTAGTAAGCCGATAAATAACAAACAGCAATACGACACATTAAGCCAATTGGTGTGCAAATACATATCAGCGGTCGCTCACTTAACAAACTAAATAATACAGCTAAAAGTGAGCTTTTATTAAGGGTAATATAGCTTTAATAACGCTCTTTTAACTCCCCAATTTCTTTTTGATTTTAGTCTGCCACTCAAGTGCAAGCTCGGGTAGTTCAAGTGCTGCTAATAATACGCTTTCATAATCTGGGTAGTGTTTATCAAAAAAGGCTTGAAACAACGTTTTAACCGAAATGTTATGCTCAGCTTTATGTTCAAAAGTCACAGCATCGCCCGTTTTAGCAACACCTTGCTCAAGCACTCTAAAATAAACACCCGTGTGGTAATACTGAGTAAACAGTTTTAGGCTTTGTTTATTATTAAGTGCAATAGCCAATTTAAAGCACGGCACACGGGGCTGGCTTACTTCAAGTAGTGCAGTACCTATACGAATACGATCGCCTATATGAATATTTTGCTCATCAAGGTCTGAAATTGTGAAGTTTTCGCCAAAGGCACCGACTGCTAAATCATCATTTTTAAGGGTCCGCTTCCAATAATCGTAATGATTGTGCGAAAACGCATAAACCGCTTTATCCACCCCGCCATGATTGACTAAATCGGCTTGTTCATCACCTATTATATTTAGCTTTTCAATAACAACCGGCTCATTGGTTGGCGTTTTAAAAATACCGGTTTTGATCTCTTTGCCGTTATGAACAACCGTTTTTATTTTAGAGATGTTGGTAGAGATTATTTTCATCTTAAACCTTTGATTATAGCTAAAAGTAAGAGTGCGTAAGTTTCATCATTCATCCTTGATGATCAACAAAGTAAGATTATAAGTCAAAAATATATAACAAAGTTAAAATAAGAAACACTACAAATACAGGGGTAAGTACATAGAAAAGGATATTTGCTATGGTTTTGTGTTTTTCTCTAAAGCGAAGCATACCATTGTAAGTCGCTCTAAAAAGTGGGAATGTAATAAAAGCTCTAAAAATTGCCCATGAAACAAAACCGCATTGAAGTTTTATTTCCAGCCAAAACTGCTCTGGATTAATATTTAAAGATTGACTCGGAGAGCTTTTGGACCCAATTGACCAGCCAGTTAATAGCTCTAACATAATTATAAAAATAAGTAGAGCCGCTATCCAAAGGTAAGCTGACTCTATTGATTCTCTTTTTGAGATAAATTTTTTCATTAATATTATATAAACGCATTTATATAGGCTTACACAGACCTACTTTTCCCACTTGTTTAACGCTTGCTTGTCGCTTTGTTTAAACTCAACCCAGTTTGAGGAGTCTTTAAAATGCTCTTTTTTCCAAAACGTGGCGTGGTTTTTTAAGTAATCCATTATAAATTGTGCGCCTTCAAACGCGGCTTGGCGGTGGCGGGAGGTGACCCCTACAAATACAATTTGCTCACCAAGGGCTAAATAGCCGACTCGATGAATAATGCTTATACGGGCAAGTTGCCAGCGTGTTTGCGCTTGATCGGCTATCGATTGCAGTAGTTGCTCAGTCATACCTGGGTAGTGTTCAAGCTCAAGCGCGATTACGTTATCGCCGCTACTAAATTCTCGCACCAGCCCTGTAAACGTCACTACGGCACCATCACTTTTGTTATTACTGCAAAGTGCGTCATGTTGCTCGCCTACTGAAAAATCCTGCGTTTGTACTTTAATGCTTATACTCATTAGCCACCTGTAACGGGTGGGAAAAAAGCAAGTTCATCCCCTGCTTTTACAAGCTCATCGCTTGATGACATAGTTTGATTAAGCGCACACAATACATCACGCTCTTCAAGCCATGCCTGCCAATGTGGGTTTTGCTCAACCAGCATGTGTTTAAACGCTTTAATGCTAAGGGTATGCGCTATATCAACGGTTAACTTATCGCACTTTAGGCGCTCTTTTAGTTGGCCAAAAAACAGTACGTTTACATGCCCTGCAGCTGCATCAGTATCATTTAAATTAGTCTCGCTGCCAGCTACCATGCTTGCCTCCTGCTTTTTGCGTTACACGCATACCGTGTATTTCCATAAGCGGGTCGGCGGCTTTACACATATCAAATAATGTAAGGGTCGCCACAGATACAGCGGTGAGTGCTTCCATTTCAACGCCCGTTTTACCTGCTAATTTACAGTAGCTAGTAACTTTAATTTGGCTATTTGCTTCATCAAGTTCAAAATCAACGGCTATTTTACTCAGTGCCAGCGGGTGACAAAGCGGAATTAAATCAGCGCACTTTTTAGCGCCCTGAATACCCGCAATACGGGCTACGCCTAACACGTCACCTTTTTTATTTTGATTAAGCAACACTTGCTCAAAAGCCTGTTTGCTCATTTTAATGTAGGCCTCGGCAGATGCATCGCGCAGAGTGACCTCTTTTAGCGATACATCAACCATGTTTGCTTGGCCGTTTTCATCTACGTGGCTCAGCATATTATTGCTCTCGCGATTCGCATTTTTTACCAATAGTAATATGCGGGGCAAAGTTACATGGCTTGTGCATTGAGTCTAACTGATCTTTTATAATACCTGTCCAGGCTGTTTTACATGCGCCTGTAGAGCCAGGCATACAAAAAATAACGGTGTTATTGGCAAGGCCCGCCAACGCACGTGATTGAATAGTTGAGTTACCAATTTCGCCGTACGAAATATGTCTAAATAGCTCTCCAAATCCATCTACGCTTTTATCAAACAGCGGTGTAAATGCCTCTGGTGTTGAGTCGCGCTCGGTAAAGCCCGTACCACCGGTTACTAAAATGGCGTGAATGGTGTCATCGGCAATCCACTGCGATGCAACTGCTCGCATTTGGTAAACATCATCTTTAACTATGTCTTTATCCGCTAAGTGATGGCCTGCTTCAGTAAGGGCTTTAATTAAATAATGGCCTGAAGTATCTGTAATTTCATCGCGTGTATCGCTTACTGTCATTACGGCAATGTTTAATGCAATTTGTGACTCTGTGGTATGGCTCATAGGGTTCTTCTCAATAAATTAGGTTTGTGTTGGTCAAATTGCTCGTTAACAGCTTTAAATTGCGCCGGTGTATTGGTATTAACAAGTGCATGAGCTTTATTACATTTTAGCGTTTGCACACCAATACTACGGGTAAACTGTTTAACTGATTTATGACTATTTGCGTTTATGAGTAATTGTTTTAAATGACGTTTAACGCTTTGGGTGTTACGAATATACAGGGGTAACGGTTCATTTTCAAAGTGCCACGCATGTATTTGTGGCTGATTTGTTTGAAAGTGGGAATTATCGCTTGCTGCAGATACAATTTGCGATAATAAAGTGCAAGTAAGCAATGGCATATCAACAGCGGTTACAAGTATATCTTGCTCTGTCGCCATTAAGGTTGAATAAATCCCGCCAAGCGGGCCAGAACCTGGGTATATATCAGCTATGTATTGCGCAGTAGTACTTTGTACATTACGGCTTATAAGTACATCACTTGCCCCTGCTGCTGTTAATAACTCACATGCATTTTGCAGTAAGGTTTTATTTTTTAAAATGAGATTGGCTTTATCGCTGCCCATTCTGGATGATTGCCCACCAGCGAGTACAACTCCTGTGAACACGGCTTTATTGCTCATTTTAGCCGCCCAACATAGCTAAATGGGTTGTGGCGCCCGTTAAGCGATTATCAAGCTCATGGCTAATGGTTTTATTGCCCATTGCCGCTTGAATCGCGTTTACAGCGGCTGGTGTATCTTGCTCATTTAAATGCGGGCGTAAGTCTATTCCCTGCTCGGCAAACAGGCACAAATGTAGTTTGCCTAATGACGATACTCTTAATCGGTTACAGCTTTTACAAAAGTCTTTACTGTAGGGCATAATTAAGCCAATGCGCCCCTTAAAATCGTGATGACAAAACTCTTCTGCAGGGCCGTTTAATTTACCTCTTACTACCTGTAACCAACCTTGTGCTAAAAGCTGCGTTTTAACACTTTGCCCGCTTAAATGATTTTGTTCAAAAAAGGTGGCACCATTACCTGTTTCCATTAATTCGATAAAGCGTACCGTTACTTTTTTATGTTTTACCCAGTCTAAAAAATCATTTAATTGGTTTTTATTAAACTGCTTAGCCAGCACTGCATTTATTTTTATATCTTTTATACCCAGCTCAATTGCCCGGTCTATCCCTTTTAAAATATGGGTTAGCTTGTCGTGTCCTGTAATTAATTTAAACATACTCGGGTTTAAGCTATCTATACTAATGTTTAGGGCATCTAGGCCAGCGCTGTAAAACTCATCAATTTTATTAAATAAGTTAAAACCATTCGTTGTTATGGCGACTTTTTCTATGCCTGGGGTGTTTTTACACTGCTTTATAATCTCGGTTACGTCACTGCGTAAACACGGCTCACCGCCCGTAATACGCACTTTTTTTGTGCCAAGTGAAGCAAAAGCATTTACTAAGGTGTTTATTTCGTTTTTATTTAAAAAGTTACGCGGGGTATCGCACTGATACCCGTTTGGTAAACAATAGGTGCAACTAAAATTACACACATCGGTAATTGAGAGGCGCAAATAGTTAAACTGCCGACCAAATTGATCATTAAGCATATGCTTCCTTGTTTATTTACATTTCAACTGCAACATTAATACTGTTAGCGTTTTGCGTAGTATGCTGCTTTATTAATTGGCTTAACTGGGTTTTACACGACCCACAGTTAGTGCCGCATTTTAGTTTAGACCCCAATTGTTCTACTGTATTTTCACCACTTTTAATGGCGTTTATAATGGGTTGTTCACGTACTTTAAAGCAACTACATACTTGTGCGCCTTGAGTAAATTCTTCATCAGGCGTGGCATACAACAATGACTGTAATTGGCTAAAGGTTATTAAAGGCTCTGCAAATAAATGATTTATCCACTCAAGTGATATGTCTTTTTGAGCTGGCGAAATAACTGCAACAAACACTAACTGCTCGTTTTGAATACATTGAATATGCATTGCTTTTGCACTGCCCATTGCCGACCACTGCCCTTGTAACCCTGTCAGTGTTTGGCAATAATAAAGCAAATCATTTTGCGGCTCATTGAGCGCTAACTGGTAGTTAATACATTTGCTTGCGTTAACTTTAAGCCAAAAATCACTGGTTATTTTAAGCTCTGTTTTGCTAAAAATTTGCATGTATTGAGCAAATTGCGCTTTAACTAAATTAACAGCACCATGCTTACACTCAGCCTGGCCCGAAATAGGGTCAACAACCGATTGATAGAGCCCACTTACCGTAGCGGATGAGGCAAATTGCTTGTTCCAGTGAATAGGCATAAAACATTCGCCTTTACGCACAGCCTTCGTCACTTTTGCATGAGCCGTCACTTGCCCTGTTTTAGCATTGGCTGTTATTAAATCGTTTGCTTTTATGTTTAATTTGCTGGCATCTATGGGGTTTATTTCAATATATGGGCGCGTTATATGAGTAGAAAGTGCTGTACTTTTTCCGGTGCGACTCATTGTATGCCATTGGTCGCGTATTCGCCCTGAATTCATTACAAACGGGTAATCGCTTGAGGTTTGTTGCACAGGAAGTTTGGGCGTTATAGGAATAAAGCGGGCTTTTTTATCTGCGGTGCTAAATTGATTATTAACAAAAACCTGCCCGTTTTTATATTGCTCATTTTTTAGTACCGGCCACATAACGGGTTTTAAGTTATCGTACTGCTCCTGCGAAAGCCCCACTAAGGCTGATAAATTTAATAGCCTATCTCCGTTATTTTCAAAATCTGTCAGCTGTGCCCATTCTTCAAAAATGCCACTTGGGTCTGTAAAATCAAATCCTTCAAAACCCATTTTTTGGGCAACTAAACACATTATTTGCCAATCGTTTTTAGCCCCCGAAAATGGCTCAACTAGCGGGCGCTGCCTCGATATTCTTCGCTCTGAATTAGTCACTGTGCCGTTTTTTTCGCCCCATCCGGTTGATGGGAACGCCACATTAGCAAATTTTAGCGTATCACTTTTAGCAATACAGTCAGACACAACCACCAGCTCACATTGCTCAAGTGCATGTTGTATGGCTGCGTTATTAGGAAGGCTCACCATCGGGTTGGTTGCCATTACCCAAATAGCTTTTATTTTCCCTTTGGCGATTTCATCAAACATATCAATCGCATTACACCCTGCTTTTTTAGCTATTGTTGGCGATTGCCAAAAACGCTGCACTAACTGTTGATGCGCGTCGTTTTCAATGTCTAAATGTGCTGCTAATTGATTTGCCAAACCCCCTACTTCACGCCCACCCATAGCATTAGGCTGCCCCGTTATTGAAAACGGGCCACATCCAGGTTTTAACAATTTGCCCGACGCTAAATGCGCATTTATAATGGCATTACACTTATCAACCCCTGAGCTTGATTGGTTAATACCCATTGAATAAAAACTAATAGCGGTTGGGCTTTGTGCAAATAAGGCGTAAAAGTCACTGACTAGCTGCGCGTCAATATCACAAAAATCACTGACCGCTTTAATACTCCACTTTTTAGCCTCTGCAAGCGCTGTTTCAAAGCCGTTTGTATGCGCGTTTATAAATTGCGTATCTAAATAGTTATGTTCACTTAAATAAGTAAGCAAGCCGTTATAAAGAGCCCCGTCGCTGCCTGGTTTTATATTTAAAAAGGTATCGGCAAGTTCGGCTGTATCTGTTTTTCGCGGGTCGATAACCACTACTTTCATGTTTGGATTAAGCTTTTTTGCGCGCTCCATACGCTGGTATAGTACCGGGTGAGTCCAAGCTGCATTTGAGCCAATTAAAATAAGTAGCTCCGTTTGCTCTAAATCGTCGTAGCTACATGGTACTACGTCCTCACCAAACGCACGTTTATAACCGGCAACCGCCGATGACATACACAGCCTTGAGTTTGTATCTATATTGCCTGAGCCTATGTAGCCTTTCATTAATTTATTGGCAACGTAGTAATCTTCGGTCAGTAACTGCCCCGATACATAAAACGCAACCGACTCCGGTCCATGCTCTTTAATAATGGCGTTAAATTTGTTGGCAACGTAATCAGTTGCCGTATCCCAGCTGGCGGGTTCGTTGTCAATAAGAGGCGATGTTAAGCGATTATCAGTGCCTGTGGTGTCAAGCAAATGCGTGCCTTTAACACACAAGCGGCCAAAATTAGCGGGGTGCTCGCGCGTGCCTTCAAGTTTTGTTGGGGTATTATTTAATAATGAAATATCAACCCCACAGCCTACACCACAATAAGCGCAGGTGGTTTGTTTAAGCAAAGGTGTGTTTGAACATGTGTTTAATGTTTCCATACTGCTCTCTTATTATTTGCGTTAAGCGCTCTGTGATACAGGCTCATCTACTGGGATTAGCGTGGCTATTTTATTATTAAGTGCACTGCTAATAACGCTTTGCACTAGTTTTTCACAGCCTCCACAACCCGTACTTGCTTTAGTAGCTTGCTGCACTTTATTTAAATCGCTACAACCTTGTATAACCGCTTGTTCAATAGTGTGTTTTGTCACTTTGTGGCACGCACAAATAATGGCATCTTGTGGCAAATCATCAGCGTTTAGCTCGCCCGCGTCACCTGCAAGCGGCATTATTAATGACTCTGCGGGCACACTAAGCTCAATGCCATTTAAGTGATACTGCAATAAATTATCGTAATCACTGGTATCGCCAACCAGTACAGCACCTATGAGCTTATTGCCTTGCTCATTAGTGACTACTTTTTTGTAAATACCGTTTAGTTGATCTTCAAAGTAATAGCTAATTGCGCCTTCACTGCGTGCATGGGCATCACCAATTGAGCCCACTTCAACGCCCATTAATTTAAGCTTGGTGCTCATATCGGCGCCGCTAAATTCATCAGTTTTGTTTGAATAGTTGCTTAAAGGTGTGTTTGAAGCTGTACTTGAAGAAAGCTGTTGTAAAACATGCCCCGCCGCTACTTTTGCCATCGCGTAGCCCGGTGCTACAAGGCCAAAAATAAAGTTATTCCAAAGGGCGCATTCGCCTATTGCGTATATGTTTTTATCACTCGTTTGGCAATGGTTGTTTATTACAATGCCGCCGCGCTCACCTAATTCTAAATTAAACTCGCGAGCTAGGTTATCGTATGGGCGAATACCGGCCGAAAATACTATCATGTCGGTTTCTAGGGTTTGACCACCCTTAAAGCACATTTTATAACGGCTGTTTTCACCTTCTATAATTTGCTCTGTAGCCACTGAGGTATGCACTTTAACGCCAAGTTCAGTAATTTTATTTTTAAGTAATCGACCACCAGCACTATCTATTTGTACGCCCATAAGTTGTGGTGCAAATTCTATTACATGGGTTTGCAAGCCAAGCTGCTTTAATGCGTTGGCTGCTTCAAGCCCTAATAAACCGCCGCCAATTACTACGCCAACTTTGCTGGCATGTGCAGATTTTTTTATGGCGTGTAAATCGTTAATGGTTCTGTAAACTAGGCAATGCTCACGGTCTTTACCTGGAATGGGTGGTACAAATGCAAATGAACCGGTAGCCAATATTAACTTGTCGTATTCAAATGTTTTGCCTTTTGCAGTAGTGACTGTTTTTGCATCGCGGTTTATATCAACCACTTTAGAATGAGTATGAAAGCACACTTGCCAATCTTGATAGGTTTTACTGCAGGTAAGTGCTAAATCGTCTTCGGTTTTACCTTTAAAAAAAGACGAAAGCTGTACGCGGTCATAAGCGAGTCGGTCTTCACCGCTGAGTACGGTAATCTCCATATTTTGAGTATCACCTTGTTGTGATACTAGCTGTTGTACAAAATGATGGCCAACCATTCCATTTCCGACAACTACAACACGCTGCTTGCTTGGCATTAAAATCACCTGTTTGATTTAAAATACACTTAACTTTAGATGGGTACTTTAAATGTATAATTTATTATGTGTTGGTTATAGCAATATGCAAGCCAGATATATAAACAATATATTTCAACAGCTTAACTAATTTAATACAGTAAAAAAGAAGTGAAAGCACCACAAGCTGGCGCTATTGCACCAACTTGTAACGCTTTAAATTAAATAACGAGGGTTTAGGTTAAATACTTAAAATTTAGCGCTTACCCATACCCACAGTTTTTGGGTATCAACTTTGCCTGCAGCGCTATCGCCTGCTGAATAATCGGCATATTTTGCGCCTACAGCATAGGTTTTATTAATAGGCTTTACGTATTGTACGTTTAGCTCTGTGCCTAAATCATCAACGCCATTGGCGCTATCGTTGGCATCAAAGCTGTGATACGCCAACAGCCATTTACCGCCGTAAGCTTTACCATTTAAATTTACATAAGTGTCATCAAGCCCTTGTGCTGGGGTTGCTAAAAACGTATCGGCCCAGCCATTAAATTTATGCATTGTGGCAAGCGGCGTGGCAAAACCATAATCGCCGTTATCAGAACCCAGTGACTCAATACCAGCTTTTAATGTAACGGCTTCAATACCTAAACCGCCTAAATCTATCCCCCCTTCAAATGCATAGTAATCAGCGTTAAAATCACTCATGCTCGTTGATGCTGATTGCATGGCGTACTGTGCTTTATAGTAAAATTTAATCTCGCTGAGCGTTTTATTACCATTAAAAGAAACACCATAAGTATCTAAGCTGTCATTATCTATTGCATCGTCACTTAATAAATAGCTGTATAAAACCACCTTACCTAGGCTTGTTTTAAAGCTTGCATTGATAAGATGATCGGATGCATCAATATCTTTGCTATCGGCAAATATACGGTTGCGCTTACTTATGTAGCTATAGTCCAAGTTAATATCATTAAAGGTGTAATTTACTGTTGCAGCATCAAAGGTTTGCCTGTCTTGCCTAAATCCAACGTGGCCTACAAAACGCTGTCCATCAAGCGCTATTACTTGCCTACCTACTTTAATTGATAAAGCATCTTTTGCGTATTTAACAAAAGCCTGATCTACCTCTGTGGTTTCAGGGTCGGCTATTACTGAGTAATTTGTATTTTTACCCAGCGTATTGTTGTAATCGTCTACACCTAATAGGCTTCGGCTATCTTCGACCTCTAATAAAGCAGAAAAGCCATTCACTTCATCGGTTTTATGAGTAAGGCGTGTACGCAGCGTTAAGCTACTGGCATCTTTTAGTGCGTTATCTTGCTCTGCACTTTCATAACGCAGCCTAAAATTAAGGTCGGTTTGCGCTGCAACACTAATTGAAGGCGCAGCAATGCTCCCTATCATTAAAATAATAGGTAAGTTATTTTTATAATTTAACATGTTGGTCTCTTAGTTTTTAATTATGAGCACGCACAATAAAATGATAAATAAACACAGCGAAATGCTCTTCCAGAGTAATACTGGATCGCGTTTCATTATTGAAATTTTGTTGGCTGAGCTCTGTAAATGTGGATTAGGTTTACTAATATCTGTTAAAAACTCAGAAAATGCGTGGTATCTGAGCGCTGGTTTTGGCGCAAGTGCTTTCATTAAAGCCTGATCTAACCAAAAGGGTATATCGGCTCGGTACTTGCGAATACTTGTGTATTGCCAGTGGCTGTAATCAATAGGGGTATGACTTGCCGGTAATGTTTTATAAGGCAGCTTCGAGCACAATAACTCATAAGCAATCACCCCAAGCGAAAACATATCGCTTTTAAAATCGGCGTGCAGCGAAATAAGTGTTTCAGGAGCCGTATAATCTATAGTCCCTTGTGGGCAGTCATCGGCTATTTGCTTAACCGACTCATCCATAGCCGCAACACTTACAGTACCGTAATCAATTAACGTAACTTTACCGTGAGCATCTATCATCACGTTATCGAGCTTTAAATCACGATGTACCATATCTAATCGCTGAAATGCCCTTAGCGCATGCACTATTTGCTCTACAATACTGCGCACTTGAGCTATTTCTAAATAAGGGACGTCGTGCTTATAGTCACTGAGGGTTTGTCCGTCCATGTACTCGCAAATATGATATAAAAAACGGCTTTGCGATTGTGTATTTAAAACCTTCATTACATTAGGATGATTAATACGTTGCCCTACCCACCCTTCGCGTATAAAGCCTTGAAGGTAGTGTATATCGTCTTCAAAATTAACCGAAGGTGCCTTTAAAACAACGGGAGGTGCATCAGGTGCTTGCTGTACCAAATAAATGTGCGATCGGCTGCTTTCGTTGATTTTACGAATAACCGTATAACCATCAATTATTTGGCCAACTTCTAATGCGGGTGGTATTTTGCGCTGCGTTAACGATTGATAAAGCTCATCTAGATTTTGCTGCGCAATGCTATTTACCTTCACTAATAAACAACTCACATTATCATCACTGCCTTGTGCTATAGCGCGTGAGGTAATGGCCTTTGCTGCCTGCTCTAAGTTGTTATGGGCGTTTATTTCGTTGGCAATTTCACTATAGGGCAATACATCATGCACACCATCGCAAGTCAGTATGTAAATATCACCGGCTTTTAGGTCAACTTCGTAAACATCAATTTCTTGATGTGACTGCGCGCCTAAAGCACGAGTGAGCGTATCATTTACTTTATGATCCCGCGTTATCGCTTCCATTTGATTATCGCGTAAACGCGTAATGCGAGTATCGCCTAAATGAAATATATACCCCGTAGCTGATTTTAATATAAGCGCCGTAAAGGTGGTCATCCAATCTGCTTGGCGTTGCCCTAAGTGGTTATAGTTGACTGATTGCGAATATAACCACTGATTTAAGCTAGCTAAAACCTTAGAAACCGATTTTTTGACCGCCCAGCTGTCGGGTGTATTTAAATACTCATTTATAAAATGAGTAACACTGAGCTGCGATGCTTGTTTGGCATTTTTAGCCGATGAACACCCATCTGCTAAGCACGCAATAGCGCCTTTTGTTTCTTGTTGTTCGTGCTCAGTATTTAAAGCAGCAAACGCATCTTGATTTTCATCTTTTATGCCCGCGGCACTGTGCCCACCAAAAGAAACATCTAGCGTATTATTACGAACTTGAGCGTGTTGGGTTTCATCAAACATGGTTAACGCTGCCTTAAGTCACTGAAATAAGTTCAACAGAGCCATCTTCGTTTACTTCTGTCATGTGCCCATCTGGCTCTTTCATGAAAAATAACGCCCCTAAACCTAACAATGCACTGGCAGCAATGATCATAAAGAAAGTTTGGTAATCCACTAATGAGAGCGCCGTTAAATACACCACCGCGCCAACGTTACCGTAAGCGCCTGTCATACCTGCAATTTGCCCTGTTAAGCGGCGTTTAATAAGTGGCACAGCAGCAAAAACCGCTCCCTCACCAGCTTGCACAAAGAACGAACACGCCATGGCAGCTGCTACAGCAAGCCAAAGTGGCCAGCTAGCGTCAACTAAGCCCATAACAAAGTAGCCAACAGCTAACCCTGAGGTAAGGACAATAAGTGTTTTACGACGACCCATTCTATCTGAGATCCAACCACCACCTGGGCGCGAGGCTAAATTCATAAACGCATAAGCAGAGGCCAGTAAACCTGCGTACACCATATCGAGGCCAAATACTTCCATGAAAAATAATGGCAGCATAGATACAACGGCCAGCTCTGAGCCAAAGGTGGTAAAATATAAAATATTAAGTACAGCTACTTGTTTAAATTCGTAGCGGTGTGATTCTGGCACGGGTTGTTTAAAGATATGTCCGTTTATATCAAAGGTTTTATATACCTCGTAGGCGTATAACAGCACTAAAAATGCATAAACGGCTAAAACAAAATTGGCAGAAATTAAATTAGCGCCTGTAGGAGACAACTTCCACGTAAGTAAAGCCAGTGCGCCATACATAGGTAATTTCATAATAAGCAATAATACAAAGTCACTTTTGCTGGTTACTTCCATTGCGCCTACTTTTTTAGGCTTAAAGTACGTCCCCCCTTTTGGTGTATCGGTTACGTTTATGTACCAAATAACACCAAAAATAACGCTAAGTACGCCCGTTAAACCAACGGCATAGCGCCAGCCATCGTCACCGCCAAACATAAGCGCTAATACAGGTAGTAACATGGCAGCGGCAGCCGAGCCAAAATTACCCCAGCCACCATAAATACCTTCTGCTGTACCAAGCTCATTAGCTGGGAACCACTCGCTCACCATACGAATGCCCACTACAAAGCCTGCACCAATAAAGCCTAGTGCAAAACGCGCGATAGCGGCTTGCTCAAACGTGGTGGCCATAGCAAACATAAAACACGGTATGCTACATAAAATAAGTAAAGCGGCATAAACAATACGCGGGCCAAACTTATCTGTCAGCATGCCAACAACAACACGCGCGGGAATGGTTAAGGCCACATTTAAAATGAGAAGCGTTTTTACCTGTGCCATAGTTATACCTAGCGAGCCCGCTATTGCCCCTAATAATGGAGCATGGTTAAACCATACAAAAAAAGAGATAAAAAACACCATCCAGCTTAAATGTAGTATTTTCATTTTTCCGCTAAACGATATGAGATTAAACCCAGAACTCGGTTGCATGTTTTTTTCCTTGTAACGATTATTATTTTAAGCAGTGAGTACGACTTTGGTAGTAATAACACTGCGATGATTGTTAAATTAACGTTAACCGCTTTCAGCAATTACTAAGCCAACAATTAATAGGTAGGTTTTTCAGTTACTTATATTTTTGGGAATTAATATTTATTTCGCTTTGCACTATTTAAGCAGCTTTGTTGGGCGTAAACAGTGCAAAGAATTTTTAAGCTTTACTTGCTCTAGGTTTTAACTAATTGGTATTGTTAAAAAAAATTATGAGAACTCATTAATGCAAAAACCCCCTTTAACGTATCAGCAGCAATTACGCTATTCTCGCCATATTATGCTTCCTCAGCTAGATATAGATGGACAAGAAAAAATATGGCAAAGTCATGCTCTTATTGTGGGGTTAGGTGGATTAGGTTGCCCAGTTGCGCAGTACTTAGCGGCATCGGGCGTAGGTACTTTAACGCTTGTAGATAGCGATGTGGTTGATGCAACTAACTTGCAAAGGCAGGTGCTCTATAAACAAAGTGATGTTGGGTGCTTAAAAACCCACAGTGCAAAAAAACAGTTAACTCAGTTAAATGATGAAATAGAGATCCACACTATTGATGAATTTTTAAATGAAAATTCGCGCCTTGAACAATTACTTAGCAAAGTAGATGTAGTTATTGACTGCACTGATAACTTAGCAACACGTAATTTGCTCAACAGCGCCTGCTATAACACCCGTACGCCCTTGGTTTCGGGCTCTGCCATAAGGTTAGAGGGACAAGTAGCCTGCTTTACAATGGCGCCTAATAGCCATTGCTACGGGTGTGTGTCACAGCTCTTTGGCGAACAAACTCAAAGCTGTTCAGAGTCAGGCGTGCTCTCTCCTATTGTAGGGCTTATTGGCAGTATTCAAGCGACTGAAGCACTTAAAATTATTGCAGGACTGCCTAGTAAACTCACCGAGCAGCTATTACTTGTAGATGGTTTGAGTATGGAGTTTAACCGTTTTAACATTGTTAAAAATAAGCACTGCCCTGTTTGCAGTGCTTAATTTAGTACACTGTAAATACATGACTGCTTTTAAAAGCCTAATTTAGCGTTTCTAGGTTATTTATTGTCAAGTAAATCTGCTCGCCTAGGCTTACAGCACTTTGCTGCCATTGCCTTTTAGACACCACGCAATACAGTAATTGCGTATCTACGTTAACAGTTAGCAGCCATTGCTCATCAAGCTGCTGGGCATTTTCAAGCATACCTTTTAGCACGTTTGCACTGCTCTCGTTAATTGGTTTTACTTTGTTGTAGGTTATTTGGCTGCTTTCTATAATTAACTTATGGTTTTGCTTTACCAACGAAGGCACTGCATATAAATGCTGTTGGCTATTACTAAGAGTAAGCTGGTAAAGACCAAAAGCATCATTAAATTCAGGCTTACTATAACTAAGTATACTGAGTGGCGTTTGGCTCTTATTTGTATAAATACTTTGCACCACTTCTTGTGTTGCACCGCACTGGAGCACGTTGCCTTTCGCTATATGAAGTAATGTATCGCTGCAATAAAGTAGCTCTTTTAAAGAGTGGCTAACAATAATAAATTTAATGCCATGGGATTTATTAAGTTGTTGAACAGCCCCCAACATAGTAAAACGCGTTGACCAATCTAAGGCGCTAAATGGCTCATCAAGTAAAACAACAGATTGCCCACTTAGTAGTGTTCTTGCAAAAATTACGCGCTGGCTCTCCCCACCCGAAAGCCCCGACACATCACGATTTAGTAATGGGTTTAGTGCTAATAAATCAATTACCTGATCAGGCGTTAGGTTATTACTTTTATTTTTACAATGCTTGTGAGTAAACAGTAAATTACCCATCACATTTAAATGTGGAAATAACGGGCACGACTGCAGCTGTAAGGTAAGTAGGCGTTTATCGGGCTTTAAATGGGTAATATTATGATTATTTATACACACATTTTGCGCCGTAGTAAGCCCTGCTATCGCCTGTAATAAGCTCGATTTACCCGAGCCCGAAGGGCCAAACACCCCTAAAATATTAAATTGATTTATAGCTAAATCAACATGTAATTCAAAATCGTCCAAACGTTGATGGCATTGTATTTTAAGCACGATTAGCAGCTCCGTTTATCACGGTTTTATTAAATTTAAACAACAACACTAAACACGCAAACGAGATTGCTAGTAATACCAACGACAATTGGTGCGCTGCCCCATAATTAAGCGACTCTACATGGTCGTACAACGCAATAGACACCACTTGAGTTTCGCCTTGTATATTGCCACCAATCATTAGCACTAAACCAAATTCTCCCAATGTATGGGCAAAGCCCAGTGCAAAGGCACTGCCTATGCTTGGCTTTAATAGCGGTAACGTTAAATACATAAAACGCTTAAATGGACTTATTCCTAAGGCAATAGCAGCTTGATTATAAGTAGTATTTATTTGTTTAAAGCCCGCTAGTAACGGCTGCATCACAAAAGGGAGAGAGTAAAATAACGAACCAATAACCACCCCTTGAAAACTAAACGCGAGCTGCGTACCCGTGAGCCAAAACCAAAACTGGCCAAATGCATGAGTAGGTGAAAACAATACCAATAAATAAAAGCCCATTAGCGTAGGCGGCAGCACCAAAGGCATTGCTATAAGTGCTTCTAATATAGGCTTTAACTTACCTTTATAACTGGCTAGCTGCCATGCAAGCGGAATGCATATAATCAACAAAATAGCAGCCGTTATAAAGGCAAGTTTAATTGTAAGCCACAGCGCTGTTACATCACTTGCTAACATCACTTTCCTTTGCTTTATAGCCAAGCTCTAATAATGTTTTTGCGGTTGAGGGGTCATTTAAAAAAACCATAAACTTTTTAGCTGCCGTTAAATGCTTAGTAGCGCTTAAGATAACGCCTTGCTGCGTTATTTCAGGGTATTTTTCAGGTTCGATAAGCGTGTAATTTAAATATTTTTTATTTTTAGTTTTGCGATACGCCGACTTTAACGTAGATAGCGCGACCAAGCCTTTAGAGGCATTGCCTGTTTCTACAAATTGAAACGCATGGGTAATATTATTTGCATACACAAATTCATACGGTGTTTTTATATAATTTTTAGCATAATGCGCCGATGATTGCCCATATGGCGAAAACCTTGGATTAGCAATGGCTAATTTATTATTAATAACTGAGTTGCTTGGCTGCCACAGCGCTAATAAACCTATCGCATAGGTGGTTAAGCTATTTTTAAGGGCAAAGCCGTCTTTGATCAGTGCGTGTGGGCGTGCAGCGTCGGCTGATAAAAAAATATCGTACGGTGCACCGTGCATAATTTGTGAGTGTAATACGCCGCTAGAAGCAGCTGATATTTTAATATTAATATTTTTCAAGGCTGGGTTAGTTACCAGCGTTTGCAGCACAGGTTTAAAATTGCTCGCAACGGCTATGTGCAGCGTTTCTTTTGCGTTAAGAGGATTGCTAAATACCACTAACAGTAATAACAAATAACCACACCATGTATTGTAAAGCTTTAACATTATAAGTATTGTTTTAAAAATCAGACACATTATAAAAAACAATATATATGAACGATGTATGCAATGCACCTGGTTTATTACCAGTAGAAACCGCAATTAGTAACATGCTAAGCGCTATTAACTTTAATAAAGCAGCAGAAACTATTTCAATAATGCACAGTGTTGGCCGTGTTTTAGCAAACGATATTAAATCCAATATAAATGTGCCTACTCACGATAATTCGGCAATGGATGGCTATGCACTTTGCCTAAGCGAAGGGCTAACAACTTATCAGCAAGTAGGCAGTGTATTTGCTGGGCAAACCTTTAAAAATATCTTAACACCTGGGCAATGCGTTAGAATTATGACCGGCGCTGCCCTGCCCCCTGGCGCTAATGCGGTAGTTATGCAAGAAAACGCCAGCGTAGATAACGATAAAATAACATTTACAGGTCATATTGAGCTCAATAATAATGTGCGCTTTGCAGGTGAAGACATTGCAAAAAATAGTGTTGTTTTTAAAGCGGGCAGAAAACTAAAAGCGGTAGATGTAGGCTTACTTGCCTCTATTGGTATTAACCAAGTAAGTGTATATGAAACACTTAAGGTCGCGGTATTTTCTACAGGGGATGAACTTATAGAGCCTGGCAATGCACTTCCTGCAGGTACTATTTATGAAAGTAATCGCGCTGTTATATTAAGCGAGCTTAATGATAACAATATAGAAGTGATTGATTTTGGAATAATTCCCGATGATAAAACGCTCATTAAAAACACGTTTTTAAAAGCAAACGAGCAAGCCGATGCCGTAATAAGCTCTGGTGGTGTATCGGTTGGCGAAGCCGATTTTACTAAAGAAGTATTAAATGAAATTGGCGATATTCATTTTTGGAAAATTGCCATGAAGCCGGGCAAACCCTTTGCTTTTGGTAAATTACCTAACAGCTACTTTTTTGGTTTACCAGGTAACCCCGTATCGGCAGCCGTTACGCTTGAGCGACTTGTAAAGCCAGCCCTTACAAAGCTTTCAGGAAATGAACATACTGCTAAGTTACGTTTAAAAGCAACCACCACAGCGCTGATTAAAAAGCGCCCCGGCCGTACCGACTTTCAACGTGGTATTGCCAGTACCGACGAAAACAATAACCTACTGGTAACGCCTATAAATAAGCAAGGTTCGGGGGTACTCTCATCGCTTAGCCACGCTAACTGCCTTATTGTGGTGCCCGCCGAAAGTGGCAATATTGCAAAAGACGAAACCGTAGAAATAGAGTTTTTGTAAAGCTAAAAATGCTACAGCTAACTTTATAATATAGCTGTAGCACTGCTGTTACTCTTAAAATATTTTAATATTGAGTGTTTGAATTAAACAATTTAGCTTTTCGCTACGTCCTACAAAATCTGCTTCGCTAAGTTTTTTAACACACTTTAGCGCATTTTTAGTCGCAAAGTATCTATCATAACTGAGGCTTCGCTCGCATTTTACGCTATACGTTGAAGGCCAACTCCCACCGGCACCAGTTGCTATGCCAACAACATTACATGTTGCATCTATATAGTGCTCCCATGCTTTTATTTGCGCTTTAACTGCATCTACTTGGTAGTCGTCATTTAGTTGCGGGTAGATTTCATTCATCATTTTACTGATTTTAATTTTGTATCTGTTGCCCTCTAAATTATAAATATTGCCTGTGTGCATTGCACCGCCTTCTGGCCAGCCATCTGCGCTTTCTCCAAGTGCACCAAACGATGAAACTGTAAAAGCTAACCCAATAACCATTTTATTCATTTTAAATCCCTTTATTTTTTTGAAACTAAGTCCTTAAATTAAAAATAAGAGCTTATTCATATTTTACAAAAATAATAAATAGATTAAAAACATTATGTTTTAGCTTTGCTAATTAATTTGAACTCTGGCTAAGATATTTACTAACATATTGAATCATGGTGATATTTAAATTTATTTTCTCTAACCAGAAATTTTAAGTAAATCCAACGCAGTTAGCGCTTAAAATGGCTGATAGAGATAGGTTTATTATCCAGAATTCAGGTTAATTTTGTTAAATACTATTGAGGTACTCTTACAACGCCCTCCATAAGCACACGAGCACTGCGGCTCATACTTGCTTTGGTAACTTGCCAATCTCCAGCTATTTTTTTAGCTTCTGCGCCTACCTTTAGCGTGCCAGAGGGGTGGCCAAAGTTAACTTCGTTCAATGTCCCGCCACCTGCGGCCACATTAACAAGCGTACCTTCAATAGCGGCGGCTGCGCCAATAGCGACTGCGGCTGTGCCCATCATAGCGTGATGAAGCTTGCCCATAGACATAGCACGTACTAATAAATCAATTGTTGTAGCTTCAATAAACTTACCACTTGACGCGTTATAATCTAATGGCGCTGCCACAAAGGCTACTTTAGGTGTATGTTGGCGTGTTTGCGCCTCGTTAATATTAGCTATTAACCCCATTTTGACTGCGCCATAGGCACGAATAGTTTCAAGCTTTTTAAGTGCGTCAGTATCGTTATTAATATCGCTTTGCAGCTCAGTGCCACTATAGCCAATCTCCGCAGCATTAATAAATACAGTAGGAATACCCGCGTTTATCATGGTGGCTTTTAAAGTACCAACACCTGGTACTTCTAAGTCATCTACTACATTGCCTGTAGGGAATAACGCCCCTTCACCATCGGCGGGGCTTAAAAACTCTAGCTTTACCTCGGCAGCAGCAAAGGTCACGCCATCAAGTTCAAAATCGCCAGTTTCTTGCACTTCGCCATTGGTGATAGGCACATGAACTAAAATGCTTTTTTTAATATTAGCCTGCCATACACGCACCACGGCTACACCGTTATCGGGTACTGTGCTTTTATCAACTAAGCCGTTCGTTATAGCAAACGCACCTACTGCGCTGGTTAAATTACCGCAATTGCCGCTCCAATCTATAAAAGGTTTATCTATTGCCACTTGGCCAAATAAATAATCCACATCGTGGTTAGGTTGCTCGCTTTTACTTAAAATAACCGTTTTACTAGTACTTGATGTTGCTCCGCCCATACCATCGGTTTGTTTGCCATATGGGTCGGGGCTACCAATTATGCGTAACAGTAAATTGTCGCGCGCCTCACCTGCCACTTGGGCAGGTTTGGGTAAGTCGGTTAACTTAAAAAATACACCTTTACTGGTGCCGCCGCGCATATAAGTTGCTGGCACTTTAATTTGTGGTTTAAACATAATGCACGCCCCTTATGCTGATTGCGTAGCTTCTAAAAAGTCTTGCGCAAAGCGCTGTAATACACCACCAGCGGCATAAATAGAAAGTTCTTCTTGGGTATCCAATCTGCATTTCATAGGTACTGTTAGTATCTCACCGTTTTTACGTGTAATCACTAAATCAAGCGTTGCACCTGGTGTTGGCTCGCCTTTTACATCAAAGCTTTCGCTGCCATCAATGTTAAGCGTTTTGCGGGTAGTGCCTGGTTTAAACTCAAGCGGTAATACACCCATGCCAATTAAGTTAGTACGGTGAATACGCTCAAAGCCCTCTGCAGCTATAACCTCAACGCCTGCAAGCCTTACCCCTTTTGCAGCCCAATCACGCGATGAGCCTTGCCCATAATCGGCACCGGCTACAATAATGAGTGGTTGTTTACGCTGCATATAAGCTTCGATTGCTTCCCACATACGGGTATTGGTACCTTGTGGCTCTAATCGTGCGTATGAACCTTGTTTAACTTCGCCGTTTTCATCACGCACCATTTCGTTTAACAATTTAGGGTTTGCAAATGTAGCGCGCTGCGCTGTTAAGTGATCGCCTCGGTGCGTTGCGTACGAGTTAAAATCCTCTTCAGGAACATTCATTTTAGTTAAGTATTCACCCGCGGCACTGCTTGCCATAATAGCGTTTGAAGGCGATAAATGATCCGTTGTAATGTTATCGCCAAGTACAGCAAGGGCGCGCATGCCGGTCATGGTGCGCTCACCTGCAAGGGCGCCTTCCCAGTATGGCGGGCGGCGAATATAGGTACTTTGCTCGCGCCAATTGTATAGCGGGTCGTTGTCTTCACCGTAATCTACGGTTAAATCGAACATAGGTTCGTACACTTTTTTAAATTGCTCTGGCTTTACGCTTTGTTTTATTACTTCATCTATTTCTTCATCACTTGGCCATAAGTCTTTTAGCGTTATGTCGTTACCATTTTGATCTTTCCCTAGTACACCTTTTTCAATATCAAATCGAATAGTACCGGCAATAGCGTAAGCCACCACTAATGGCGGTGACGCTAAAAACGCTTGCTTAGCATACGGATGTATACGCCCATCAAAGTTACGGTTGCCCGAAAGTACCGCTGTTGCGTATAAGTCGCGATCTATCACTTCTTGTTGAATTACAGGGTCAAGCGCGCCACTCATGCCGTTACAGGTAGTGCAAGCAAAACCCACAATACCAAAGCCAAGTTTTTCAAGTTCAGGGAGTAATTTTGCTTCTTCTAGGTATGATTGCACCGCTTTTGAACCCGGTGCTAATGACGTTTTAACCCAGGGTTTACGCATTAAACCTTTGGCATTTGCATTACGCGCAAGTAAGCCGGCAGCAATTACGTTGCGCGGATTACTGGTGTTAGTACAACTGGTAATAGCAGCAATAATACACGCGCCATCTGGCATTAAGCCTTCTTCGTTTTCAACAACGCCAGATATACCTTCTTTTGCTAAATCGCTCGTGGATACACGACGATGTGGGTTTGAAGGCCCAGCAATATTGCGTCCAACGCTTGATAAATCAAATTTAAGCACCCGCTCATATTTTGCGGTTTTTAAACTATCACTCCAAAGGCCTGCCGTTTTAGCGTAGTTTTCTACAAGCGCTATTTGCTCTTCATCACGCCCTGTTAAACGCAAATAATCGATTGTTTTATCGTCTATATAAAACATAGCTGCAGTGGCACCAAATTCAGGCGTCATGTTTGAAATAGTTGCTCTGTCGCCAAGGGTTAGTGCATCAGCGCCTTCGCCGTAAAATTCTAAATAGGTCGATACAACACGCTGAGCGCGTAAAAATTCGGTAATAGCCAGCACTATGTCGGTTGCAGTAATGCCAGGCTGGCGAGTGCCTGTAAGCTCAACACCTACTATATCAGGCAGGCGCATGTACGAGGCGCGGCCAAGCATTACGCTTTCGGCTTCAAGCCCACCAACACCTACAGCAATTACGCCAAGTGCATCCACATGCGGGGTGTGGCTGTCGGTACCAACTAAGGTATCGGGGAATGCAATGCCATCGCGGTTTTGAATAACAGGCGACATTTTTTCAAGGTTAATTTGATGCATAATGCCGTTACCAGGCGGAATAACATCAATATTTTTAAAAGCGGTTTTAGTCCAGTTTATAAAATGAAAACGGTCATCGTTACGTCTATCTTCTATTGCACGGTTTTTTTCAAATGCGTCAGGATCAAAGCCTGCATGCTCTACCGCTAAAGAGTGATCAACAATTAGCTGGGTAGGCACAACCGGGTTTACTTTTGCCGGATCACCACCTTTTGCGGCTATTGCGTCGCGCAGGCCTGCTAAATCAACTAAAGCAGTTTGGCCTAAAATATCGTGGCACACTACGCGCGCCGGGTACCACGGAAAGTCTAAATCTTGCTTACACTCAATAAGCTGATTAAGCGCATCGGTTAGCATATCTGGCTCACAGCGGCGCACTAAGTTTTCGGCCAGTACGCGTGATGTGTAAGGCAATGTGGCATAAGCACCAGGCTTTATTGCATCAACGGCTTCTTGCGTGTCGTAGTAATCCACATTTGAGCCGGGCAATGGTTTTCGGTATTGGGTGTTATTAATTATGGTCATAATATCTATTCGCTAATAGGTGACGGGAAATAAAAGGCAAGAGGTGAGCATATTGCTCACCCTATACCAATCCGCTTAATTAAGTATTATTACGGATTGGTATTATGTGTAACTAATTAGCCTCTTGATTCAATTGGCGTGTAGCTGCGCGCCTCTGGTCCTGTGTAATCTGCACTTGGGCGAATAATACGGTTATTAGCACGCTGCTCTTTAACATGTGCCGTCCAACCTGTAACACGGCTCATCACAAATATTGGCGTAAATAACTTAGTTGGGATCCCCATAAAGTGGTACGCCGATGCATGGAAAAAATCAGCATTACAAAACAGTTTTTTCTCGCGCCACATAACTTCTTCACACCTAACCGACACAGGGTAAAGCACATCATCGCCCACCTCTTTAGCTAGTTTTTCAGAGAACTTTTTAATGATAACGTTACGTGGGTCTGACTCACGGTAAATAGCGTGTCCAAAGCCCATTATTTTATCTTTGCGCTCTAGCATACCCATGATTTCTTGTTCGGCGTGATCTGCACTTGTAAAGCCCTGAATCATATCCATAGCGGCTTCGTTTGCACCACCATGCAGTGGCCCACGTAGCGTACCAATAGCGCCCGTTACACAAGAATGAATATCAGAAAGCGTTGATGCACACACACGCCCCGTAAAGGTAGAGGCATTAAATTCATGCTCTGCGTACAAAATTAGCGACACATTCATTACTTGCGCAAAAAGCTCGCTCGGTGCTTTGTCGTGTAAGAGGGTTAAAAAGTGCGCGCCTACTGAGTCGTCATCAGTTTGGGTTTCAATGCGAACGCCATCGTGTGTAAAGCGGTACCAATAACAAATAATGCTTGGGAAGAGCGCAACCATGCGGTCAATCGCATCGTTTGCTTGGCTAAAATCAAGTTCCATTTCTAGGTTACCCAGCATAGAGCAACCGGTACGCATAACATCCATTGGGTGCGCGTCTTTAGGAATATTTTCAAGTACGGTTTTTAGTGCATCTGGCAGGCCGCGTAAGCTTTTTAATTTAGCTTTATACTCGGCTAGTTCATTGGCTGTTGGTAGTTCGCCGCGTGAAAGTAAAAAAGACACTTCTTCAAACTGTGCTTTTTCGGCAAGTTCGCTAATATCGTACCCACAATACGTTAAACCTGAGCCTGTTTGCCCTACTGTACATAATGCGGTTTGCCCTGCAACATGCCCGCGTAAACCTGCTCCGCCTAATGCTTTATCTACCATGATTTTCTCCTATCTAAATTTGTGTGTGTTATCTATTTTAATAATTATTATTTGTCAGATTTTGATGAAAAAAGGTTATCGAGTGTGTTTTCGTATGTGTGGTAATCTAAAAATTCGTAAAGCTCAGCGCGTGTTTGCATGTTCTCAATTTCGCTTTGCTGCGAACCTTCATTTAAAATGGCAGAGTACACATTAAGCGCGGCTTTATTCATTGCTCTAAACGCACTAAGTGGATAAAGCACCATTTCTACACCTACTTCACTTAACTGCTCTTTGGTGTAAATAGGCGTTTGGCCAAACTCTGTAATATTAGCTAAAATTGGTACATTAATCGCCTTTGCAAATGCTTGGTAATCGGCAAGGTCGTGCACGGCTTCTGCAAAAATAGCGTCAGCGCCCGCTTCTACACAGGCAGCTGCGCGGTCAATCGCGGCGCTTAAACCTTCTTTTTGAAACGCATCGGTACGCGCCATAATGTAAAAATCACTATCGGTTTTTGCATCAACCGCGGCTTTAATACGGTCAACCATTTCACCTTGGCTTACAATTTCTTTATTAGGACGATGACCGCAACGCTTTTGCGCTACTTGGTCTTCAATATGAAAACCCGCCGCGCCTGCTTTGGTCATTTCTTTAACGGTACGCGCAATATTAAACGCCCCGCCCCAGCCTGTATCGGCATCTACCAGTAGTGGTAAATCGCTGGCACCAGTAATACGCCGAATATCTTCAAGTACATTATCAAGGCTGGTCATGCCTAAATCGGGCATACCGTAAGAGGCGTTCGCAACACCTGCACCTGAGAGATAAATAGCTTGGTGGCCCATTTTTTCAGCCATCATGGCTGTGTAGGCATTAATAGTACCCACCACTTGTAATGGGCGGTTATTCGCAATGGCCTGTTTAAATTTCAATCCTGCTGACATTATTTTCTCCTCACTTTGAACGGTTGCTACATGGAGTAACTTATATTTTTAATCTTACATTGTGACTGTTTAACTGTTATTAGCTTTAGCTTTTAGAAGTTTTTGTTTATGACAAATACCAATCTGTATGTGTATAAGGTCTATTTAACGCTAAGAAAATCGTTCTGTAACTAGGCAATAATTTTTATGTTTAGTGGTTCTAAATAAAAAATTCTTAACGACGTTATAGAGCGATTTAATCAGTTAAATTTTTCGAATACTCATATTGATTGGTACACATCAAATTTGGTTTGAATATTTGCTTGCGATGCACTGATGTGTCGTTTCATCAGCATTTCGGCAAGTTCACCATCGTGGTTTTCTATCGCGTTAATAATAGCTAAGTGCTCGTCAAACGCTTTTGATACGCGCGGACCTACCATGCCCATTTGTACACGGTACATACGTATTAATTGGTAAAGCTCGTTACATAACAAATGGATTAAATGGGCGTTTTTACTGCCTTTAATAATGCGATAGTGAAAGTCTAAATCGCCCGCTTCTTGATAGTACGACTCCCCCTCTTTAACACGCTGCGTTTGCAAATGCTGATTAAGTAATTGCTTTAAGCCTTTAACTTCGTCAGCTGCCATATTGTCGGCAGCAAGCCTACATGCTAAGCCTTCAAGCGAGCTGCGTACTTGGTATACTTCAATTAAACGCTCTGCGGTTAGCGCCACTACTCGGCAACCTACATTGGCTTTACGCTCCACTAAGTAACAGCTTTCTAAGCGATTAAGCGCTTCTCTAAGCGTCGCACGGCTTACACCGTAGCGCTTTGCAAGCTCAGGCTCCGATATTTTGCTACCCTGCTGTATGCTGCCTTCTACTATTTCACGGCGCATATCAACAAACACTTGATCAGATGCTGTAGTAATAGGTGTATCGTTTAAAAAAGGTTGCGTCATGGCTTTATAAATAAATTGTCGACAATTGATGGGTTAACTATGTGCTTAATAAAAAAACATGTCAACCCCACCTAAGGTAAAAATGAGTAAAAAACACACTCATTGTCGACACTTTTAATCTAAAGTCGTATAAAATTGCTTTAAGATTAAACTAAAAACACAATGTGTCGACACACTAATAAATTATAAAGCCGCTATTTAACACTGAAATAGTGCGTTAAAAGTGCTAATATCGCGCTTTATTTTTTAATGTACGAGCCAACGCGTGAACGCCAACACTTTTATTCCTGAGCATTTTATTGACGACGTAAAAACCTATTTACCTGCGCACCTCAATTTAGACGACTTTATAAACGCGTGCCGTCGCCCTCTCAGAAAATCTATTCGTGTAAATACATTAAAAATTAGCGTTGCTGAATTTAAACACCGTGCAGAGCAAAAAAACTGGCAACTTACACCCATACCTTGGTGTAGTGAGGGTTTTTGGCTAGAACGCCCAAGCGATGAAGAGCAAAACTTAGCATTAGGCAATACCGACTTACATTTAAGCGGCGCTATGTACGTGCAAGAGGCAAGCTCAATGCTGCCGCCTATGGCACTAAAACAAAGTATTGAAAACTTAGATTTACAAGATAACTATGTGCTTGATATGGCATCAGCGCCTGGCTCTAAAACTTCGCAACTTGCCGCAATAATGAATAACCAAGGCGTACTTGTTGCCAACGAACTTTCGTCATCACGCTTAAAAGTCCTTAGCGCTACGCTTAAACGTATGGGCATTGGTAACTGTGCGCTTTCGCATTTTGATGGCGTCATATTTGGTAACTATATGTTTGAATGCTTTGATAGCATTTTGCTTGATGCACCCTGCTCTGGCGAAGGTACAGTGCGTAAAGACGCCGATGCACTTAAAAACTGGTCAATAGAATCAAATATAGAAATTGCTCAAGTTCAAAAAGATTTAATTAAAAGCGCTTTTTACGCATTAAAACCAGGCGGTACGCTGGTGTATTCAACCTGTACGCTTACCCCGCTCGAAAACCAACAAGTATGCAACTACCTACTGAATGAATTTGGCGACTACATTGAGCCGCAATCGCTAAGTGATTTATTTAAAGGGGCAGAAAAAGCCACAACCGCCGAGGGCTATTTACATGTGTGGCCGCAAACATTCGACAGTGAAGGCTTTTTTATCGCTAAGTTTAAAAAACTCGCAAGCTGCAATAACCCAACCCAAACAGTAAAAAAAGGCGCGTTTCCATTTAACGAGTTTGATAAAAAACAAACCAGTTCTTTTATGAGCGAGCTTAAAAAACAGTTTGGCTTAAAAACGCTGCCAGGTAAGTTAATGCAGCGCGATAAAGAACTGTGGTTATTTCCTGATGGGTTTGAAGCCGTTCAAAACAAAATAAAATACGCACGTTTAGGTATTCAACTAGGAATTATTCATAAAAACGGCGTAAGACTAACTCACGAGTTTGCTACCGTATTTGGTAATGAATGCAAAAGCAATACGTATGCTTTAACAAACGAGCAAGCAAACGACTACTTTAATGGTAAAGATATACGCCTAGAAGACGTTACAAAAGCCAGCGGCGAAGTAGTACTAACCTTATGTGGCTGCCCGATAGGACTAGGTAAATGGCAAAAGAATAAGATCAAAAATTCTTTGCCACGCGATCTTGTGCAAAATACCCAGTTAATAAGCTGGGCATAAAGCACTCAATACAAAGGGTAACCTGTGCACAATATTATTAAGTCTTTGTTATCATTTATGGTTAATAAACAAACAAAATTTAGAGTTTTGAAAATTAGTTAACTACACTTAAAGGTACTTTCTTCTTCTCCCTAAGAATTGCGAAAGTGTATTTAGTTAGCGCAAGGCTCAACTAAGAGCCATTTGTAGCCCAGAGCTGATGACAATGGCTCTGGGCGTTTTCTCAAGAGTGGCTTACTTAGTTTAATATTAATCATAGGCCCTCTTGATTGATTCAACCTAACCTACTCCCTTCAAGAAGTTAACCCGACCTTAATTAATCATTGTTAAGTATTGACTTATAATTTAGAAATATTTTCAATATGCTTAGAGATAAGTTTTATATAATCTTTTTAAAATTAGTTATATAGTAACTTTAAATAGTGTTTTATTCCGTAGGCGGATCACTTTAAAGGACTAAGTTTTGAAAAAAAGATTTGAAGCACTTGATTCATTTAGGGGCATTTGTGCAATCTCAGTCGTGATTTTTCACATGCACTTTGTTAACTCAATAACTGAATTGGATTTTTTTAGAGGTAGTGCAATATTTGTAGAGTTCTTTTTTATTTTAAGTGGCTTTGTTTTGGCACATGGGTACGGCGAAAAGAAAGATCTAAATTTTAACGCATTCATTAAAGCCCGTTTTTTTCGCATATATCCACTACATATATTTATGTTAGCTATATTTATCCTTCTAGAGCTTGGGAAGTTATTTGCCTATAAACTAGGAGGAATTTCATTTAATAATTTACCTTTTACAAATGACACATCAGTTGAACAAATTCTCCCTAACCTACTACTGATACACTCTTGGACTCCTTTTAGTGACCCTCTAAGCTTTAACTACCCATCATGGAGTATAAGTATAGAATTCTATAGTTATGTTTTGCTCTTTTTTACTATAGCCTTTTTTAAAACCAGTAAGTCCATTGTTTGGTTCTGTATATCAGCTATCGCTTTCAGCCTTATATATTTTAAATCGGATATATTAGTAGAGAGTGTTTTGAAAGGGTTATCTTGCTTTTTTGGTGGTACTGTAATTTATTTACTTTTCAAAAAATCTTCACATTTTAAATTCCCCCCTGCATTAGCTACAGTAATAGAACTATTACTCTTATTTCTGATAGTCCAAGTCGTGATTGTTAACTTTAAATATAAATCCTTAATTGCTCCAATACTATTCTTATTAACTGTATTATTTTTTGCATATGAAGCAGGCTTACTATCAAAGTTTTTAAAACTTAATGCTTTTCAAACTATAGGCAAGCTATCTTACTCAATATATATGACCCATGCGGCAATATTATTCATTTTGACTTCGATAGGTATAATTATTCAAAAAATAACAGGGATAAATGTAGCGCCAACTATAAGCTCACAACGGTACTTAGATTTTGGAGGGGCTGAAATTAACAATGTATTTATTTTACTTACATTGACTGTAATTATTTATATTTCAAAAATAACTTACAATACCATAGAAAAAAAAGGCCTAGCTTTAAATAAAAAGTAATTTTTATAATACAAAATAATATCTTAGACACAGTTCTATATGATTTTAGAAATTAATAACTATTGTTAAAATTGAAAAACTTATCTTGAAATTATTAGTACTCATTTACAATACATTTCAAATGTGGAACTTTTTCTCACAGATTTCAATTCACTTCCAAACTGTAGTGACATACACAATAATGTTACTTTATTAATTTGGTTCGCAATATCAAAAACTTTATCGAGCTTCTCATCATATTGCGCAGCTAAATTTAGCTCATTTATATATTGAGCTTTGAAATTAGGAGGAAGTTGAGGCCAATTAATTAATGCTATTTGAATGATGCCTGATCTTACTTCAAACTTATAAGGGCCCGTTTTTTTAGCTTGATCTATATACCTTAATACTCGCTGAGAAAGCCCTTCTTGACTACTGACTACTTTTGCAAGTTCAATCCACGTTTCAGACCAAGCTTGTCTATTTTGAAGTGAAGTTAAAAGCGCGTGTTCAATATCATTGAAAGAATATGACATATCCTCACTTTTCATATCCTTTAAAGTCAATCCAAGCATTTTTACATAAGCGCTGAGGTGCCAATAATGTGCCTGAGTAGGCTCAAGCTTTAAAGCTAAAGTAATTGCATCATCAGCAAACTTTAGCTCTGCAGGAGTCATTAATGCTTTAGACTGCTTTAGAGTATTGACAGCCTTAAAATACCACACATTAGCACGCATGCTATTTACGCTCTCAATGCTAATAACAAGTATTATAATACCAAGGAGAAAAATATTAACTAACTGCTTGGTCTTAGCCATTAAACAACGTGCTCGTTAAGTGTTTTGGATTATTTACGAATAAATCTTCCGCTTTCTCCTCACTCAATAAGTGTTTCACTATTTTTTTTGCATTGCTTAATAAGGGTGGACGTCTTTTGATTGAGTGTGCATCGGATGCTATATAACGTACTAAGTTATTTTCGAGCATATTAATACTAATCGCTTTTGCACTTTCGCCCCAGGCCCCCTCTAAACTTGAAGCGGTTAATTGAAAGTCGCATCCTAATTGATTTAATCGCTCAATATAAAATGGGTTTGCTTGAATCTCTCTATTGCGCTCTGGGTGAGGAATAATGACTTTAATACCTTGCTTTGCAAGCCAATTAATAAACTTATCATAACCTTGCGGTACATGTGAATGAGGTAGTTCCAATAATATATAATTATCAGAACCAAGAGAGCCAATAAACGGTAGCTTATTTGATAAAACCAATGCCATTAGCTCAATATCAAGCCTAACCTCTGCAGCAACTGCCAGCTGCATTTTGATACCTGCTGCCAAAGCCCCTGCCTTTAATTTTGCAATATCAGTATAAAGGTGGGAAACCGAATTATCAAAACGCCCAATATGAATATGCGGTGTGGCCACCATGTGCGTTATGCCGTCATCTTGAGCCACTTTCAAAAGAGCTAAAGACTCTTGTAAATCTTTAGCGCCGTCATCTAGACCAGGCAAAATATGTGAATGAATATCAAACATACGCGATCACCTACTAAGAACTTGATTGAGCTGGCTTTTGCGAATAATCGTAATAATCGTAATACCCATGGCTGTGCTCATCTTTTCTTTTACTAATATCAACTTGGTTTAATACTATTCCAGCAACATGGGCCTTAGCTTCAAATAAACGCTCAACCCCAGCCTTAATTGGTTTGATGCGTGTAACATCAGATTTAACAACGTAAATAACGGAGTCAGAACTTTTAGCAATTACTAAAGCATCACTTACCGCTTGTGTTGGTGGAGTATCAATTATTATGTGGTCATATTTTGTTTTTAATACCTCAAGCACTTCATTAAAACGTTGGCTAGATAAAAGCTCAAGCGGATTAGCTGGAATTTGTCCGCTCGGCATAATAGCCACACCAGACTGCCCATCTACATGTACACACTCGCTAAAATGCTCTGTACCTACTATTAAGTTACTCAAGCCGGGGTGGAATACAGGGATATCAAAGCGCTTCGCGATACTTGGTTTACGTAAATCCGCATCAATCAATAACACTTTACCCATCTGCGCTAATGACATTGCTAAATTAGCTGAGGTCGTGGTTTTACCTTCACCGGGAGTGCTTGACGTGATTGCAATTACTTTAAGTTCACGATCAAGCTGAGTTAACAGTAAGCTTGTACGAAAAGTACGAACTGATTCAGCAAAAAGTCTGTATTTTTCATCTAAATATGCATGAATAGGAAAAGTACTTTTCCTAGGTGTTTTCACATGAGGTAGTAAGCCTAACATGCGCTGAGCAATTTTATCTTCTACATCACTTTTTGTTTTTACAGTATCGTTTAACGCATCAAATACAAAACTCATTACAGCAGCAAAACAAAAGCTACCAACAAAAGATAAAATAATAATTAATTTTTTATTCGGTTTTGATGGACTGTTCGGAGCGTATGCTTTATCTGTAAAGCGAGCGGCAGCCGAGCTAAAATCGCTTGTAACTTCAGTTTCTTTCGAACGAGATAAAAACGTGTTAAATATATTGCGGTTAGTCTCTACCTCACGTTTTAATTGATTATATTTTGTTTCTTTACGAGTGATGTCTTGGTATTCAGCGCGTATTTTTATCAAATCACGCTCAAGTGCGCTTACTGTACGCGTTATACGATTGAGTTCCTTTTCAATACCAGTAACAAGCCCTTTAATTTGCTTATTGAGGTTACTCTTAACGGTAGCAAGTTCTGCTTTTGCGGAGATTATTTTAGGGTGCTTTGGCCCATACACTTCACCTAATTCACTTAGCTTTCTCTCAACAATAACAACGTCTCGTTTTACATTTTGTATGACTTGGTGCGAAGTAATTTCAGGCATACTTCCTAATAACTCTAAATTATTATTGCCATATTCACTAATTACTCGATTGATACTTTGTAAATTATTTTTTTCATTACGAGCAACTATTAATTGCTGTGATATTTGTTCTAGCTCTTGTGTTGCAAGCCCAGCTATACCTTCAATATCCACTAGCTCTTGCTGCTCACGGTAAGCTTGCAGACGTACTTCAGAGTCATCTAACTGAATACGTAATTGAGATAATCGGGTGTTCAACCAACTGGAAGCCTGCTGTGTGATTCCCATTTTAGCTCGCATTTGACTATCTATATACACTTGCCCAACAGTATTGGCCACCAGTGCTGCTAACTTAGGGTCGCTCGATTCAAAGCTGACACGTACCAACTGTGTATTTCGAATTGGAGATACTGACAAGCGTGATTTAAAAGCCCCTAATAAGCTTAGCATTTCACGTTCGGCTTGCTCATCAGACGAGTAAATAGTGGCTTCTTTTTTATTAATGGGTAAATATGGTTTTAACTCTTGTTTTATTAGTGTCTTTAATTGATTGAAAGCGCTAGGCTTAGCTATAAAGTCTGGATGGCTTTTTAACTCAAGCTTGCGGATAACTTCGCGAGCGATACTATCTGACTTTATTACTTCAAATTGTGTGAGGTAGTATTCTTTTTGATTAGAGTCGAGTCCATATATTTCTTCAAAGCTAACTGCCTTAGCTTGTTCAGCCTCAATAAGTAGCGTAGCTGTTGCAATATATTTTGGTACTAAAGTGAAAGTTATCATGATCGTGAGCAAAGTAATCACACTAGCAAAACTCATAATGCGCCATTTTGCACGCATAACGACTTTTAAATAGGAGCCTAAATCAATAATATCTTCATTATTATTTTTTTCATTTATTTCGTTCATTCATTACTGCCTTGTAAACTGCTTTAAAACAAGCGTTGTTCTATTTTAATTGTATCGCCCGCTGCAATTTGGCTGTTTAAATTTCCCTTTTGTTGCTGCTGTTTTGTTTGCTCTTTAAATATAAAAATTTTATCGACAGATGCTCGCTCAGTTAAGCCGCCAGCAAGCGCTATAGCTTGATTCACAGTCATAGCAGGTTGATAAGGGTAAGCACCAGGATTTTTAACTTCACCATGAATATAGAAGGGTCTGTACTGAATTACTTGTACATAAACATTGGGGTTAACTAGATAATCTGGGCGTAAACCTTTAGCAATTACATGTTCAACCTCTGAGGTATTAAGTCCTGAAAGCGTTACTTTTCCTAAAAACGGATAATTAACCTCCCCGCTATTGCCAAGGAGTGCTGTCACCGTTAAGTCAGGTTCGCCGAATACCTTAATTTCTACTTTATCACCAGCACCTAAGACATAATTTTTGTCACTTTGGGCAAAGCAAACATTACAAACTAGAGATAGTACTAAAAAAAAAACAAACTTCATTTATTAGCCTTTAATGCAAATGTAAAATTAATTCCTACAGTTACTCTGTCATATTCAATTAAATATTGACTAGAGTTTTTATCAACAAAGTCTACGTATGTGGAAACCATACCAAATTTATTTGCCATATAACTTATACCCAAGCGAAGATTTTTAGTTTTATCTTCTCGGCCAATGTTTCCTGTATACTGTTCATTCATATAACTAACTCTAGCAAGTGAGCTTAGTTTATTGCTCCAATCATGACTCCAGTCCACACCATATAGACTTTCTTTAATATAATCCCCTTGCACAAGAGGATCCTTTGCTGAACGACTGGTTCTTAATTGCAGCGTAGAATAACTAAGCGGTTTCCAACTGACAGAAGCCTCCCAGCTTAAACCACTAAAACTCTCACGCTCATTAGCTTCAAAGTCTTTATTCTGATAGCCTAACTTGAATGTTCCTGAAGTTATTGCTGAAGCGTCCCACTGTATGCCTCCAAGAATTTTCAGGTCGTTGCTATCTCTCGTTACACCACTACTGGCTAATACGTCATAACGATAGTTTTCTTGTTTAGCCTCTATAAACATTCGAGTAGCTGCTTGAGTATTATAATAACCAGTAATACCAACTAAATATTTATCGTAGTCGCGATATTGTGAGAGCTCTCTAAAATTTTGATATTCTTTACTAAAATACCCCCCCTCAAATGCAATTAACGCTTTGGCGCTTTGCGCACCATATTCGTAACGAGCAGAAGCATTTTTCAATTGATACTTAACTAACTCATCAATATCATCACCAAGACCTTCTGTTAAACCACGACCCCTCTTTTCATATAGCCAATCTATATTACCTTTCATATCAAGACGCTGTTTACTGGTAAACTCTTTATGAATAGCTGTTCCAATATTTACTTGGGTATAATTATCGAGCGAATCTTTATTATGTAATGCGCTATACGTGCCGATATCTAATTTATAGCTATCAGGCCCGTCTTCAATTGCAGCTTTTAAATTTGGCTCAAAAGTCCAAATTAAGCGTGACTTTTCATCTTCTGGCGTACTGAAAAAGTTATTATCACTGCTGAAGCCGGTCTGAATGGTCGGTGTTATTTTGACTCCACTTTCAGTTATAATACTACCATGTGAAAAGCTAGCAATTGCAGGCAAAGCTAAGAACAGGTTGAAAAAGGTAACTACAAATAAAAGTGTTTTAATATGCATTTGCATTTTTGAACCCTTTAAAAATTGTCATAAAAATAATTTTTATATCTAACCAAAGCGACCAATGTTTAATATAGTGGAGGTCAAATTCAACACGTTTTTCCATTTTATTTAGGGTATCAGTTTCGCCTCGCCAGCCATTTATTTGTGCCCAACCTGTAATACCAGGCTTAGCTTTGTGACGTAACATATAAAACTCTACTTTTTTACGATATTCCTCATTATGCGCAACAGCGTGAGGCCGAGGCCCTACGATAGACATATCGCCTTTTAATACATTTATAAATTGGGGAAGCTCATCTAAACTAGTACGACGTAAAAAGCTGCCCAGTGGCGTGATACGAGCATCATTTCTTTTAGCTTGAGTAACCACATCACTGTTTTCTGTAACACTCATAGAGCGAAACTTCCATACCTTTATCTTTCTGCCATCGAGGCCATAGCGATCTTGTTTAAAAATAACAGGTCCTTGAGATGTTAGTTTTACTGCTAGTGCTAGAGCAATTAGCAAAGGAGAAATAAGCATCAAAATCAACACCGCAACTACTATGTCTTCAGTGCGCTTGATAAACTCTCGTGCTCCTATAAAGGGAGATTCAAACACACTTAGTGTATCAAGCTCTCCAACATGTTCAATTCGCGCGTGTATCAAGTTAGAAACTAAAAAATCTGGAATAATATGTACATCAACCGTAGTGTCGCCCAACTGTAACAATATATCAGCAATTCGCTTATCTGCTTTCATTGGTAGTGCAATATATAAAACACCTATATCCCCATTGCGGGCAGCACTTACAGCATCTTGCACTTTCCCTGACACTTCGTATTTGATCGAGTTCTCAAATAAACGCTCTGGTTTTCGGTCGTCGTAAAAGCCTAAGAACCTGAATCCTAATTCATCATTTTTGTTGATCTCATTATATAGGTGAACGGCTGACTCAGTAGCCCCAACAATTGCAACGTTACGTAAATTGATCCCTAACTTTCTCCTATTTCTTTTAAATAAATATGCTGCCAGCCGCCAACCATACATAAATGTTACACTTAGAAGAAACCATAACCCGAGGCCTATTCTAGAAAGCGAGTCGGAGAATTTAAATATAAAAGAAACTAAAAGTAGAAATGAGAATGAGATAAATAAAGCCCCACAAGCACACATTACCATGGTTCTAAACTTCCCTGCACGCCATGACCTGTATGCAGATAAAATTTCAGCGAAATATAAAAAACTCAATGCTACTGTTAATGCAGTAACCATGTATATAGGAGTAAGGTCAATTCCGTAGAATAAAACAGAGAATTGAAAAGCAATAAATAATGCAAAAATGTCGAATAATCGATAAAAATTAGCATCTGAAGAGCCAGTTGGTTTAAATGTCCTTGAAGATGTCATACTATTAATCCTTATAGATATCTTGAAGTGAGAATGCTTACAAAAGCGTAAATTATGTTATATGAGTATATTCAAAGATTCAATAATACAATCCAGTTATACGTGAATTAAAAAAATAAATCAGCAAACATACAAAATAAAAATAAATATAAACTAAGCTAAACAAAGTTAAACAAATCTTTCATTCAAAATTCTATTTAGCTTGAAATAAACTAATATTTATAAACGTTGTACAAACAAAACTTCTTCACCTTACCCAGAGCCTGCCACCATATTATATTAAAAATCACATTTTCATTTTAATATAAAGTTAAATAACCTTAGGGGTAATAAAATTAAGGTAGCTGGACTCGTCCTAAATATTTTAATCAACAACCCTTTATTTAAACCTTTACCAGTAATTACATGCTTTACTAATAAATATGAATATTGTTCTTCAAGTCGAGAAACATTAGATTTAACAATTTTTTTCTGGTTACAATTTAAATTAAAGTGCGTATAGATTTTTCTATAAAATAAAGCTTCGTACCCGATCCTGCTTGCAGCTTCTTTCTTTGACCAGTCAAATGAATCAAAAAATATGTTCACTCCTCTACCACAATAAACACCTTTTTTAAAAGAAAATACAACCTTATTAGAGCTATTTACCAGCTGTAACCAAAGAAAATAATCCTCTCCTGCACTAAGTAATGACTCATCAAAACGGTGATCTTTGAGGTTATCAAATTTATACACTACACTTGAAGTTTGGCTTATATAATATTTTAGAAACAAGCTAAAACAATCCTCACCACTGAGTATTGCAAGCTCTTTTTCTATATGGATATTGTATTCTTTGCAAGCTCTATCAAAATCATTAAAACAGCCAACTTCTTTAAATAAAGAATGCTCAGAGTCAAAGCGACTATGATCTGAAAAATAAAAATCAGCATTGTCTGCACACAATGCTTTGATTGCAGTCTCTATATGAAAGTCTAACCAACAATCATCTGAATCTAAAAATGAAACCACTGATATATTCTGTTCACTTAGATAATCAAGGGCTCGGTTCCTAGCCGCAGCAGGACCTTGGTTATGTTGCTCGATAACCTTTAGAGTACAGTTTTGAGGCAATATTAACTCATTAACTTCACTTAGTGCTTTAATAGGTGAACCATCATCTACGATAGTAATTATGAATTTTACACCGACAACTTTTTGCTTAAAAATTGAATTCAGCGCATTGAATAAAAGTCCATTTTCTTTTTGATAAAAAGGAATAACAACTCCTACATTTACTATATCCATTATATATTCCTTTATATTACAGCTCATATGAATTCTATTTTAATACTAATTTTATATTATTAAATCACAATACTGTGATAACTTACTCAAAGCCATATCAGCTTTTAACTCAAATATTTTATCATCACTCAACTGGCCACCCGTTTTAGCTAACTTCAACAATTTATCGCTGGCATTATCAATGTAATATTTGTCTGTAAAACTCAAAACTTTAGCGAATTGTCTACTTCGTTTACCAGCCCCTAGCTTACCGGTCATTTGAGACCATGAGTCCTTGATAGATGAACTTGGCATTTGGCTAAACTCTAAATTTATATCCAGTGATTCAGCCCAGTCGAACCATTTATTATGGTGTATCGGAAGTATTGGCTTTAGTGCAACCCAAGGTACCCTTAATGTGTCAGCTAAAATAGTCCCATGCATTGCTTCAGTAATAAGTAATTCAGTTTTGTCTATTTCACTTAAGGAAAATAAAACATCAGGGTTTGTAGGATCTATAAAATTTATGCCCGCATGTGTACAAACTTCCTGCCAATTTCCACGGGTTATGCTTTCATAATGCGGCATAAAACTAACCTTATACTTTTTACTCTGTTTAGGTAGCTGCATAAAGTGCGTTAATATTGCGGCATCGGTAATTGCTAAAGAAGGGTTTATATTTAAAGCTGCAGCAGTCCTTGGCCCTCTTACAAACGCAATATCCCAACTGCTATCATGGACGTCTGGTTTTGGGGTATAACCACCATAACCTGAGCCCATCACTATTTTTTTTGGTTTCTTAGGTAAGTAATCCCACAAAATAGAGCCAATACCTAAAAATAGCTTTGAGTCGTCTTCATCAAAAAAGCTAGGTGAAACTAGCGAATCCCACATATATTTATTTAGCTCATCACCGAAGTTAGGTACGTGACCTGAAAAATAGGTTAATTTCACTTCAAATTTCCTTATAATTTTGTTTATGTGCTAATTTTAAAATAATTTTGTTTTTTGGAAAAATACTTAAGGCGCTTGAGGTCAGTTTACCTCCGTCAAAGAGGTACATTAATGTGAAATAGATAACTATAAAGAATAACCCTTCTATAACTATTTCTAAAATTGTTGTCCCTAAATAAAAGATGTTACTTAAACTTAGTGTTAGTAATATACTTATGACAGCACAGATAACAGGTGATGTAAGACTTGTAAGATATTCACTAATAGTTATATTTAATAATTTACAAGAACGCGCCATTGATGCACTGCAATAGGTTAACTTTCCAAGTATCAAAGCGGCTAAAAAGTAATTAAGCCCCCAAAATAAACTTATTGTGGTTAACGGCACTATGATTAAAGACAACTTTAGCTGTAATTTAAACCACCATTTAGCATTGTTGGTTAATAAAATAATATTTTTCTGTGGGATACCTAATATCACAATCATGTAAACGATACAAAACGCTTTAAATATTAATACAGATTCAATCCATTTCTCTGTAAATAAGACAACAAAAATATCAGTTGAATATGCAAGTAAAAAAATAAAAATAGGATATAGAAGCAAAACTGAAAAATAAACAGAGTTTAAAAAACCTTTTTTAAGGTTGCCATTCTGTGCTTGCGTTTTCGCCAATATGGGGAAGCTAACTTCTGAGACTGTACCAATAAAAACCTCATTCATTATAGTAGATAACCTTTTTGCCACACTGTAAAAACCAAGCTGTCTATTACCTAATATACTACCAATAATTAGTGACTCATAATGACTTAAAGCAAAAGTAAGGCCATTTGTTAAAGTGGTATATATAGCAAATGAATTAAGCTTAATAATACAATTAAACTTGAATATAAATTTCACTTTATCTCTGGTTGGAATGTACACTACTAAAAAGTTGAAAATGGACAGCACCACCTGTGACCAAATTAATGCCCATATACCATAATCTAAAACAAGTAATGTTATTATTATAGTAGCTGATAAAACTCCTGAAAAAAATGTTCTTAAAGCTAAATGTGCATACTTTTGTTCCTTCAAAAGCACTATATTTAATGTAGCATAAAGCCCATCAAAAATTAGTTTTAGGCAAAATATTGATAAAGCGATATTGAATATTTCTGTCTGGAAGTCGAAGAATGAAACTAAACAAAAAGCGAGTATTAGTAGCACCAATATTATTGAAACAATAAAGTGGAGCCAAAAAATACTACTAATCGTTAAGGTATCATCTATTTGGTATTTTATTATCGATTCACGCCAGCCAACAGGCATAAAACTACTAGATATATAAATAATTGACAGTGAGAATGCGATTAGACCGAAATCTTCTGGAGCTAAAATACGTGCTGAATACGTAAATACAGCAAAATTAATTATTGGCGGAAAAAACTTACTGACAAATAGCCAAAGAATTCCATAAGATTTATTTATGCTCACTTATTTAATCTTCTTTTAACTACGCGAATGAAAAACTGAGTCCTTAAATTTTTTAAAATAAAAATAAAAGCTGAAAAGGAATTAGTAATAGATTTAATTGTTGTTTTATAGCGCTTATTTTTTATAGATGAATAAAAGCAAATCCATTGAATTTTCATATTAATACTTTTAGCGTGACGTAGTAGTAACTTTCTTTCTTTGCTCGATAAACTTTTTATTTTTGCAAGTGCGTAGTCACAATCTCTTAAATGAATTAAATCAGTTTTACTATGGTTGCCAGAGAGGGAATTTTCTCTAACAACAGCTACATAGCCAGATGCTTCAATTAACTTCAGTTTTGCGCCCAAAATTAAGCAGCGGCAATAGAACTCATAATCTTCACCAAGACGCATATTTTCTTGGTAGCTTAAATTGTATTTTTCTAAAAACTGACGCTTTATGATTGGTTTTATAAACCCGAGCTCTTTTCTAAACTCACCTTTTTTAGTAATGTTTGATTCAATAAAATCTGATAAAGATATTATTGCCGGAAAGTCCTGCCTGTCTCCAAGCATCTTTGTTTTACGTGCTAGCGGGTCAGTTTCATTTATACGAAACTTATCATCAGCAATTAAGTCTTCGCCTTCACTATAAGCTAATAGTTTTTCATAACGACCAGTTTCAATGTAATCATCAGAATCTAACACAGTAACCCATTTTGAAGTCGCCCTAGAAAGGGCAATATTACGTGCCTTCCCGGGACCACTATTCACTTCAGTAGAAAAGATACTTACTTTAGAGAACTTAGCATTTAAACAGGTTAAAACTTGCATTGTGTTATCTGTAGAGCAATCATCAACAACTATCACTTGGTTAACAAATTTATCATTGACTACTGATTCTACTGCTCTAGTAATTGTTTTTTCTGCATTATAAGCAGCAATAATAACTGCTATAGTATCGTTCTCAGACAAAATATATCCCTATTGTTAACTTTTACACTGTTAGCCTTTACAACGTATATTCACCTTGTAGAATTTGCTTTTTTCCAAGTAACCGTTTTTTTACCTGTAATTGACTGTAATATACCAATACCCGCAGCAATATTCGCCATAGTAAAGTATTCTGCAATGGCAGCTATTTTTGAAACAACAGGCACTTTAGGAAATTTTTCAAACCAAGATAATACAGCCATTATATAAAACGAGACTTGCGCTATTAAGATTACTTTAAATAAATAACCACTCTCAAAAATCGCTAAATACACATTAGAAACTAATGCCAACACCATAAATAATAAACTATACCAACGTAATACTTTATGTGAGTAAAGCTTCCATAAATTAAAAAGCGACAAAGTATTTAAACATTCTGATCGTAAATGCTTATAGCTATTATAAGAGCGATTACTAATTCTGATTTTTCTCGGGAATTCTTCTGCGGTACTTTCAGCACCTTTTTCATAAGCAACTATAGTATCATCAAACTTTAGCTTATAACCCTGATTGATAACGCCCATAGACGAGCAGAAGTCATCAAGCACATGCACTGGAAGCTCTCTTAATAAGCTTGTTCTTATAGAAAAAATAGAGCCATCTGCACCCATCATTGAGCCAGATAAAGACTCTGATTTTTTAATCATTTCTTCGTATTTCCAATACAAGCCATTACTTTGTGCTGCTCCTTCAAGATCATCGTTTGTATAAATTAATTGACCTGCAACCCCACCTACTTCGTCGTCTTTATAGCACTTTGAAATTTGCAATAATGCATCTTTTTTCAAATAAACATTAGCGTCGGAAAAAACTAAAAAATCACATTCAACACCAGCTAAAGCTTTATTGATTGCGTTAGTTTTCCCCAAGCCATCACTTACTTCAAATAATTCGACTCTTCCAGGATATTTATCTACATAACTTTTGGTTATTGAAACAGTTTGATCTGTTGACGTATCTGATATTACTAGTACTTTATAGCTCGCTTTATCGTAATCTAAAGCCAAGTGGTTTTCGATTTTTTTGCTGATCACTGATTCTTCGTTATGAGCTGGTACGACAATAACAATACTCTTATCATTAGCTGTAAATGTGGTATTTACATACTCTTTTTTAACAGCACCAAAAATGTATATGATTAAAGGAAAAAAAACATATATATATAATAAAATAAATACCGAAATAAAAAATATCACCATCACTCATTACCATCCATTGCTTTGCTTTTATATAAAAGCATCAAAGTCAAAACTTTATCAATTACATTCCTACTGATAAACCCTGACATAATCTATTAAAAACTGCTGAGGAAATATAGAATCATCAATTCCATGTTTTCCTCCCCAAGAACCACCAATTGCTAAGTTAATTATTAAATACATCGGCTCATCAAAAGGCCATGATTCGGTATTATCATCTTCTTTTTCATAACTAAAAACTAGCTTATCATCTATAAAAAACTTAATAACATTAGAATATTTTTCAACAGCATATATATGATATTCAGATAAGAGATTTTTTAATGTAAACCCCTTATTTATCGCTTTTTTATTCTGGTGATTTCTTATCTTAGTATGCAGAGCTATATGCACTTTATCTTTTTGGTAACCAACATATTCCATCATGTCTATTTCGCCTTTAGCTGGCCAGCCTTTGCCTTGCTTATCGACTCCAAGTAGCCATATTGCAGGCCAAACTCCAATGCCATGGGGTAATTTAGCACGTACTTCAATTTTTGCATTCGTCCATGAATGCAAATTACGTGTAGATAAACTAGCAGATGTATACATAGGTTTTGGAGAGTCAAATAATTCATCCAATAGACTAGTTTCTACACTCTCCAACTTCCTTGCCTCAATTATTAAAATTCCATCTTTAACTCTTGCGTTATGAAGGTTGTTTGCTACATACAACTGTTTTTCACCATTTCGTACATAGCCTTGTTCGTACCCCCACTTTTCACTAGCAGGTAGGCCATCGCTGTTAAACTCATCACTCCACACTAACTGATTGTACTCTTGTGCATAGAGTGGCCAAGAGAAAGCCTGTAAGCAAAAGAAGTAAAATAAGTGTATTTTCACGCGTAGCTCCTAACATTACCACCGGAGAAGAGCCCATAAAAAAAACCAACACCGTGGGATAAGTCACATAAACTATCTAAACATGTATGCTTCGAACTAATAAAGTACGGCAAAAATGAAAGTAAACCTTTTGCCAAATAAGCAGCCCCTTTAAAGCAGCAAGTAAAAAGTGCTCCTAAGAAAGTCTTATTACAGCTTTCAATTTTAAAGCCTGTAGCACCCATTCTAAAGCAGCGACGTAAAGCCCATTTAGTTGTTAAGCGTTCAATAACGATATGTTCTTGAACTATTGCATTATTAACCCACTTAATTTTGCCACCACATGCTGTTAACCTCAAAAAGAGCTCTTTATCTTCTCCACCGTGAATAAGCGACTCGTTGAAGCTAAGATTCAGTTTTTTAAGTGTATTAACATTAATCAAGATATTATTGGTAGCAGCCCATTTCACCATCACACCATCCCTTAATTTACGCTCGTGGTACAAACGGGCTAAGTTAAAATATTTATGAGTGCCTTTGGGAAATATGGCTTTTTGGGGGCCTGCAACTACATCATAGCCCTTCGCTTTATCACACAGTAAGTTCAGCCAGTTTTTATCTGCATAAGCATCGTCATCAATAAACGCCAAGTAGTCGTACTGGTTATTTTGTGCATAATTTAGTGCATTATTCCTTGCAAACGGTATCCCTTGTTTAGTTTCTAAAACGTGTATTAGATTAATTTTTTTATTGTTAGTAAACTTACTCACGCTGCTATTAACTACTTGAGTCAATTCGGAATTATTTTCAACAATTAATATACTTAGCTCTATGCTGCTAATGTAGCTTTGTTCAAGGATACTTAAAATACATTGCTCGAAAGTCGCGATTCTACTTCCTGTTGTTAACACGGCTACTAATACTCTCAAATTACTCTCCCTGTTTTCTTAACTTAATAAGCGTTTACGTATTGGTAACCATAGCAGCCTGCAAGCTGTTGGGTTTATAACTGCAATAGAAAGTGATTTTAAAATCTTTTTACGCTTTATTGATTTTACAAGCAAAATATAAGCTTTAGTGTTTGATAAGTTTCTATTTCTTATTTTAAGAGCTGCATTTTCACTTTTATTAAGTTCATACATCTCTACAAATTTTCTATCGCCCCACTGAAACCTTGAAATATGCCCTTCAGTTAACTGGCCAGAAATGGAGTCGCCTCTAATGGTGTATACATACCCGAAAAAGTCTAAAACTTTTGCTACTGCATTAGCCGCTAAACACGATGCTAAAAAGTAGTAATCCTCACCAATTCGAACTTCAGGCCAGTATTCCACTTTTGTTTTTACTAAAAACGATTTTAAAAAAAGAGGCTTTACGTAACCTGTGGTTTTTTTACCCATGAAATCTGCATTCCCGCTTATAAATTCTGCTAAGGATAAGTTGCCTGTTTTGAGTTCATCATTAGTGTAAAAAGGAGATAGCGCCTGCTCTCCCTCACGGCACATATAAAAATTATCTATAAGAATATCTGTAGCATCATCTTCAGAATTAAGCATTTCGCTCAATCTATTAGGTAAGAAATAATCATCAGAGTCTAAAATTGCGATCCACTTACCTTTTGCAGCTTCAAATCCAATATTACGTGCATAACCTGGCCCCCCATTGCTATTCGATTTGATTAACCTAACCCGCTCATCGCGATAATTCTCAACAACCTCACAGGTGTTATCGCTTGAAAAATCATCAACAACGATAACCTCAAGAGAAACCTTTTGTTGAAGCGCCGAATCTATTGCTTTGCTAATAAATTTTTCTGAATTCCAAGCAGCAATAACAACTGATACTTTTAAATCAGCTTTCATCTAGTAACCTATTGCAGTTATCCATTGAATACATACTCCCTTTATCACTATCTAATACTGAATTATTTCTTTTTTACCAAACAGTTTTGCAAGCACCCCAACATGAAGCGTGCCTCTAAGGAGCCAATGATATTTTTTGTTTTTACCTAGTATTGAAAGTAGGCACATTAGTATACAAAATGAAAATTTACAGCTAGCTAAAGTGCTGTATTTTATTTTATCTAGTACACTGATATTTTTAGTTATTAGACGTGCGCCGCATGTTTGTCCAAACCTGAACTTCCTTTTTAATAACCACATCAGGTTGGCACGTTCAGGCGGTACATCTTCAGTAACCAATGCATCTTTTGCGAATGCAAAGCATCCACCATTAGAATAAACATAAGAAAAAAAGCTACTATCTTCTCCGCCTGATTTACCTAAAGCAAGATCAAACCTCAACCCCTTACAAGCTTGGTGCTTTAAGTTAATCAGAGCATTTGCTGTAGAAGTTGTTTTTATTACCCCTTTAACAAAAACTGGTTGTTGAGAATGAAAATCACATATTTTCATCCAGCTAGGCGCACTGTCGTCATATATCGCTTTAACAGGTCCACATACTACCGCTACTTTTTCCTGCTGCGCTTTTTTATATAAGTTTGAGAGCCAATTAATGGAAGCCACTTCATCATCATCTATACATGCCAACCAATTACTATCTGCATTGTCTAAACACGCATTTCTTGCAATAGAGATATTTTGAGAAGGGGCATGGATATAAATTAAGCGCAACCCAAACTCTTCTGCCCACCCCTCTATTTTAGCTCTTGCTTTATCGGTCTTATCATTATCGGCTATAAGCACTTTTAGCGTTATTTCTCTTGGCAAGCATTGCTTTGAGATAGAATATAGAGTCTCTTTAAGGCTATCTCGTTTATAAGTACAAATTGCCACGCAAATATCCATAGAGAGATCCTATTAATTAAACTTTCCATCTGTAGAGGATGACCACTTGCTTAAAGCGACCTCTACACCACCATCGAACTTTTTACCTTTAGATACTAACCACCCAGGGTAAACGTCTGTTGATTTAACTAACTTCATTACCCGCTCGGGGTGAATTCCAATGTTAAACGCATTAAATAAACGCAAAGCTTTAGCCACCCCGAGCACAATAAATTTTGGTAGCATTACTGTTTTTACGTCTGAAAAGTGGTTAGCCTGAAAAATATCTATTATATCTTCAAGTGTATAACCTTGATGGTATGCTCCATTAAATGTTATTAATGTCTGTCTTTGATCTTCAGCAAAGCTAATGGCTTCAATTAAATCATCTACATAAATGCATGCTTTTATTGTATTTTTCCTGCCCGGATAAATAAAAAAACCCTTACTAAGTAAAGTCGCTAGGCGCGTAAAGTTACCCCCTTCTCCAGGCCCAAAGACTACTGCAGGCCGCACTATCACTAACTTATTAATTGCAGAGTTTTTATTAAGCCATTCTTTATGAACTTTCTCTGCTATCATTTTCGAGTATCCGTAAGATGATGTAGGCTGTAATTCGGTTTCTTCTGTTTTTTGATCTTCGCCCGGACCATAAACTGAAATTGAGCTAGTAAAAATTATATTTTTGATACCCGCTCTTTCAGCATACTTACATACTTCAAGTGCTCCACAGATGTTTGTTTCATAGTATTCATGATGTTCATGGCCTGGTGTCATGTGGATCGCCGCAAAGTTATAAATTTTATCGATGTTATTGAATAGCTCTAATGATGATAAGTCCCTCACATCAGCTACAATATAATTCACCCCTTTGCGTGGGGATTTTGGCTCTTTTATGTCCACAGAGATAATAGTTGTACAACCTTGTATAAGAAGCTTATCAATAAGGTGTGTGCCTATAAAACCTGAGCCACCAAATATAATTACACCTTTAGGTATTTCTTTACTCATAACGCTCATCTTCCTTTAAATAAACCCAAGATACACACATAAAAAAATGAATAACTGTGAACTGCTCAAACCAAACAGCTTCTAAAAAAGTTTGTAAAAACATATAGCTTAAAACTAAAATGGCAAAAAAATGTGAACTCCCAAAAGCAATGTTTCGTAAATCAAATATCCTACTTATGAATAGCTTTATTAAATATAAGTAAAGAAACAAACCAACTAGGCCAAGTTCAACGCCCATATCTACATACATATTATGGAAATTAAACCCTGCTCCAGAGGGGACATGGTGGAGTGCCCATATATCTTCGGCTATATTATTTCCAACATAAAATAAGCTCTGGAAACCCACTCCAAGTAATGGATTTTCCTGTATAAGTGATATCCCTCTTGCCCATAAGTGTGTGCGACCTGTTAAAGTTGGATCTTTACCAATGCTATACATAAGTTCATTAAAACTGCCATTGATAAGTGAATAGACTAAAAGGAACATACCGGTTAAAAAAACTAACAAGATACTCCAGTTCAGTTTTCCTCTAGTGAACTTATTTAAAGCTAAATTTTGGTAATAAATAATTACAATACAAATTAATATACTACCTAATACAAACACCATTGCGCCTAATGACTTAGCTTTAATTAAAACTAAAGTCGAAGTAATTAATAGCACAACCCCTAATATACGACTGGACCTATCAATCGTTTTATTGAGCGATAAGGTAAGTGCTAATGCAATGCACATAGAAGTATTTGCAGCTAAATAGTTTTTACTTCCAAAAATACCAATTAAACTTATTTCACCTGTCATACCATTTAGAGCAGTGCGAGATGAAACTAAACTCATCACCATAGCAATTAACATAATAAACGCGCCAGCCCTTAAAAATAAGTTAAGCCCCAAGCGACTAGCTATGACAACTGCGAAAATTGTAGTGAGTAAAAGCTGTATATTTGCCCGCAATGCCATTGCTGGAATATCTGACCAAATAACAGATAATAAGCATAAAGCTGGTATTAAAAACAACTCCCAATTTTTTTTACATACTCTCAGGGTAAAGTTGATGCCTGATGCAGCATAAGCAGTCCCAGCTATTAAAAAAGTTAAAGCCGCAAACGCGCCAAACATCGTATTAAATAACAATGCACCAACAGCTAGGGCCCCCCAAAATGAGGCGTATAAATGATCTTTTTTTATAAACATAAAAACTTAAAATGATGAACTCGCTATGTAGCTTTTTACTCATTACATTTTATAAGAGTGCTTTCACTTCCTTTGTAAATGCTTCTCCCAATTGGCTTGATTTCATCGCATATTCAACGTTTGCCAACATATAACCTAACTTAGAACCACAGTCGTGTGACTTCCCTTTTAGATGATAAGCCTCTAATGTTTCTAAGTGACGAAGTTGAAGTAGTGCGTCTGTTAGCTGTATTTCTCCACCTGCTCCGGGTGGTGTGTATTCAAGTAAATCCCAAATTATTTCTGACACGACATAGCGCCCAGTAATCGCTAGATTACTTGGTGCTTGATCATTATTTGGTTTTTCAATCATGTTTTTTATAACTGCATTCTCGCCGGCTTTTATTTTTTTACCCGCTAAATCAACCACTCCATATTGGTGAACTTGCTCTTGCGGTACAGGCTCTACCATAACTTGGTTATGGCCTGTTTTATCAAAGCGGTCGATCATTTGGCTTAAGTTGTCAGTTTTTGGATTAGATTTATATTTATCAATAATTACATCGGGGAGCATCACTGCAAAGGGGCTATTTCCTACGATTGGGCGCGCAGCAAGCACGGCATGGCCTAACCCTAAAGGGGCAGATTGACGAACAGAAATTACCGTTACATCTTTTGGTACTATTGAGCGTACTTCCTCTAAAAGACTACGCTTCACACGCGCTTCTAGAGTGGCTTCAAGCTCAAAACTCGTATCAAAGTGATTTTCAATTGAATTTTTGGAGGCGTGGGTGACTAAAACTATTTCTTTTATACCGGCAGCAACTGCCTCATTTACCACATATTGAATGAGTGGTTTGTCTACCAAGGGGAGCATTTCCTTAGGAATAGCTTTAGTGGCTGGTAGCATACGTGTACCAAGGCCAGCAACAGGTAGAACAGCTTTTAAAACTTTCACATTAATTCCTTTTATCTTATATAGAACAAAAAAAGATCTCGCAAAGCAAAGCCCATTAACGTTCTCACATACCCTATGTGTCTTACAGTATACACGCCCAAACAATCTACTCAACCAAAAAAACATCCTTTTTAACTGTTTTTTTGTTAAATTTATGTTGCACCAAATTAAACTTTTACGCACTAAATTAGTGCTTCCAATACTTTTATACTATCTACCTTTTTAATGTTAATGCAACTATACTAAAGCTCATTTTTAAAGGAATGCTTCAAAAGGGAATAGTAGTGCGCTTCATTTTTTGTGTTTTATTCGTATCATCTTTTATTGTGCACTCCCAAGATATGCTTACGAATTTGCGTAATAACGATATAATTTCATTTGCCCAGCAACAGTATGGTAGCCAAGGACACGCACGTATTAAAAGCTGGTTAAGTTTTATAGATGACGCTATCAACAAAAATGAATGGAAAAAAATACATCTTGTGAATGACTTTTTTAATGAAAAGATTAAATACAAGTCTGATCAAGCTCTTTGGCAGAAAGCTGATTATTGGGCAACACCACTTGAAAGCCTTGGCACTGGCATGGGTGATTGTGAAGACTATGTAATTGCGAAATACTTTACGTTACTCGCTTTAGGTATTCCTGAAGATAAAATTCGGTTAATGTATGTTCGTCATAAGGAGCTTAACCAACCCCATATGGTTTTAATTTATATTGAGCAGCCAAAGCAAATTCCTTATGTGCTAGGAAACTTCAATACAAAATTACTACCAGCAACTCAACGTACCGACTTAACGCCAATATACAGCTTTAATGGCCAAGGTTTATGGTTAGCTAAATCGAAGGGGTTAGGTAACAAAGTAAAAAACAGCCGTGGTGTATCTGCTTGGAATACAATGCTAGAGCGAATTGAACAAGGTGAGCTTGCTCCCATATAGAATAACGTTAAAGGAACTATTAGTTATGTCGTCTTTTTTTAAAAATGGCTTGAGTTTAAAAACGCAAGTTTATGGATTGATTATAGTCATTTCATTAATTTCTTTTTGTGTTCGGGTAGTTACCGATGTAGATACCACTCGCCAGTATTTGCAAACCCAAATGGGCAGCCACGCTCAAGACACCGCTACAAGTTTAGGGCTTTCTATTTCCCCCTACCTTGAAGAAGACAGCATAATGATTGCTCAAACAATGGCAACGGCCATTTTTGATTCGGGTTATTATAAGCAAATAAAATTTACTAATGCCCAGAACGAAGTGGTTTTTGAACTTGTAAACCCCAAACGTGTTGAATCGGTACCTAATTGGTTTATAGGTGCCGTTGAGCTTAATGCACCAAGTCGGCATTCGGAGTTGAATAATGGCTGGGTCATGGCGGGCACGCTTGAAGTAACAAGCCATGTTGGGCAATCGTATCTAACCCTTTGGGAACATACTAAACGCAGCTTTTATGGGTCGTTTTTGTTATTAATAGCGTCACTGGCTGTTGCATTTTTAATACTACGCGCGGTGTTTAAACCACTAAAAGCTGTAGAAAACCAAGCCCACCTAGTTACACGTAAACGCTTTACACTCAACGATGAAATACCTGTTGCCCGCGAGCTGCGCACCGTTACAAAAGCTATTAATAATATGGTTATGAACCTGCAAAGTACGTTTGACTCACTTACTAAGCAAACACAAGCCCTTACCGAAGAAGTATATATAGACCCTTTAACTGGTTTAGGTAACCGAAAGTCGTTTGATAACCATTTTAACTCGGTAGTTGATTCTATTAGCGATGAAACTCCCATTACCGCAATGATGATTACCCTGCCCTCGCTTGCAAACATCAATAAAACAGTAAGTTATCAAGACGGTGATGAGCACGTAAACGAAGTGGCAAACATACTCAAAACCAGGTTTGGCGAGCTTACTAATGCAAAAGTGTTTAGGTTAAATGGCAGTACCTTTATTGCCCTTGCGCCCTACGATAGTGATTTTTTAAATAGAACTCGCCTTGAAATTATTGATGCATTTAGCCAGCAAAAAAATAGTTTGCATGTTAATGGCTTTGCTAACTTTGCGTTAGTAAGTGTAGAAAAAGGAATGCCTGTAGGTCGCGTATTATCAGCGTTAGACACGGGCTGTACAATTGGTGACACAAACAATAATAAAATAGATAAAGACACTTTATTTAGTGTTAATCAGTGGCGCACACTTATTCAGTCAATTTTAGCATCTGGTGAAGTGAGTTTTTCAGTGCAACCTGTAAAACGTGCTAACTCACAAAATAAGCAATGCTATTTTGAGGTATTTGCTCACTTTATTCATGAAAACGAGAAAGTGAGTAACGGGCATTTGTTTGCTATGGCAGAAAAACTCAACTTAACTGAAGAGCTTGATAAAAAAATAATTCGTAATTTTGTTAATGTTAAAGAGCAATATCCAAATGATGTATTTGCACTCAACTTGAGTAAGGCATCTTTGTATTCAACTGATTTTATTGAATGGCTAACGCTTTATTCACACACAAAGCCTGTTATAAAAACTAACTTGTTATTTGAACTACACGAGATCAGCTTGCTTTATAATGTTCATATTGCCTCGCAACATATAGACATAATAAAAGACATAGGCATTAATGTATGTATTGAGCATTTTGGTACTAGCCTCACCTCCTTTAAATACTTACAAGGCTTAGATATTGAGTATGTAAAAATAGACGGTAGTTACATACAAGACTTACTAGATAACAGCCAAAGCCAATTTTTTATTCAAACAGTTAATAATATTTGTCATGGTTTTGGTATAAAGGTGGTAGCTTGTTTAATTGAAAAACCTGAAACATTACATACACTTGAAAACCTAGGGTGTGACGGTATACAAGGTAACTTAATTATACCACCGTCAAAAGTTATAGAAACTAAATGTAGTGGTATGAATAAACAGTTTACTTTTTGTACCAATACGCTAAGGTTCTGTAATTAGTAACCTCTAAAAGAGGCTCAAAATGAGATCACTTATACTTGCTAGCTTGATTGTTGGCACCTCAAGTTTTGTTACACTTCCAGTTTATGCTCAAGCAGACAACGATGTAGTTGTGCAAACTGGTAACCTAGATACTTTAATTAGTATTTTGAACAACGCCACAGCAGAAACTCCATCGGATGAGTTGCAACAAAACTTAGTAACTGCAATTGAGCAACTTTGCCAAAATACCGGACCAATTGATTTAGATTCTCCTATCGCTAATGGAACGTGTTCTGCTGAGCAGCTTGATATAATTATGAATGCAGTTATTGCAGCCATTGGCGCAGATAGCCCGTTTATTTCTGATTTTTTAGCGGCCTTAGTTACTGCAGGCGTTAATAGCGATGCAGTAACGCTTGCTGCAATAACAGCTGGAGTTGATGCAACTATTGCGTCAGAAGCAACAGCAGCTGGTCCTACAGAGCCTACCGCCCCAGCTGGCCCTGTAATTGTAACCTTGCCTACAACAACCGTTCCTCAAGGCGCAGGTGGTACCGGTGGTGACGCTGGTATTTCTGAAGTTGGCAACTAAATTATAATTAGTTTTATAATACAAACGCAGCCTAATGGCTGCGTTTTTACTTTAAACACTATTGCTTAACTATTAGCTCGTTTTTTTGAGAAAGCTGTGAATCGTTTTATATTTTTTTTGCTGTGTGCAATTGTTTTTTTGCTGCCCCTTCCTTTAGGTAGCTACCGACCCTGGGCCATTATGGCAATGGGTATTTTAATTTGTAAAACCTTTGTTTTTCACCTGATTAATAGCGCTGTAAATAACCAAACGTTGTACCCTCCTCGCTATTCTTTACCCATTATTTCTGCTTTATTATTAGTATGCGCTATGTGTACTTTGCAATTTTTTACTGTGAGTTTAGACCCCTTTCAAACAAAACAAATGCTGTTAAAAACGAGCTTTATGGTTTGCTTTTGTTGGCTTATATTTATTTATTGCAATAATAGTGAGCGTATAAAAAAGCTTATTTATACCATTATTGCAGCGGGTGTTTTTCAGGCTTTGTATGCAACTTACCTAAATTTGTCACCTGATATTCTCAGCCCTATTTTTGGATATAGGCACACGCAACGCGCCATAGGTACGTTTACTTACTCTAACTTTTTAGCTAACTATTTAGCGCTATGTTTATGTTTGGGTATTGGTGTATTAGTGAGTGAATTAAAGCGAGGTAATCATGCAAGTGACCTTACATTTAAACAAACTTTGCGCGCCTGGACAGAGATTTTATTAAGCTCAAAAATAATTTTGCGTATATCGTTAATTATTATAATTATTGCGCTAATTTTAACGCGCAGTCGAATGGGTAATTCAGCCTTTTTTATAGCACTGATGGCTGTTAGCTTGTTGGCTTTGTTTGTTTACAATAAAAAACCTAAAGCGTTTAAGTTACTTATTATTAGTTTTTTTATAATTGATTTGATCATTATTGGTGCAATATTTGATGTAGAAAAAGTAAAGCAACGTATAAGCGAAACCAGTATTCAATCTGAAACACGTGATGAAGTAGTTCGTGATTCACTCCCGTTAATACTCGACAAGCCTTTATTGGGTTCAGGTGGCGGTACGTTTTATACAGCCTTCCCTGCGTATCAATCTGAGCCATATTCTGGCTATTACGATAATGCTCATAACGACTATATTCAATTTGCTGTAGAGCTAGGCATTCCCGTAACATCAGCTTTAGGAGCGCTTATTTTATATTGCTTATGGTTATGTATTCAAACCATGCGAAAACGCAAAACAGCGTTATTTCAGGGCGTGGCTTTTGGGTGTGCTATCGCTATTGTAGATATGCTGTTGCATTCTTCGGTAGATTATTCGCTCCAAGCAGGCGCTAACTCAATGTTGTTTATGGCTATATTATGTTTGGCGATTTTAAGTAATAAAATAGTTGTTAAGCAAGGGCGTGATTTTAAATAGCTATTCTTAAAAATATTTGCACAAAGAGGTTTAGAGACGCTCCGCTTTAGAGTAGTGATAAATAAAATGCCAGGATTGGTTATGTCTTTTCATTTACTTCTCTTTGTGCAATTGAACTTAGTTATTTTTCACAAAGAGGTTTTGAGACGCTCCACTGTAGAGCAGTGATAAATAAAATGCCAGGATTGGTTATGTCTTTTCATTTACTTCTCTTTGTGCAATTGAACTTAGTTATTTTTCACAAAGAGGTTTTGAGACGCTCCACTGTAGAGCAGTGATAAATAAGATGTCTGGATTGGTTATGTCTTCACATTTACTCCTTATTTTCTTCCCTTTGTGCAATTAGCTTAAGTTACTTTTTCACAAAGAGGTTTAGAGACGCTACGCTTATGAGTCGTAATAAACAAAGTAAAATGTCTGGATTGGTTGTGTCTTCTCATTTACTCCTCATTCGCTTCTCTTTTTGCAATTAAAGGTTTTAATTCACTCAACAAGTTTTTCGCGGCTTTACTGCTCTTCTAAATCAAACTCGGTGGTGTGGCCGTCGCCGTGGATTAGTTGATAACGCGCTAAATCTCCTTGCTCAAGCGTAATTAAGCTAATGGCGGAGTCGCTTACTAGGTACTTTTGGCCTTCACCTTTGGTTTGGTGTTTATCTACTTCCATGTGCCAGCGTTTGGTGAAAAAGTTAAGCGGGCTTTTGGGGCCGTATAATATTGAGTCGAGCTTATCGAGTACATTAATTAGCTTACGCGGAAATTCATTTTTAATACCACTGGCGGTGAGCTGCCATATGCGGTTTGGGTGATCGCCAAAGCGTTTTTGCACCGAAAAACAAAAAGAATAATGCACATCACCCGATAAAATAAGCGTTTCATTGGGTGTGTCTGTACGCCTAAAGGTATCAAGCAGTTTTTTGGCCGAGCCTTCGTGTGCCATCCAGTTTTCTACATCAACCATAAGCGGCTGGCCGCACATATTAAACGCCGCCTGTATTGCTTCTATTGATTTAACGCCAAACACAGGCGCTGGCGATACAATAATTACTTTGCTGTGGCTCAGTAGGCTTTCTTCAAGCTCTGTTAAGCGCTCCCAATCAAGTAAGCCTGAGGGTTCATTAAAGTTACTTTCGTTACGCCAGCGGTGCGTGCGGGTATCAAGCACAACTACTTTAGGCGTGGTGGTAAGCTCATAATGCCAATAGTTAAATTCGTTCAGAGGCTTATCAAAGGCTTTAAACTGCCAAATATTATTGGCGCTACGGCTTTGTTTAAAATCATCTATAAGCGCGCCGGTTTTATGTAGCGCATCGTTACCGAGCCCTTGAAATAGCCAATAGCTTATTAGCCCATTATTAATGATGCGTTTACTACTTGGGTTTTGATTTATAGCTTGCTCCCACCCTGCTGTTAAGTTCCAATCATCGGTAACATCGTGATCATCAAACATCATCAAGGTAGATACATTAGCAAATAAACGCTCTACGCTATTTAAGCCTTTTGCGTAGTCAATTAACGCCTTTTTTTCGGCGTTAAAAATGGTGTTATTTTTTTCATTGCCTTGTGTGTAATGGCTATTTTTAATATCAACGCATTGCCACGCGGCGGCACTAAAGTTAAGTAAATACAGCGCTATAAATTCTTCAAAGTGAATTAAGTGATTATGCGCTTTTACGCTAGAAAAATGAGGCTCGTCTTTTTTTAGCCAGTACCCAACGCCCAGTTTTGAACGTTTTTGCCATGGCGTTTTAGGTAAGTAATGATGGCGGTCAAAAAGCTGCTCATTTATATCTGCTGGTAAATTGAGCTCAAGCGGTTGCTCTTTATAAAGTCCTAATGCATCTATTAGCTGATGAATAGCCAGTAGCATAGGGCCGGCTACATCATCGGCGTAAACTTGGTCTCCGCTAAGGAGTAAAAGCTGTGCGCCCTGCAGTTTATTACTGCGCTGGGTATTTTGCCATTCACTTGCTGATACTAAGCTGTCTTTTGCGGGGTGATGGGCGTTGCGACACGAGCCATGTAAAATATGAGTAAGCTTATTGGCAATTGCAAATGAAGGCGCCGTTTGCCCTTCAAAGCACCATGGAGTTAAGTCAATTTTTTGCTCGTTAATATGCAGTGTATACGCTAATAATGTGTCGAGCGGAAACTGGCTATCAACGGGTTTTATAATTATAAAATGCAGGTAAAGGTATTTACCTAATGCAATGCTTTGCTGCTCGCTGTAGCTTTGTTGGTTTTCAAGTGTGATTTGGCAGTTGCCAGGGCGTGAAGTAGCAAACTGTATACATATACCACTTTGCTCAGCTCGGCGCACTATAGGCCCCATTAGTAAAAGTGGGAGTTGCGCCGATTGAGTAGTCATGTGTTAGCCTTTTGCTGCTAATTTAAAAAGTGAATAAAAGTTATCAGTCGTTGCTTTTGCAAGCTCGTTAAAGCTAATACCTTTAAGCTCACTAATATAGTAGGCAACATCTTCTACATACGCAGGCTGATTTGTTTTTCCACGGTACGGCACAGGTGCTAAATAAGGCGAGTCTGTTTCGATGAGTAATCTATCGAGTGGGATTTGTTTTACAACTTCTTTAAGCTCTACGGCATTTTTAAAGGTAACAATGCCTGAAATAGAGATATAAAACCCCATATCAATCGCTTTTTTGGCCATATCCCAATCTTCGGTAAAACAGTGCAGTACGCCACCGCAGTTTTCTGCTTTGTGCTCACGCAATAAGTTAATGGTATCGGCTCTGGCGTCACGGGTATGAATAATCAGTGGCTTTTGTAATTCGTTTGCCACTTCAATATGGCCAACAAAACTGGCTTGTTGTACTGCGTGCGTGTCTTTTGAATAATAGTAATCTAGGCCTGTTTCGCCAATCGCGACTACTTTTTCATGCGATGCTAAATCAATGAGTTGCTGTTTATTAAGGGCATCTTTTTGATCAAGCGGATGCACGCCACACGATGCCGATACATCGTCGTAATGTTTAATTTTTTCAAGCATGCTTGGGAATTGATCAAGCGTTACACTTACACACAAAAAGTGCTCTACTTGCTTTGCACGGGCGTTGTCGAGTACTTGATCTAGGTTTAAATCTAGTTTGTCAAAATCAAGACGATCTAAATGGCAATGAGAATCTACAATCACTATACGGCCTGTATGGTTTTGGGTGTTAAATTATACTAACCTGCAAAATACTTAGTTATACCAATTTGCAATAATACCTAATCATTTTGCGAAGCTAAACGTGTCGCTGCCTGCGATAAAAAATTTTCATTTACGACTGCATGAATGCAGAGCAATTGCCGAGCATAACTAAATAGCGAATTTTTTACCTAGCTATCAACACGTTTTTCCAGCCTAAAAGTAAATCACTCAAGTAAGCGAATGGGTATTAAACGAGTTGGAATAAGCAAGTTAGTATTGCAAGCTAACGAGAGATAAGCGCTCGCTAACCGGCTGCTTTATGCATATCACTATTAAGCAAATGCGTTTAAAACTACATGGTATATGTAGGATTACCAGAGTTTAACATAGTGCCTAATAGCTTTTCGATTTTAGCGTTTAAATTTGTTTTATCATCTAAAAAGCTAATGCCTATACCTGGTGGATTAGAGCTTTGTGCGCCTTGTGGTGTTATCCACGCAACTTTACCCGTTACCACGTCATCTTCTAGCGCATCAGGTAAGGTAACTCTAAGCGCTAAAGAGTAACCTATTTCGTAACGCATATTGGTACGTACAAATAGGCCGCCCTTTTTTAAATAAGGCATGTAGCAGCGATAAAGTTCGTCAAGGTTATCTACATCAACTAAAAGCTCTTGCATATGTATTCCTATTAAATGTTACGCAGGGCATGCGCTAAACGCGACACTGCTAGAGGTAAATTAAGCCCTAGTACCTCTGTGCTATTTTGTAAAAATTCATTCAACGTTTGCTGAGCACTTTGGTAGGCGTCAAAACTTAAACCCATTATAAGCTGCTGTTTTAATTGCTCGCTTAAAAATAATGTAAAAATGCGTATTAGCTCAGGTTGTTTGTTTATAATATTTACAAGCGGACTAAAATTATGGCTTTGTTTAAACTCAGTTGCAAATTTATATAAAGTATCAATGTGTTGCAGCTGCTCTTGCGCTTGCCACTGTTTAATTAAAAGTGGTTGCGTATAAAATAAAGGCAGCCACACATAGTCACTAATATTTAAATCGGCTACCCAGGTTTTAGCCGCTTCTGGGTTTGCGACTTTAATGTCTGTTTTGGCACAGCGGCTTAAAATGGTGGCAGGTAACTGCGCAGTGTGGCTTGTGGTTAAAATTAAAAAGCGGCTATTGCTAGGCTCTTCTAAGGTTTTTAATAACGCGTTTGCTGCTGCCGTGGTCATTTTTTCGCAGTTTTCAATAATGGCCACTTTATTGCCATTTTGCGCAGCGGAGTGGTTCATAAAATCGCTTATCGCACGAATATCGTCAACACCAATGCTTTGCCCTTCAACTTGCGTTAGCCGTTTATCAGGGTGGTTACCCGCAAGTGTCAATGAGCAACTTTTACACTGCCCGCACGGGGCTAACTTGCTACCTTCGTTTTGCATGTGGGTATTAATATTTTGACATAATAAGCTATTAGCTAATTGCTCGCTTAGCTCAAACTTACCAACGCCTTTTGGCCCGCATAACAACTGTGCATGATGAAAACGCTGCGCTTTATAACTTTGCGCAAGCTGTTGTTCTACGTTATTAAGCCATGGCAATGCCATGTTATTTTAACCCTTCAAAAAAAGTGCGTAGTACATTGGTTATATCGCGGTGTACTTTATCAATACTTTGGTTGGCATCTACGGTTTTTATTGAGCTATCGTCATTTGCCAGCTCAACATAACGCATGCGCGTGCGCTGAAAAAACTCAATGGCTTCTTGCTCAATTCTATCAAGCTCTCCACGGCCTTTAGCACGCTCAAGGCCTATTACGGGGTCTATGTCTAGGTATATGGTTAAATCAGGTTTTAACCCTTTTAATACCATAGACGACAAAGACGATAAGGTATTAGCGCTTATGCCGCGCCCGCCACCTTGATACGCTTGAGATGATAAATCGTGGCGATCTGCTAATACCCACTGCCCTTTATCAAGCGCCGGATTAATTACATTATGCATAAGCTGCGAGCGAGCTGCGTACATAATAAGTAGTTCGGTTTCAAAGGCTATGTCTTCTTCATGCTCGGCTTTTACTAAAGTACGTAAAGACTCGGCAAGGGGTGTCCCACCGGGCTCGCGTACGTTAATAAAGTCTATTTGTTTTTTATTTAAAAAGTCTTGGCATAACGAAATAGCCGTTGATTTACCTGCGCCTTCAAGGCCTTCAATAACAATAAATTTTGGTTTCATATAAAGTTTAATTCGTTTTATTTAATATATACGTTTTAACTGCCGCGTTGTGTTGCTTTAACGTGGTTGAAAATTGGTGACTGCCATCGCCCTTCGCCACAAAATAAACATACTGTGTTTTAGGCGGATTAAGCGCTGCTAAAATAGCCGCTTTTGAGGGCATGGCAATGGGTGTTGGCGGCAGCCCTTTAATGCGATACGTATTATAGGGTGTGTAATCGCGTAAATCTTTTCGTTTAATGTCACCGTCAAAACTCTCTCCTAGGCCATATATTACGGTGGGATCGGTTTGTAGGCGCATATTTGCGTTTAATCTATTTATAAAAACGGCGGCTATTAATGGGCGCTCGCTGGCAAGGCCTGTTTCTTTTTCGATAATAGAGGCCATGATCAGTGCATCATATGCGTTTTTATACGGTAGGTTTTCTGCACGTTGTGGCCATGCTTGCTCAAGTGTTTGCTGCATTTTAACGGCCGCACGTTTTAATAAACTACTGGCAGTATCACCGCTGTGATAATGATATGTATCTGGAAACAGCCACCCTTCTAAATGGCCTTTTTCACCTACTATTTGCTGCGCCAGTTGCTCTGTATTTAAGTTATTAGTTAAATGCGGCGCACTACTAATGGCTGCTATCACTTCGCGTAAGTTTTGCCCTTCGATAATAGTAAAGCTAAAACTGATTTGCTCACCGTTGTTTATTTTTTTTATATTATTAATAACGCTTGTATTCGTTAGCTCGTACAAGCCGGCTTTTAAGTCGGTTAGTGTTGGGTCAAGCTTTGCAATTACTTGGTAACGCCAGCAGCTTTTTAACCAATTATTAGCTTGCCATTGTTTACATAGCTGGTTAAAGCCCATGCCTTTTTTAACTTCAAACTGGGTAGGCGTTGTTATATTTAGCGGGCTAGTTATTGTTGCTTGTAATTGCTGATACCCTACTAGCGTTGTAACTAAAGCTAACAATAATACCGATAAAATAACTTTTAACACTTAGCCTCCTTGGCTAATAATTCATTTAATAAACACATGCTTTGCTCAACATTAAATGTATGTTGTTCTATACGATTAACGGGCACAGCGCCCATTAAGCTATTACAAATAAATACAGCACTAGCTTGGGTTAATTCATTTAGGCTTACTTGCTTAAATTCAACCGCTAATTTATCACATAACGATTGCAGATAAACCCCTTTAATACCGCATTGCTCAAGGCTTGGCGTATATACCTTATTATCACTAATAGCAAAAATATTAGCTGCCGAGGCTTCAATCACATTGTTTTGATGATCGAGTACTAAAACATCGTCACATTGCTGTTTTGCCATGGCGTTTTTAATCAGCACTTGTTCTAGTCGGTTAAGTGTTTTTAAACCAGCTAATAAAGGTTGGGCTGCTAATTTTATTGGGCTTAGGGCTAAACTCACCCCTGTTTTAGTTAATGCTGGGTAGCTTTGAGGAAACTCTAACACGGTAATTAAAATGGTTAAATGGGTGTGTTGCGGCAATCCATAGCCCCGCCCACCTTCTCCGCGGGTGATCACTATTTTAATCACATTTAATTGGCAGCCAGTAATCGCTTTTGCAATATGTTGCTCAAGCTCAGTAAAGTTAGTAGCAGGAAACGCTAAGCGCTCTGCGCATTCTACCAAACGTGCTTTATGGTACTGCCAATGCTCTACTTGCCCAGCAATTACTTTGGCTGTGGTAAAAAAACCATCACCGTAGTTAAGGCCTCTATCGCGTGTATTAATCGAACTTGTATCATCGGTTGTTATTATTGTTTGCATATTGAATGGCTTGCATAAAAAAAGCCCAGTTAAACAACTGAGCTCTTATAATGTGGTTCGTTGTTAAAAAGGATTATACCTTTTTAAATAGCAACGAGCCATTAGTCCCACCAAAACCAAATGAGTTACACAGTGCAAAGTCGAGTTTTGCATCACGTGCAGTGTGGGCTATGTAATCTAAGTCACAGCCTTCATCTGGGTTGTCTAGGTTAATGGTGGGCGATACTTTTTGATCGGCCAGCGATAAAATAGAAATAATAGACTCTACAGAACCCGCTGCACCTAATAGGTGTCCCATCATCGATTTAGACGAGCCTACCATTACATCTTGCGCTGCACTGCCAAAAATAGTTTTAACAGCTTGCGTTTCGGCTTTGTCGCCTGCATTAGTAGATGTACCGTGTGCGTTAATGTAACCAACTTGGTCTGCATTTACTTGTGCATCGTTTAATGCATTTTGCATAGCAAGTGCCGCACCTGCACCGTCTTCCGGTGGCGAAGTCATGTGATACGCATCACCGCTCATACCAAAGCCAACAAGCTCAGCATAAATTTTAGCGCCACGTGCTTTAGCGTGTTCATACTCTTCTACTACAACAACACCTGCACCATCAGATAGTACAAAACCATCGCGGTCTTTGTCCCACGGACGCGACGCAGCTTGTGGGTCGTCGTTACGGGTAGAAAGCGCACGTGCAGCATTAAAGCCACCCATACCAATAGGTGTACAGGCTTTTTCTGCGCCACCGGCAACCATCGCATCGGCATCGCCGTAAGCAATCATACGCGCTGCATGGCCAATATTGTGCAGGCCTGTAGTACATGCCGTCACAATAGAAATATTAGGACCACGTAAACCATGCATCATTGATAAATGGCCCGAAATCATATTAATAATGGTTGATGGCACATAAAATGGAGAAAGCTTACGTGGGCCACTGTTAAGTAGCTTTATGTGGTTTTCTTCAATTAGGGTTAATCCACCAATGCCTGAACCTACAGCAACACCAATACGTGTTGCGTTTTGTTCAGTAACTTCAAGGCCTGAGTCTTGAAAGGCTTGAACACCCGCTGCAATGCCGTACTGAATAAATAAGTCCATTTTTTTAGTATCTTTCGCCGACATGTATGCAGTTGCATCAAAGTCATTTATGAGTCCAGCGAATTTAGTACCAAATTTTGATGTATCAAAGTGGGTTATATTTTGTATACCACTTTTACCATCTAATAAGCCTTGCCAGGTAGATTGCACATCATTACCTAGCGGCGTCAACATTCCTAAGCCAGTTACGACGACTCGACGTTTAGCCACGGTTTGCCTCCAATAAGGGATATTTAAACCAATTGATTAAAATAGTATTATTTTAGTAAGCCGTTTAACTCACTAAGTTTAAATCTATTGGCATTACAAAGGGAATTCATACCCAAGCGACCTCAAAGTGCGAGTCTCAAATTCAACTAAAGATGTGCTATTACAAATGAATGCAGTAGAGAGTAAAAGCGGGTGAATTTGAATCATGAACTTTGAGGTGGTTTGGATATATAGATTAAAGGCAGCGAATGCTGCCTTTAATCTGCGATTAATTACTCAGCGTGAGCTGATACGTAATCGATTGCAGATTGTACTGTAGTGATCTTTTCAGCTTCTTCATCTGGGATCTCAGTATCAAACTCTTCTTCAAGAGCCATAACTAGTTCAACAGTATCAAGAGAATCTGCACCTAGGTCGTCTACGAAAGAAGCTTCGTTTTTAACTTCTTCTTCTTTAACACCTAGCTGTTCGATGATAATTTTTTTTACGCGTTCTTGGATATCGCTCATTCTTCTTTCCTTTATTAAAAACGCCAATGCGTTATTTTCAGATTGCGGCGTAGTTTACGCCGCATAATTCTCTGATTCAATGATTTGACCATAAATAATTGTCTGGTCAAACCTCTGAGTGTTTGTTTTGTCTTTTATCGCTTATTTTCACAGCGATTTCAAGTATGTTTAAAGCAAGATCATAAAAATTTCAATGTTTTTGAGGTCACTTACTTAAGTTATTTTTAGCATTTACTTTTAACAATGGCGGTTAAACCATGTACATCGCGCCATTTACATGCAAAGTCTCGCCAGATACATACGCAGCCGCGTCAGATGCTAAATAACACACTGCCGCTGCTATTTCATCAGGCTGACCTAATCGACCTGCTGGTACATTAGCAAGGGTGGCCGCTTTTTGATCTTCTGTTAGCTCATCGGTCATATCAGTTTGAATAAAACCAGGGGCTACTACATTTACTGTTATGCCGCGTGATGCAACTTCGCGTGCAAGCGATTTAGAAAAGCCAATAACACCCGCTTTAGCCGCCGCGTAGTTAGCTTGCCCTGCATTACCCATAGTGCCCACAACTGAGCCAATATTAATAATACGGCCGTTCTTTTTCTTCATCATTGGGCGTAATACCGCTTTAGATAAACGGAAGATAGAGCTTAAGTTAGTGTCGATAATATCGTCCCACTCACCGTCTTTCATACGCATTAATAAATTATCACGGGTAATACCTGCGTTATTTACAAGTACGTCAACATCGCCTAAGTCGGCTTTTATTGCTGCTAATGTAGCCTCAATCGATGCAGGATCGGTTACGTTTAAAGCATAACCCTTACCGTTATCACCTAAGTAATCGCTAATTTTAGCCGCGCCTGACTCACTCGTAGCAGTACCTGCTACTTTTGCGCCTTGGGCTACTAAAGTGTTTGCAATTGCTTTACCAATACCACGGCTTGCGCCAGTAATTAGGACAACTTTGCCCTCTAATGAAAATAAATTAGTCATTTTATATTCTCTTATTTTGCAGCGTCGATAGCAGCAGCGTCATTTACTGAGCCACATACCATTGCTTTATCAATTCGTTTTGCAAGGCCAGTTAATACTTTACCTGGGCCAAATTCGTAGCTTTGCGTAATACCTTGAGCAACTAAAGCCTGTACTGTTTCTGTCCAACGAACTGGGCTGTATAGTTGACGTACCAATGCATCTTTAATTGCATCAGCCGAGCTTTGTGCTTTTACATCAACATTATTAATTACATCACACTTAGGTGTATTAAATGTTAAAGCGGCTAAATCGTTGGCAAGTTTTTCAGCCGCTGGTTTCATTAGTTCACAATGTGAAGGCACGCTCACACTCAGTGGTAAGGCACGTTTTGCGCCGGCATCTTTACACGCTTGTGAAGCTCTATCAACAGCAGCTTTATGCCCTGCAATAACCACTTGCCCTGGTGAGTTATAATTTACCGGTGAAACAACTTCGCCTTGTGCAGACTCTTCACATGCTGTTTTTATTTGCTCATCGCCTAAACCAATAATGGCAGCCATAGAGCCTACGCCCGCAGGCACAGCTTCTTGCATGTATAAGCCACGGTTTTCAACAAGTTTTACCGCTTCACCTAGGCTAATAACCTCACTACATACTAATGCAGAGTATTCACCTAAGCTGTGACCAGCCATAACCACATCCACATCTGGGTTTGCAGCTAACCAGTGGCGGTAAATTGCCACGCTTGCTGTTAATAAAGCAGGTTGAGTGCGGTGAGTTTGATTAAGTTCTTCTTCTGGGCCATTTAGTACAAGCGCTGCTAAATCGTAGCCAAGTGCGCTTGACGCTTCGCTAAAGGTTGCTTTTACAATGTCAGAGCTCTCTAGTAGCTCGCTTAACATGCCAACGCTTTGTGAGCCCTGACCAGGAAATAGAAGTGCAATTTTTTGTGCCATACTTTGCTCTTTTTAATTAAACAAAAATTTAGTGTAACTACGGCACCTAAACGTTATTCGGCCGCCGAGTTTTTAGAATGTGTTTTTTCGAAAATAGCGGCTATTTTATCTGGAAGTTGACGTTCAACCTCTTTTACCGCTTCATCGATTGCAGCTTGAAATGCTTTTGCTGATGCATTTCCATGGCTTTTAACGACAATACCGCGCAATCCTACCAGAGAAGCACCGTTATACTGGTCGGGGTTCACCCGATTATAGAGTTTTTTTATGATAGGACTTAAAATAAACGCCATGCATTTGTAAATTAAGTGCTTTTCTAAGGCGCTTGTAAACTTTTTCATGATCAGTTTAGCAATACCTTCGCAGGTTTTTAATGCAACGTTTCCGACAAACCCTTCACACACAATGACATCGGCTTTCCCCGAAAAAATATCACTGCCTTCACTGTAACCCGTGTAATTAATATAAGGGCTTTGCTGCATAAGCTGCGCTGCTTGCTTTATGCCTTCATGGCCTTTTATGTCTTCAGAGCCAATATTAAGTAAACTCACTTTTGGGTTATCGCAGCCAAGTGCTTGGCCTGCTACTACCGAGCCCATAATGCCAAATTGATAAAGTATTTCTGAATCACAATGCACATTAGCGCCTAAATCAAGCAGATAAACTGGATTTTTTCGCTCTGTAGGAACGGCCGATATTAATGCGGGGCGTTTAACGCCAGGCAGCATTTTTAATACGTAATGAGCCATAAAAAATAAAGCGCCGGTGTTACCCGAGCTTACACAGGCTTGTGCTTCACCCGATTTAACTAAATCAAGGGCGACACGCATAGAGGAGTCTTTTTTAGAACGCACAGCTAAAGCGGGTTCGCAGGCATTAGTGACAACTTCGCTGCAATGGCGAATAATTAAACGTGGGTGTGAAAGCGAATCGAGGGATTCTAATTGATTAGTAATTACTTGCTCGTTGCCACATAAAATGAGTGTTAAATTGGCATGAGCATTTACTGCGCAAACGGCAGCGGGGATAGATGAACGGGGGCCATAATCGCCCCCCATCATATCTAACGCTATGGTTAGATTAGTCAGCATAAAGCAATCTCTTAGTTAGAAATTACTTGAACGCCTTTGTAGTAACCGTCAGCAGTTACATGGTGACGACGATGAGTCTCACCTGAAGTTTGGTCAACTGTTAAAGTTGGACCGTTGATCGCATCGTGTGAACGGCGCATGCCGCGTCTTGCACGAGACTTTTTGCTTTTTTGTACAGCCATTAGTCTTCTCCTAAGAATCTTTCTTAAGTTGTTTCAAAATATCAAATGGATTTGGTTTATCATCTTCCGCCTTTAGTACACCAAAGCTAGCAGGCTTTGATGAGTAATTGCACGAAGCTTCGTTGTGTGTAGGCACTAATGGCACTGCTAAAATTAGCTCGTCTTCGATTAACTCAAACACGTTAATTTCACCGTTTTCATCAAGCGCTACTTCATCGTAGACTTCAGGAAGATCATCTGACTCAGCATCCAAACCAACAGGCGAATACATAAAGTCTTGATCCAAATCCAACCCTAAATCATCATTACAACGCTGACAAGTTACAGTTACGTGTGTAGACAAATTGCCAGTAATCACAACTAAACCTTGCTCATCGGTTTTGCACTGAATTTTTACCGCTATTTCACCTACTTCTTCCTGTACAACACCTCGTAAACGAGCAAGTTTTTCAAGCGGTACAATACCATCGTAAGTTAAACGGTGTTGCGCTGCTTTCCCAGGATGAAGAGTGATGGGAATTTTTACCTTTTGCATAGGGGCTGCATCATATAGATAGTTAATTGGTTAGTCAAAGCAAAAAAGCATTTTTACATGGTTTTTCACGTGTTTTCATTACGGATCTGATTTATCCTAACTCAAACTAATTTTAATTAGGATAATAATTTATGAAGCACCCGCTTATATTAGCGTCAAGCTCGCCATTTAGGCAGTCTTTATTGCAAAAATTTAATCTGCCATTTAGTACTTTTTCGCCTGATATTGACGAAACCGCCATACCAAACGAACCCCCTGAGCAACTTGTTAAGCGCCTAAGCGAGCGCAAAGCGCGTGCCGCTTGCGATCATTTTGTTAAAGGCCTTGCAATCGGCTCCGACCAAGTGGCCGTATTTGATGGGCAAATACTTGGTAAACCTCATAATAAAGAAAACGCCATAAAGCAGCTTTCTTTGTTTAGCGGCCAAACTGTCACGTTTTTAACAGGCCTGTGTGTTTACGATATTGCTAGCGATAAAGCAAAAACGTTAATAGAGCCTTTTGAGGTAGTATTTAGAGCACTCACCAAAGAGCAAATAGAAGCCTACTGCGATGCAGAGCAGCCATATAACTGTGCTGGGAGCTTTAAAAGTGAAGGATTAGGGATTTGCTTATTTGAAAAATTAAACGGAGACGATCCTAATAGCTTAATAGGCTTGCCTCTTATTAAACTCAGCCAGCTATTGGCTGAGTTTAATCTCGACATACTCGCCGCTCAACCTTAGCCAAGTAGTATGCGTTGCAGCTGCTGGTAATTATCAACGGTTGCAACGGGGCTAAACTCACTTAGCTGCGCTGCACTGTGTACGCCCATGGTAACGCCAATTCTATCTATGTTGGCTGCCTGTGCCATGGCCATATCTATTTTGGTATCCCCAATCATGAGTGCTTCGTCGGCATTTATTGCTAATTCAGCTAATAGTTGTTCAAGCATATCGGGAGAAGGTTTAGAGCGTGCTTCATCACTTGTGCGCGTGGCACTAAAGTAATGCCCTAACTGAGTTTGCTCTAATAAACGCATTAAACCATCACGCCCTTTACCTGTGGCAATCGCTAAAATAACCCCTTGTGCTTTTAACGCACTTAGTACATTTTCTACATTATCAAATACAGGAGTGGCAGTCGTATCAACACGGTATTGCTGTTTATAGCCGTTAATTAATGCGGGATGGTGCGCTACGTCCTCAGGAAATAGCACCTCAATAGCAAGTTCAAGCGACATACCAATAATATTTTTAATTGCAGTGTCGCTCGGCGGCTCAATATTAAGCGCCAGCGCACTGTGACGAATACAATTAACAATTTTGCTAATTGAGTCCATTACAGTGCCATCCCAATCAAAAATAACCAGTTTATATTTTTTTAATACAGCGGTGGTCATTACGCTTTAGCATCTCTTAATTTTAAAATACAACTTTTAAGTGCGTTATCAAGCGGTGCCTCTACACGCATGGTAGTTTCGTTTTTAGGGTGATAAAAGCTTAAATCGTGGGCGTGTAAAAATAAGCGGTTTAAGCCTATTTTGCGCATTGATACATCAAACCCTTGGTCGCCGTATTTATCATCGCATGCAATAGGGTGGCCTTTACACTGTGTATGAACACGAATTTGGTGAGTACGTCCAGTCACAGGTGAGGCTTGCACTAACGAGCACTCGTTAAAACGCTCAAGTACTCTAAAGCGAGTATGTGAAGGTTTACCTTCGTTATTATCTACACGCACCACGCGCTCGCCCGACTTGAGGGTGTTTTTACGCAGCCCTTCAGTTACATTTTTAACCGACGAATCCCACTGCCCTGTTACCAACGCCCAGTAATTTTTTTCCATTGTTTTTTCACGCAGCTGCTCATGCAATGCGGTAAGTACCGAGCGACGCTTTGAAATTAATAAACACCCCGATGTGTCTCTATCAAGCCTATGTACTAGCTCTAAACTGCGCTCATCTGGGCGTAATACGCGTAGTGCTTCTATTAAACCGTAGCTTAAGCCACTGCCGCCATGTACAGCCATACCCGAGGGCTTATTAATTACAATAAGGTATTTGTCTTCAAAGAGTATTGCGTCTTCTAATTGCTTTACTTTATCGAGCTTTTTAGGCACAAACTCTTCGCGCTCTGCTACTTTAATTGGCGGAATACGCACTACATCATCAAGCTGTAATTTGTAAACGGGCTTAATACGCTTTTTATTAACGCGTACCTCGCCTTTGCGTAAAATTTTATAAACAGCGCTTTTAGGCACCCCTTTTAAATGGGTAATAAGAAAGTTATCAATACGCTGACCTAAATGGTCTTCGTTGATTGTGACAAAAGTTACTTGTAAGCCGGTTTTTTCTGACATTGCCTAATCACTGATTTAAGTAAAATAATTTAGTTGCTAACACGGTTATAATAGTGGGATAATCAGCAGCGCAAATATTTAGTATTTGCAAATAACAACGGTGCTTTTTAACACATTAAAACATTCGTGATGCACATTCTGGGTAGCCGATCATACAGATCCGAGTTAAGTTTTCCAAAGCTTTTATGCCTACTCAGTTAACACGTGCGATCAACTAACAGTAATGCGCGTAATATATTACTGGTTAAGTTTGAACATGAATTTACATTTAATGTAAAAATAAAAGCAATGAACAAATAATTTGTTTGATAGTGACGACGTAAAAACGTTGTTCAGCATTTGCTCACACGTAGTACCGTATAGCAGCTTATTTAGAACTAAAAATCTAGCAAATAAGCGTTTATTAACATTCGGCAGCGAACTTTGCTCGCAAGTACTTAGAAAATACTCATCGTATTTAAGTTACTTAACGAGCCCTACGCGCCTAACATAAACGTACTAAAAAGATTGATATGACAGGCCAACTTCTGGGTAAAACTTGTAAAGAGCGTAAGAGCCGACAGTTTTAGCACCATAAAGAATTTAATAACGTAAGCGTACGTTATTGTTAGCCAGCATTTAAAAAATACTGCATACACATTACAGAGCGTTCCGTTACAGACCCAGTCGTGAGGCTGCACATTCTAAAAAAAGGAACAACTGAACAGGCGAACACGTTTCGTCATGTCAGCGACAAAAAATAAGTAGAGTAACAATATGAAACGTATGCTAATCAATGCAACGCAGCAAGAAGAAATGCGCGTAGCACTGGTTGACGGCCAGCGCCTATATGATTTAGATATAGAAAGCCCAGGTCACGAACAGAAAAAAGCCAATATTTATAAAGGCAAAATCACACGCATTGAACCCTCTTTAGAAGCGGCTTTCGTAGATTACGGCGCCGATCGTCATGGTTTCCTTCCTTTAAAAGAAATTGCCCGTACTTACTTCCCACAAGGTTACACTTTTCATGGTCGCCCAAATATTCGCGACGTGATTAAAGAAGGCCAAGAAGTAATTGTACAAGTTGATAAAGAAGAGCGCGGCCAAAAAGGCGCAGCCCTTACTACCTTTATCAGCGTAGCGGGTAGCTACTTAGTGCTAATGCCAAACAACCCTCGTGCAGGCGGTATTTCTCGTCGTATTGAAGGCGATGAGCGTACAGACCTTAAAGAAGCACTTAGCCGATTAGAACTTCCTAAAGGTATGGGCTTAATTGTTCGTACAGCAGGTGTTGGCAAATCGTTTGAAGAATTAAACTACGATTTAAAAGCACTTTTAGTACATTGGGATGCAATTCAACAAGCAGCCGACAGTGCTAAAGCGCCGTTTTTGATTCACCAAGAAAGCAATGTAATTTTCCGCGCTATTCGCGATTATTTACGTCGTGATATTGGTGAAATATTAATTGATAAACCTCGTGTATTTGAAGAAGCTAAAGCGCACATTGAGCGTTTTCGCCCTGACTTTATGAGCCGCGTAAAGCTTTATCAAGGCGACACGCCATTATTTACGCATTACCAAATTGAAAGCCAAATTGAGTCTGCGTTCCAACGTGAAGTACGTTTGCCTTCAGGTGGTTCAATTGTAATTGACCCAACAGAAGCGCTTACCTCTATTGATATCAACTCGTCTAAAGCAACAAAAGGCGGAGATATCGAAGAAACAGCACTGAATACTAACTTAGAAGCGGCTGATGAAATTGCGCGTCAATTACGTCTTCGCGACTTAGGTGGCTTAATTGTTATCGACTTTATCGATATGACACCGCCACGCCATCAGCGTGAAGTAGAAAACCGCTTAAAAGATGCCGCTCGTCCAGATCGTGCGCGTGTACAAATTGGTAAAATTTCGCGCTTTGGTTTACTTGAAATGTCGCGCCAGCGTTTGCGCCCTTCACTAGGTGAAGCAAGCCAAGGCCCATGTCCGCGTTGTAGCGGCCAAGGTACTATTCGTTCTAACGAGTCTATCGCCTTGTCTATTTTGCGTTTAATTGAAGAAGAAGCAATTAAAGACAACACAGCACAAGTAAATGCACAAGTGCCTGTAGCGGTTGCCGCTTATTTATTAAACGAGCAGCGCAGAAGCGTTCATCGTATTGAAAAACATCATAAATGTGATGTGGTTATTATTCCTAATCAACACATGGAAACACCACACTACGAAGTGATGCGTTTACGTAAAGACGAAACACTAGAAACAGTAAGTTACGAGCAAGTAGTTGCACCTGAGCCAGAGTCGTTCGAAATGGCTAAACCAGCAGCTGCGCCTGTTCGTGAAGAGCCGATGCTTAAAGGTGTTGTTATGCCTTCAACGCCAGCGCCACAAGCTAAAGTAGACAAACCAGCAGCGCCTGTTGCTGTACCTAAGGTTGAAGGTGGCCTATTGGCTGCTATTGGTAATTGGTTTAAGTCGTTATTTGCAGGTGAAAGCGAAGAAGAAAAGCAAGCAAAAGAAAAAGCTGAGCAAGAAAAGCAACAGCAAACACGTAATAACAATCGCCGTGGTAACAGTGACAACCGTCGCCGCAATAACAACCAGCGTCGTCGTAATAACTCACGCTCTAAACCTCGTGGTGAACGCCCTACTGAAGAAGAAGTGAAAACTGAGTCTACAGCGAACGAAAGCCAAGAGAAAAACGAGAACCGCAATAAGCGCCGTCGTAATCCTAACTCGCGTAAGCGTAACGATAACCGTAATAACGACAATCGTACCGCCGACAAAGAGCAAGTTAAAACAGACGCAAAAGCGAATGAAACTGAGGCTAAGCAAAGCACTGAGCCTAAAGAGCAGAAGCCAAAAGTTCGCCGTCAACGTCGTAATGTTCGCAAAAAAGTACGTATCCAAGATGAAAATACTGAGCAAGTAAAAGCATCTGATACGACTGAGCAACCGCAGCAAAGCACTGAAACAGCTAAAGTAGAGCAGCCTAAAGAGCAAGCGCCAGCAGCAAAGCAAACTGTAAATGAGCAAAAGTCAGAGCAAACAAAACCTGCACCTGTGAAAGAGCAAGCGCCTAAGGCACAACCTGAGCAAGAAGAAAAGCCAGTAACTACAGCGTCAACTGACGAAGCAAACTCTGAAGATGAGCAAGGGCAAACACGTACGCGTTCACGCCGTTCTCCTCGTCACCTTCGCGCTTCGGGCCAGCGTCGCCGTCGTCCTGAACAAGGTGAAGCTACAGAAGAAAAAGCAGATGAAGCTCCGGCATTTGTGCCAGTAGCAGATCAAGCTGCCGCTGAGTATGAGGCAGAGCTAAAAGCAAAAGCTGAACAGCCAACCTCAAACGATGCATCAGAAAATGTTGAGCAAGCGTTAGCTGTAGAAGACTTAGCTAAAGTTGAAGCTGCTCCTAAAGCAGAGCAACCAACAGCCAATGACGATGCAGTACAAACTGTTGATCCTGAAACAGCTGAAGAGCCAGTTGTTGTTACTGAGCAACCATTAACAACATCTGAGCCTGTGAAATCAGAGCCTGAAGTAGCTGAGCAACCAGCGAAACCTGAGCCTGTTAAAGCAGAGCCTGAAGTAGCTGAACAACCGGCAACACCAGAGCCTGTTAAAGCAGAGCCTGAAGTAGTTGAGCAACCAGCGAAACCTGAGCCTGTTAAAGCAGAGACTGAAGTAGCTGAGCAACCAGCGAAACCTGAGCCTGTTAAAGCAGAGACTGAAGTAGCTGAGCAACCAGCGAAACCTGAGCCTGTTAAAGCAGAGACTGAAGTAGCTGAGCAAAAAGATGCCAATGCAAAAACGGTTATTAGCAAAGGGGCGGCAAGCGCACCTATGGCTCAACCGACACCAGTTGCTGATAGCGACGTAAAGCATACCTCAGTTGCCATGGCACACGATAAACGTGAGTTAGTTCCTGATAGTGGCTTACGCGCAGGGTCAATTAAACCTGCAGGTCGTGCTAGTTCAGACATGACTAAAACAATGAGCGCTGAGTAATCCTTAGCCTCATTAAAAAGCCGCGCTATGTAAAATAGCGCGGCTTTTTTGTTTTAATACCTGTCTTGTCCTGAAATATGTTTTGTCATTTACCCCTCTTTCGCTTCTCTTTGTGCAATAGATCTTCATTTTGTTTATTAGTAAAAAATTAAAAAAACCAAAACGCTGATTCTCGCGTGAGCAAGCTTCACGCCTACGGGCGAAATTTCATACAGTGAATTTAAAATTGTACACTCAGCTTGTTGGCGTGACGGGCAAACCCCGTAATAAACGCATATTCACAAAGAGGATAAGAGACGTTGCGCTTTTAGAGTGAGTAATAAAGCTAAACAAGCTAATTTGAAAGAGCTAATAAACAATAGCTTGTATTTTCTCATTTACTCCTCTTTCACTTCTCTTTGTGCAATAGATCTTTAAGTGGTTTTAATAGCCAGCAGAACTTTAACACCGTGAATAATATTAAATTGTAGACGCACAACTTGTTGGCGTGACGGGCAAAGCCCTTAATAAACGCATATTCACAAAGAGGATAAGAGACGCAGCGCTTTTAGAAGGAGTAATAAAGCTAAAACAAGCTAATTTAAGAGGGCTCAGCTAATAAATAATGGTTTGTATTTTCTCATTTACTCCTCTTTCACTTCTCTTTGTGCAATAGATCTTTATTAGCAAAAATAAACAGCTGCGCTGCTTCTCGCGTGAGCAAGCTTCACGCCTACGGGCGAAATTTCATACAGTGAATTTAAAATTGTACACTCAGCTTGTTGTCGTGATGGGCAAAGCCCGTAATAAAGGATTTATCCTCGAAGAGATTTAGAAGCGCTGCGCTTTAGAGCATTAATAAAACTAAATTAAAGGTAATAAAAAAGCGCGATATAAATATCGCGCTCTTAAATCGACTTTTAACTAGATCAAATGAGTTTACTCACTTTCACTTTCCATAAAGCGTTGTAGTTGATCTTTTAAGTTTGGTGGAATGCCTTTAATAACCAGTGTATCGGTCGCTTCATTGTAAGTTACGCGCTCACCTAAATGTTTACGCTCAAAACTAACACTAACACCACCCCCTAAACCCGAAAACTTAACCATACTGGTCACCGTTTTTTTATCGACCGGGAAAGAGTCTTCTAAGTCGTAACTTTGTTCTTTGCAAAAGTTATCAAACGGACTGTCGTCACCTTTCGTTAGGGTAGCCGAGAGCTCAGTAACGCTTGCATCTTCACCCGTGGTCACACAATCGTTACAGTAGTCAAATACTTGCTTACGTAATTCGTCTTTTTCTGATTTATCGAATGATTGCTCCGATAAATAGTCTTCAACGGCATTAAGCATCACTTGGCTTTGCTGTTTAGGGTCTATGCCCTCTTCACAACCTAAAAAGTCTAAGAAAAAGTCTGCTACTTTTCGCCCTGCTCGACCTTTAATAAAAGAGATATAGCGATTGTCGTCAGCTTGAGTATCCCACGCGGTTAAATCGATACGTGCAGCTAGTTGCATGCGCGATATATCTAAGTGGCGCGACGCTGCTAAATCAAGTTCAGAGGTCATGCTGTAGTGCTCTTTAATATTGATCATAGCTATTAGCATGTAATCAGTAGCCACATACTGATAATGACAAAATACTAAGTAGCCTGTTTCGCTAAAGGCATATTTATCTAACTCTTCTTTTAAAACAGTGGATGCCTGCTCGGTCATGTGCCAAAAGCCTAACTCGTCATTACGATAGCTTTGCATTGCCGAGGCTACAACACTGTTTTTATCGCCACTAAATGCACAGTAACCTTTACCTGGCTTTGAGTTGTATGCATGATGAAGTTGTTCGATAAAAACAGCGACTTTATCGTTTATCACCATTTCATCGTTTCGTAGGTGAATTTGCGTATCGTCGTCTTTTTTGTCTACATAATGAACGACTAATTTTTTAACGTCTGTTGTCATCTTTGTTTTTCACGCCTCTGGTGTTAAAATACGAGAATATAACTCTTTTATTGAACCAACTGATGCCAATCTTATCAAAATACTCTAATGAAGAAGTAGAACAAATCGTCGATCAGCTCATTGATGTGCTAACGCAACACAATGCGCCGGTTGATTTAAGCCTTATGTGTTTAGGAAATTCTATCACGCATATCCTAAAAGAGCATGTACCTGCAGGGAAAAGACAAGCCGTAACTGAGAACTTTGCAAAAGCACTTGCTCAGTCGGTTAAATAAATTATATGAATTTATCGCAGCACAATCAGTTTTCGTCAAAAGCGAGTCAGTTATTAAGTTGGGGCCACTGGTTCACTTTTGCAAATATTGGTTTAGCGCTTTTTATTAGCCTAAGCTTTTTATTTGCAGATTCACCGCCAACTAGCTTTATGGGTATTACCTATATGTTAGTGACGTGGTTAAGCCATACGAGCTTTATCGCTTTTTTAGCATTTGTGCTGACGGTATTTCCTTTAAGTTTAGTGTTTCCCTACCCTCGACATATTCGAGGTATGGCTGCCGTTATTGCTACGCTTGGGGCGTCTATTTTAACGCTTGATGCGTATGTATACGTTAATTTGGGCTATCATTTAAGTTCCTCTGCGCTACCGGAAATCATTTCCTTACTGTGGCATCGTCTAACTAGCTCGCCCGCCCTTACTACATTGTTAGCCGGGGGGATTGTTTTACTCATTTTAGGCTTCCAGTTAGTTGTAAGTAACTATACATGGCAGCACTTAGCGCGTTTAAAACAACTTAAGTTTGCACGTTTTGCCAGCTCGTTTTTAGTATTATGTTTTGCACTTAGCCACAGTATTCACATTTGGGCAGATGCAAATTTAAAGTTTGATATAACGAAGCAAGATAACGTTTTACCGCTGTCTTACCCTACGACCGCTAAAAGTTTATTAGCAAAAAATGATTTGCTCGACATTGAAAGCTATAAACAAGCTCACAATGTAAGAATTAATAACCAAAATATTAATTACCAAATACCTGCGCCAATGCAAAAATGTGAAGATTACACTGCGCAGCAAGTCGATATTTTTGTATTTGATACCAACGAGCAGTTAAAACGGTTTGTTGCCAAGCATAAAAACCTACATAAAACTGATCAGTTTTTACAGCCAACACACCATGGCGATAGCTTGTTTAGTTTAGTGTATGGCTTACCTTCTTTTTATAAGATGGCTATTTTATCAGAGCAAACCTTGCCCGCGTGGCAAAGTCAGCGCAGAAGCATAGAGCTAGCTGGAATTGAAAAGCTAAACTTTATAAACGATCAAGCGCATTCAAACAGCGCAATTAAAGTCATTAAAGGTGAAGATAGTCCGTCTCCTCGCAGTGACGACACCCATATTTTTGCGTTTAGCTTAGCTAATAATAGCTCGGAAGTAGTTACATCATCGGTGTTATACAGTTCAGATAAGCGAATAGCCAAGGTAGATGGGCTTATTCAACCCAGTGATATTATTGCAACCAGTGTAGGCCAGTACTTAAACTGTAAGTCTGTGGTTAAACAAACCATGCTAGGTGAAAACCTGTATAAGAAAAAGACGGACACTGGCGTTAATTACTCGCAAGGCGTAGTTATTGCTTACAAAAAAGATAGAATTACGCTAATAGATTCAGACGGTAACTATAAAAATATATCTGCCGCTGAAGGTTTTTCTATTGAGCAAAGCCTCGATATCCCGTTTTTAGTACAAAGTATTAAAAAGCTAAAAACCTACACACAATAGCCCTATCCCTTAACCTAGCTTGCTATAACACCAAGCTAGGTTATATTTACTAAATCATAGTAAACGCTCAGGGATGAACTTAATGCAAAAACACACACTTTTTTTATGCGCAGTAATGGTATGCCCACTTTCTCTGCATGCGCAAAATGCCACAACTTACTATAAATGCGTGACAAAAAACGGCACTATCTTTTCGCAATTCCCTTGTAACGATAACGCTACCGCCTACACAATTAATACTGTATCGGGAATTAATACTGCACCGGCGCAAGATTACACAAAAGAGCTAAACGCATTAGAGCGCGAACGGATTGTGCTTGACCTGCAAGCTGAGCTGAGAAGTAATACTAATAAATTAGCGATTATAAAACGTAAAAAAGACCGCGCAGAATACAACCAACAACAGCGCCTCAACCGTATTTTAGATGACGAGGACAAAAAGTTAATTAGCAAAGATATTACCAAGCAATTAAAAATAATAAATAAAGATCATAAAAAGCAAACCACCGAAATTGAAAAGCGCATTAAAAAGTTAGAGAAAAAAATAGCTTCCTACCAATAACTTAGCTTTTGCCATCACACTCAATTATGCTTTAAGATAAAAGTATAAAAACTGAGAATATTTATCTTGGTTTTAAACTTAAAATAACATAACCTTAACAACTATAGAGCTAAAGCTCTAACGTGTATAACACTACAGCACCACTAACATTTATAAATGCTGTACTAAAATCGTTATATACACTTTTTTAAGGAGTGTTTATGCAGCCACGCCACATAGCTGAATTAATTTTAACGGGTTTTAAAAAGCATTATCAGCTGTTTCAAAAAACCACCGCCCAAGCCCCGCTTGCCTTTGCAAAGCGCGATTGGCAGCAAATTAATGAAATTAGTAAACTGCGTATTAGTTACTACGATGACAGAGTAAACGAAACCACTAAAGCATTAAAACAAGCACAGTTAACTGAGCAATTAGATGAGCAACTTTGGCTTGAAGTAAAAATACTGTACCAACGCTTTTTATGCTTTCATCCTCAAGCTGAACTTGCCGAAACATTTTATAACTCAGTATTTTGCCGTTTGTACCACAGACGCTATTTTCATAACGACTTTATATTTGTACAAGCCACATTAAAAGATGCCCCTGCCATTCCTGTTGAGGCAGAGTACCGCAGCTACTTTCCAGTGGTTGATGGTTTAAAGCCCACAATAAAGCGCATTATTGAGCATTTTGATTTTAAAGCCCCGTTTGTAAATTTAGAGCGGGATATACGTTTGCTCGTAAAGGCATTTTACAAACAAGCGCCCGACACTCACCACCAGCCTTGGCAAATGCGCTTTGATATTTTGCACGCGCCTTTTTATCGTAACAAAGCAGCTTACATAGTCGGCCGTGTGGTCTCTCAAAGCGGTGTGCAGCCTTTTATTATTGCAGTACTGCACCATGAAGATAAAGGCTTATACCTCGATGCGCTATTAACCAAATCATCGCAAATGCGGGTTGTTTTTGGCTTTGCACGGGCTTATTTTATGGTTGAAACCCATGCGCCCTCAGCTATGGTGCGATTTTTAAATCAACTTATGCCTAATAAAACACTCGCTGAGCTTTATAATGCCATTGGGTTTCATAAGCAAGGTAAGACAGAGTTTTACCGTGAATTTTTACATCACTTGTCTCACTCAGACGATAACTTTATTATAGCGCCAGGCACACCAGGCATGGTTATGATGGTATTTACGCTGCCCTCTTTTGGCTATGTATTTAAAGTAATTAAAGATAAGTTTGGCGAAAGCAAACCGTTTGGCCGCGATACCGTGCTTAAACGCTATCAACTGGTAAAAAGCCATGATCGGGTTGGTCGCATGGCCGACACCATAGAATACTCTAACGTCGTATTTCCTTTGGCACGCTTTGATCGTAATTTACTGGCGCAGCTACATAAAACCATTGGCTCATCTATGGTAATTGAAGGCCCGTGGCTTATTATCAAGCATTTATATATTGAAAGGCGCATGACACCGCTTAATTTATTTTTAGAAAACGCCAGCGAAGAAAGTGCTGCCGATGCAATAGAAGAGTACGGCCAAGCACTTAAAGAAATGATTGCGGTAAATATATTCCCAGGCGATATGCTGCTTAAAAACTTTGGTGTAAGCAAACACAAGCGCATTATTTTTTACGACTACGATGAGGTTCAATACTTAACAGATATGAACTTTAGGGCCTTACCTAAGGCCAAAAGCTATGATGATTACTTAACTGATGAACAAAGTTACTCAGTTGCGCCGCAAGATGTTTTTCCTGAGCAACTTTGTACCTTTGTTATGCCAAACCCAAAGTACAAACAGTTTTTGCTCAGTACACACCCCGAGCTTGTTGATGTTAGTTTTTGGAAGCAAGCTCAGCAAAATATAAAAAAGGGTCATGTTAGTCACATATACCCATACCCGACAGCACAACGCTTTATTCATCACTGGTAAGCGTTAAAGGACACACAATGAACATAAGTAAAATAGATTTAAATTTGCTGGTTTACCTCGACACCCTATTACGTGAGTGTAACGTAACCCGCGCCGCTAACCAGTTAAGTATTACTCAACCAGCTATGAGTAACGGCCTTAAGCGTTTAAGAAACTTGTTTAACGATCCAATTTTGGTACGTACCAGTGAAGGTATGGTCCCCACAGAGCGTGCTATAGAGCTGCAACCGGTTATTCGCGGTATATTAATGACCCTAGAAGAAACCCTCGCACCTAATCGCGAATTTGAAGCCAGCCAAAGTAAACGTGTTTTTAGAATAATGGCCAGTGACTATGCAGCCAGTACATTAGCGCCAAAGCTTTTAAGTAAACTTCATGAAGAAGCGCCCGATACAACCTTAGATATACTTACGCCTAGTGATGTAACGTTTCATGATGTTGAAAATGGTAAAGTGGATATGGCAATTAACCGCTTTGAAAACCTTCCGCAATCTTTTCATCATAAACGTATATGGAAAGACAGCTTTTGCTGCTTAGTAAAAGCCGACAACCCAATTATCGAAAACTTTAGCCTAGACAGCTATTTAAAAGCCCGCCATATATGGGTCAGTAAAACCGGCTTTGGGGTTGGCGTAGGTATGGACCCTAAAGATGTACAAAAGCTAGGTTGGGTAGATGAAGCACTTGCCCATTTTGGTAAACACCGAAATATTGCCACGTTTACCCGTAATTACCACGTAGCCATTCATTTAGCAAAAGAGCAAAATTTAGTGGCGACCTTACCTTCAAAGGCTGCCAATATTTACTTAGATGATGCAGGCCTTAAAATTTTAGAGCCTCCATTTCCTATACCGCCTTTTGAACTAGATATGATTTGGAGCCCTTTACTGCATCGCGATGCAAGTCATATTTGGTTACGCCAAAAAGTAGCTGAAGTGGCTGATGAGCTTAAATAACCTTATTACAAAAGCCATGTAAAATTTGCGAGGTTATTTTATTTTAAATAGCCTTGCAGTTTGAATATAAATAAAATAGCTAAATATTTCAGCATGTTAAAAATTAAAATAAAACTGGAATGGCCTTTGCTCTATTTACTATGAAACTTAAATTCATGTAAAGAGAGGTCATTATGAATACCCATCAAGGAACAGAAGCAACTCATATTACTGACATCATCCAAGTAATGAACAGTGGCATTGATTTTTATCAAAAAGCGCAAGAGAAAGTTGAAGACCCAGCCATTGGCGCATTATTTCAACGCATGATTGACGCACGAAAAGTAAGTGTTGAGCGCTTACAACCTTATGCAGTTAACGAAAAAGGTGAGCGTGAAGACGGCTCTTCTTTTGCTGTAGAAGCACGCAGAGCTTACACAGCCCTACTCACTTCATTTAGTTCTCATAACGATAAAACATACGTTAAAGAGCTTGAAGAGGTAGAAGATAAAACACTTGAAGAAATTAAAGCAGCGATGGATAAACCACAGCCAGCCGACTGTGAAGCAGCCTTAGCGAAAACCTTGCTAACGATGCAAAGCTGCCACACCGAAATGAGCCGTATGCAAAAGCATTAATTTTCAATTGCATATATTTAAAACCCAGCCTAGCCGCTGGGTTTTTATTATTACAACGTCCAGTTTAAACCCTGCTATGTATAGCCAAGTCCAAAATGCCTCATTTAGTATTATCAAAGCCATACAGGGGGTATACCAATCCGAAATAATATTTAATTAAGCGAATTGGTATAATTTAACGCTGAGGTAAGGCGTTGCACAATAAAATAAATCGCGGTTTACAGATAAATACGGAAAAGGCTAAATACAAAAAAAGGGCCTTACGGCCCTTTGAACTTAAATAACATAAGGGAGTGTTATTTATTAAAAACGGTATTCTGCACCTACATAGTAATAAGCACCATTAAAGCCAAATGGCGCTGAACGGCGAGAGTATTCAAATACCCCATCGCTGCTTACAATCGTATTGCCATTTGAATCTACAATTGTGCCCGAGCGTGAGTTACCAATGGTGTTTTTATCTGGGTACACGTCAAATAAGTTATTTGCACCAATATTTACAGATAAATCTTCAGTCACGAAGTAGTTAACTTTAACGTCAGTTAAAATTTCTGCTCCGTAGGTTTGGCGTCCGCCATCTTCTACTGTGTATTCACCAAAGCGGTTAAGTGAAAGGTTCACAGTCCAATCTCCACGCTGGTAAAGCGCACTTAAGTTGATGCGATCTTCTGGTTGCCACTCTTCAATAATTGAAATTTCTTGATCAGAGAAAACATCTTCAACCGGTACGGTTTCAAGCCCTGAGCCCGATGGCGTAAATAACGATACCACCTCAGTTTCAGTAAAGTTAGCTGCTAAAGTAAAATCAAGCGTGCCACCTAATCCCTCGGTATTCCAAGTAGCTACAAAATCAATACCCGAAGTTTCGGTATCTGCACCATTTAAGAAAAACTGTCCTGCACCTGCGCCTGAGCTGATTAATGCAGCATCTAGGCTTGAAGAAAGCCCTTTACCTAAACGATTACTAATTACTATGCGGTCGTCAATATCAATTGAGTAGTAATCCACAGTAACATTAATGTTATCCGTTACGTTGTAGACAATACCTAAGCTGCGGTTTTGCGATTTTTCTTCTTTAAGTTTTGGAATACCTAAACTTTGTGCAAGGGTTGAATCGTTTCTGAATGTACCTACTTCTTCAGCAACTAATGAGCCGTCTTCAGCCACAACAAATTGTGTGCTGATATTGTTAAAATACAATTGCTGCATTGATGGCGCTCTAAAGCCTGAGCTTAATGCACCACGCAGTGACACATCATCAGTAATTGCCCAGTTACCCGCAAGCTTAAAGTTTACCGTGTCGCCAAAGCCTTTGTAATTATCGTAACGCAGTGCGCCTGATAAAATGACATCTTCAATTAGGTAGGTTTCTGCATCAAGGTAAAACGAAATTACATCGCGTGACTCATCAACCGATGATGCCGGCGAAGAACCACCAAAACCTTGCGTGCCGCCAGAGGCATCTTCAGAGCCTACACCGCCACTTAAACCACTATAAATACTTACCCCATCAAGGGTGTCGTAATCACGATAAGCATATTCGCTGCCCTCTAAAATACGGTATTCATCGGTACGAATTTCTGCACCCATAGCCAATGAGTAGTCATCAAAGTTTTGTGTAAAATCTATATTAATGGTTTGCAGTGATAACTCCATGCCATAGGCATAGGCTTCACGCGGAATAGTACTACGAATATCAGCGGCACTTAAACCTTGCTCGTAACGTAAAAAGTTAGCGTACGAGGCATTGATTGTGTCACTTGTTGTGTAATCAATGCTGTTTTCACCGTAGGTGTACGATACATCTAAACTTGCATCGTTATCAAAGTCGGTTTTGTAACCAAAGTTGTAAGAAATATCATCAATTGTGGTATTAATTTTAGGTAAAAAGCCTAACGGGATAGTTGCATCGTTGTCTTGTAGAACAGGGTTACCGCCCGCATTTGCATTATGACGGAAAAACGCTGCTGATTCGTTATCGCGCGTTGAATAAGTAATAAAGCCATACAGCTCGCCATCACCTAACTCATACCCTGTATTAACGGTTAAGCCAAATTGTTGTGAGTCGGCATCGCCAATACGAAAAGTGTCTCTGTCGGCGGTCAGTTCACGCGGATCGCCTGCCAGTAAAGTACCGTCGCTAAGCTCTGTACAGCCATAAAACTGACACGAGCCGTGCAAACCTGCGCGGTTAGTAGGCGAGCGGTCGCGGTAATTAAGTGTTGCATTTAAGTAGCCGCTATCACCTAGGGCAAACCCTTTATTAAAATCAACGTTTACTGTTTCGCCATCACCCTCTGAGTATTGGCCGTAATTAACCGCTGCTTTGCCGCCTTCGCTACCATCTTTTAGTACAATATTAATTACACCGGCAATTGCATCTGAGCCGTATTGCGCTGCTGCGCCGTCTCGTAAAACTTCTATACGTTTAATAGCTGAGGCTGGAATAGCATTCATATCGGTACCTGCGGTACCACGCCCGACTGAGGTATTGATATGAATAATACTTGCCTGATGGCGGCGCTTACCATTAATAAGCACAAGTGTTTGGTCAGGCCCTAAACCACGCAGTGTTGCAGGTCGTAAGGCATCAGTGCCGTCACTGATTGACGAGCTTGAAAAGTTAAATGAAGGTGCAATAGATTGCAACATACGGCCAACTTCGGTTTGGCCTGTGTTTTCAAGTGCTTCAGCACTTAAAATATCAACGGGTACGGGTAAATCTTCTACTGAGCGCCCTGCTACGCGGCTACCTACAATAGCAATTTTTTCTATTTTCTCTTGTGCAACATCCTCTGCTGCATTCACACCGTGTGAATTTGCTGCAAGCAATGCTGGTAATACAGCTGCACTAACCCCTGAAAGCTTCATCATGTTGTTATCTTTCCTATTGATTTGTTTGAGTTTTATACTCAGTAAACCATTTTGATCAACAACCGCATCGAGCTCAGTCCCACTTAATAATGCTTGCAGTGCATCTAATTGGGTATAAAAACCATAAACCGAATTTGCTTGGTAATTTTTTGCCAACTCATAAGAAAACACCACGGTTTGCTCTGTTTGTTTAGCAAATTCTATTAAGGCTTTGTCTGCTCGCTGCGCTTGTATATCAAATTGCACCATTTGCCCAGTGGTCTGTGTTGCCCCTTGCACACTCAAGCTAAAAATAGCCGGAGCAAGTACACTTAAACCACTAAATAAATGCGTTTGGTTACTGCGCAATTTATATAAACAGCTGACAAACAAAATTCCTCTATAGTTTTTTATCTTTTTTTTAAACTTTTTTTTACTAATAACATTTAAAGATGCAACTTCACCTAACATTTGTTTGATATGCATAACATTTCTTATGATTTAGTTTGCTGTGTTAGGCTCACCATATGTTCACCTAAACGCTCATGCTCAATTGCAAAGTTAGTCTGTAAACTCTCAAGTAGCCCCTCAACATCGCCAGCTTTAAATACACCCGCCACTTTTATATTGGCAAGCTCATCGCTTGAAAGCTCAAAACGCGTAGAGGTGTAGCGGCTCACTTCATTTAATGCATCGCTTAAATGCTCACCATTAAAAATTAACATGCCATTTTGCCACGCTAAATCACGCTGTACGTCATCCACAGAAAGCTGCGTGATAGGTTTAGTAATGCTTTGCTCTATAATTGCTTTTTCGCCAGAGATAACAATATTGGCATTGATTTTACGTACTTTTTTAGCGTTATTATCAGCCAGTTGGTAGTCTTTAAAATCGTTGGCACTTACCGCAACACTTGGGTCGGTGATCATCACTTTACCTTCGGTTACAACCAGCTCTAAATCAGAAGAGGTATTGCGTTGTACATTAAATACAGTACCAAGTGCCGTAAAGCTCTTATCGCCAGCCATCACACTAAATGGGCGCGATGCATCTTTTGCTACATTAAAACGCCCTTCACCCTTACTCAATAATAACTGACGACGCCCTTTGCTATAAGCTACCTCTAATAGGCTATTCGTGTTTAATTGCACTATGGTGCCGTCGGGTAAAACATACGTGGCTTGTTCGCCCACCTTCGTTGTATAAATTTTGGTGTAATTTATTTTAGCCAGCTCTTCGTTGTAGCCGTTTTCAAGGTTAATTAATAAGTAACTACACACCATTAATGCTGCAAATAAGCTCGCGGCAATGGCACTAGAAAACGCCCATCTTTTTTTCTGGGGCTGTTTTACACTTCTATGCGGAAATAAACTGCTTAACTCGTTTAATACGGCTAATTCATCCCATAGCTGCGCAAGTTCGTAGACGGCATCTTGATGGGCGGTACTTTGCATCATCCACAGCTTAAATTGCTCTTTTTCAATTTCGCTTAAGCCCCTATCAATTGCGCTGATCCATTGGCAGGCTTTTTCTAAAATTAAATCTTTTGATGTGAATTGATGAACATTACTCATTTTGCTGCCCTCTCAATTGATAGAGCCGAATTACAAGCAGAATTATGCGCCGCAGATTGGTTATGATTTTGTTCATGTTCTTTCATGTATAACATGGTTTGTAATAAACCTTTGGCAATGTGTTTTTCTACTGTACTTTCACTTAATTGCATGTGCTGGGCGATTTCTTTTTGGCTCATACCGTACACTTTTTTAAATATAAAACATTTACGGATAGAAGAATTTAGTTGATCCGTTGCTCTGCAAAAAAGTAAAAAACGCTCTTTTGAGGTGTACTCATCCTCAAGTTGTGAGGATTTAAGCAGCGGGGGTAATTCTGCGTCGTGCTCTAACGAGTCATTAAACTTGTTATCCCACTTGGCTATATGATTAAGCGCTAAGTGCTTTGCAGTTTTAAGCATGTAACTGCGTCTAAACTGAATATCTTGTTTTAAATCAGCTTCGTAGCTTTTAATAAAGGTTTCTTGCACAATGTCTTCTACGTCATCGGGCTGTACAATACGCGACACAAAGCGTTTTAACTGCTTAGTGATATCAACAAACGTTGATGTCATATTTACTTTGGTAGTCATCCTTAACATAGGCCTATTGTTATTTTTATTACCGATAGATTACGAGTTTTTGGCATAAAAACAAGCGCAAATGTTAATTTAGCGTTGTTTAGGTGGTTTTTGAGTAAACAGGAGATCAAATGAGTAAATTATTAGATTACATAAGGCTCAGTTTTTTTGCAGCAGGTTTACTATTAGGGGTACAAATACCAGCCTTTGTAAGCGACTTTGGGCACGCTTTAGATGCACATTTAATTGAAGCGAATAACGCATTAACCCCGTTTAAAAAAGATGCTCAAAACTACTTTAACAACGATTTAAACAAGTTAATTGCCCACTATGAAAATATTGGTGATGATATTGTTGGTAAAGGGGCTACCCATATTAAAAGCCTCAATAATCGCCAGCACTCTTTACAAGCGGCAGTTAATAACTTTAACCAATCGCCCTATTTATTTACTTTAACCAGCGACTTTCTCACCATTAAAAAGCAAGTATGGCAACGCTTTGAAGGGCAAATAGTGCTCAAAAAAGACTCCATAATAGCAGCGCTTGTTAGCGCCATTATTATTGCTATTTTTGCTGAGTTTATTGGCTTTGTAACCTTATTCATTATTAAGCGCGGGTATTACCGCTTATTCATAGCTGGCAAATAAAGACTTCATAAACTCATAAAACACCTCGGTTTTACGGGTTGTTAAGCTATTTTGAGGCCGTAAAAACCACACCGGCGCGTCGCTTTGGGCCATTACATTGGGCATCACCTCTACTAAGTTTCCGGCACTTAGCTCATCGTTAATCGCTATTTTAGATTTAATGGCTATGCCATGTCCGGCAAGCGCTGCTTGCGTCATGTTATCGGAATTAGAAATAGTAAAGCGCGTTTTGGCATTAAAGGTGTGTATTTTATTATTTTCATCATACAGTTTTAACTGCCTTTGCCAGGGCAAACACACCCAATAGTGCGTGCTCAGTTCGCTAAGTGTACGAGGCATACCATGCTTTTTTATATAACTTGGCGCTGCACATAAAATACGGGAGTTGTTGACAATTTTACGAGAAAGCAGGCCTGAATCAGTTAATTGTCCTACTCTAATTGCCACATCTTGTGCATCATCGACCACATTGACAAAATGATCAGTAATTAAAAAGTCGAGCTTTAGTTGCGGGTATTGGGTTTCAAACTCGGTCAACTTAGGCATAACATACTTTGAAAACACCCACGGTGGCATAGTCACGCGTAATAACCCGCTCACCGAAGAGCTTCGTGCGCCAATGCTGTGCTCTGCATCGTGCAGAGCTTCTATAATAGCCCCTACACGATGATAAAATAGCTCACCGGCGGGCGATAACCTTACTCGTCTGCTGTCTCTAAACACTAACACGGTTGAAAGCTCACGCTCGAGCTTGCTTAGCCTGTGGCTTACTGTTGCCGGCGACAAACGTTGCTCACGCGCAGCTGCAAGCACCCCTTTATTTTCCACGACGGCAATAAATGTTTCTAGGTCACTTAAATTATACATACATTTGGCTAGGCAGTTTTTAGTATTTAATATTTTCGAATGAAGCTTTCAGTTTTGCAATATATATTTAAATAACTAAAACACCCATAATCGCCATACAGTTATATTCGAGATTTAATAATGAGTTTAAAATCACAGATTGATGCCTATAACGTGCAAAAAGAAGCGAAGCTACCTGGCGATGTATTAGCCCTTATGGCGCAGACAAATGAAGAGCTCATTGCTCAGCATATAAAAGATAATGCGCTACAGGTAGGCGCTAAAGTAAGCAATTTCAGCTTAAACAATCATAGCGCTGAGCAAGTTGAGCTTGCTGATTTATTAAATAATGGCCCGGTAATAATTAGCTTTTACCGTGGTAACTGGTGTCCATATTGTAATTTAGAGCTAAAAGCACTTAATGATCACTTACCCGAATTTAAAACGCACAATGCGCAGTTAGTTGCGATATCGCCACAATTACCCGACGAGACGTTATCTAGCGCACAAAAAAATGCCCTTGAATTCGATGTGCTTTCAGATATTAATAACAAGGTGGCCGAGCAATTTGGTTTACTGTTTACTTTAGACGAGCGTATTGTGGCGCTTTATAGCCAGTTTGGAATTGATTTTGAAAAGTACTATGGCAATAAAAGTTATACATTACCTTTACCTGCAACCTATGTAATTAACCAAAAAGGCATAATTACGTATGCCTTTTTAAACGAAGACTATACCCTACGCGCAGAGCCTACTGATGTATTGGCCGCCCTTGAATCGGAGCAACACTAATGTCTATTTTAAAATCGTTAAAAACCCTTACCCTATCACTACTTGTTGGTTCTAGCCTTGCCTCTGGCTACGCTATGGCTGAGGAGCCACAGGCACAAGTGAAACCTAAAGTACTTATTTTTGATGTAAACGAAACCTTGTTAGATTTAACCTCCATGCGCACCTCTATTGGTAAAGCGCTTGGCGGGCGTGAGGATTTATTACCGCTTTGGTTTTCGACCATGTTGCATCATTCACTCGTTGATACCGTAAGTGGCAATTATCACGATTTTGGACAAATTGGCGTTGCGTCGCTGCGCATGGTTGCCAAAAATAACAACATAGCCATTACGAATGAACAAGCAAAAACAGCCATTGTCACCCCGCTTTTAACCCTACCTCCTCACAAAGATGTGAAAGAAGGACTGGCAAAACTCAAAGCACAGGGCTATAAGTTAGTAAGTCTGACAAATTCTTCAAACAAAGGTGTTAAAGCCCAGTTTGAGAGCGCTGGATTAATGTCGTTCTTTGATGCGCGTTACAGCATTGAAGATATTAAAACTTATAAACCAGACTTACGTGCCTATGAGTGGGTGCTGACAAAATTAAATGTAAAAGCAAATGAAGCAATGATGGTAGCGGCGCACGGTTGGGATGTAGCAGGTGCTAAAGAAGCCGGGTTACAAACAACCTTTATCGCCCGCCCAGGTAAAACACTTTACCCACTGGCAAAAAAACCAGACCACGTTGTGAAAGATTTACATGAATTAGCCGCTCTACTTAAATAAGCACTCCCAGCGCTAATTAATCAATACCCAAGCGGCCGATGTTAGGATGACATTGGCCGCTTTTTTATTAGGGCGTGTTGATTTTTAATAGTTGAATTTGCAGCAGCGTGTTTGGTTTTTAGCCAAGGCAGAGCCTATCAAGTGTAGTTATTTTGCATAAATAGGCGAAACGCAGGAGCAGTTATCATGCCCACTAGGTTACAAACCTCGCGCCGCGATTTAAACGCCTCTAGATTGAACAAATTTCAATCCGCAAAGTTCATCACGCCCTAATCAACATTCTTAAAAACTGGCTTATAAACAAACCATTTAGCATTTTTATCTGCTAGCAATTTACTCCCCACAACGCTACTATTTAATGAATACGCAGTGGAGATAATTATGAACAGTCAAAGATTAAGCGAATTTGAAGAATACTTTCAAATAAATGAAAGCATTCGAGTAAACTTATTTGCTGTAGAAAATCAGTTAGTGCCGCAATCTCAACTCGCGCTTGAAGACGACATACCCCCGCTATTTAAGCTAGCTAACGAAGTTAGTGAGCTTGAACAGGCCTCTTTAAGACCCCTTAGAAACTTAGGCGATTTAGCACAAGAGTTGGCGGCTTTTTTACAAGCACAGTCGCGTAAAATTGATTTAATAATGAGCCACATTTTAGCCTCAGAGCAAGCTCAAGATAACGCCATACAGTGCGATAGCTACGGCGGAGGCGGCATTCGCTTTACTTCGCCTGATGTATACGCAATAGGCCAAGCTTTTAGAACAAAGCTATTTTTGCACCACGAAGCCTCAGCCGTCTACTGTTATACAGAAGTTGTGGCCGTTGAAAAACAAGACAGCGAACACTACCAATACACATTACTATTTACTGCAATAAGAACCACAGACCAAGAATTAGTTGTCAGAGCCAGCTTACATGCACAAACACGCCAGCTAAAAAAACGCCAAGAACTCGAGCAAATTGACGATGATTCTAGCGGCGATAAATAGCTGACATATGCATGTAAAATGCTAAACTAGCGCCACCGTAATTTGTATCAAAACTTCATGAACTTTAGACTTTTACCTGAATGGGCAGAGCAAGACGCCGTTATGCTTACCTGGCCCCATGCACAGACCGACTGGGCTGATACGCTTGAACGCGTAGAGCCTGTTTATGTTGAGCTTGCAACGCATATCACAGCCGTGCAGCAGCTTGTTATTGTTGCCCATAACACGGCACTTAAAAGCCACATTACTGCCTTGCTAACAAAAGCGAATATAAACTTAAGCCACGTGCACTTTGTTGTTACACCAACAAACGATACCTGGGCACGGGATCACGGCCCTATTACCTGCGCAAATATTGACGACGCTCGCCAACTTAAAATTTACGACTTTATCTTTAATGGCTGGGGTAATAAGTTCGAAAGTGCCCTCGATAATAAAATTAACGCAGTACTGGTAAACCAGCTAAGTAATCCAAACACTGATTACCAAGCCCTGAATGTGGTACTTGAAGGTGGCGGCATTGAAATTAACGAACACGGTGTGTTGCTTACAACCAGCGAATGTTTACTGAATAAAAACCGCAACCCCGATTTATCATCAGGCGATATAGAGTCAATTTTAACAACGCATTTAGGCGCAACTGACTTTTTATGGGTAGATCATGGCTACTTAGCTGGTGACGATACCGACAGTCATATCGACACTCTGGTACGTTTTGCCCCCAATAATACACTTGTGTATGTTAAGTGCGATGCTAAAGAAGATGAGCACTTTAACGCATTAGATGCGATGGAAAAGCAGCTGCAAAGCTTTAAAACGCAAAATAATACCCCATATACGTTAATTGATTTGCCGTGGCCAAAACCAGTGTTTGATGATGACAACACCCGTTTACCGGCAACGTACGCAAACTACTTAATTATCAATAATACGGTTTTAGTCCCTACGTATAACGATGACAACGACGCACTGGCGCTAGCGCAAGTTCAAAAAGCATACCCAGCGCACACTATTATTGGCGTTAATTGCCTACCTATTATTGAACAATTTGGTAGTTTACATTGCATTACCATGCAATTACCTCGTGGATTTTTAGCTGGAGCAGCACAATGACAAGCCCTGCAAAATTAACCGTTGCCTTAGTGCAACAAACTAACAGTGATAACGCCTGCCAAAATATGGCAAAGTCGATTGCTGGCATTCGTGATGCTGCTAAGCAAGGCGCACAGCTTGTGGTTTTGCAAGAGCTGCATCGTAGTCTGTATTTTTGCCAAACAGAAGATGTTGATGTATTTGACCTAGCCGAAACAATTCCGGGCCCAAGCACAAATACACTGGGCGAGCTTGCTAAAGAGCTAGGCATCGTTATTGTGGCTTCACTGTTTGAAAAACGTGCCACTGGGCTTTATCACAATACCGCGGTGGTACTTGAAAAAGACGGCACCATTGCGGGTAAATACCGTAAAATGCACATTCCTGATGACCCTGGCTTTTACGAAAAATTTTACTTTACCCCAGGCGATTTAGGCTTTGAGCCAATTCAAACCTCAGTAGGTAAATTAGGTGTATTAGTATGCTGGGATCAATGGTTCCCTGAAGCGGCCCGTTTAATGGCCATGGCTGGCGCAGAAGTATTAATTTACCCAACCGCAATAGGCTGGGACCCACGTGATGATAACGCAGAGCAAACACGCCAAAAAGACGCGTGGGTAATAAGCCAACGTGCGCATGCGGTTGCGAACGGCGTACCCGTTATTAGCTGTAACCGTGTAGGGCACGAAAACGACCCTAGCGGACAAAGCGAAGGTATACAATTTTGGGGTAACTCGTTTATTGCAGGGCCTCAAGGCGAAATGCTCTCAGAGGCGAACAATACTGATGAGCAAATTTTAGTAGTAGAACTTGATCAAAAAGCCTCTGAAAACGTAAGACGTATATGGCCGTACTTACGTGACCGCAGAATTGATCACTATCAAGACTTAACAAAAATTTACCGAGACTAAATAACTGCATGGCGTTTGTGAGCAAACGCCAACTAAAAAATGGAGCACTAAATGGCGTTTGAGCAATGGGCAGCCTTGCCGTGGGTAAAATCTCAAAAAGATAAAATTCAATGGGGGCAGCTAACTGGCAGTGCACTAAGTATAGCCATTGCAGAAGGTGTAAAACAGCAAAACGATTTAGTGCTTATAGTTACGCCAGATACGCCAAGCGCATTGCGACTTGAAACCGAGCTCGAATACTTATTGCCAGATAACCCGGTAATGGTATTTCCTGATTGGGAAACCTTGCCGTATGACCATTTCTCTCCCCACCAAGATATTATTTCAGCGCGCTTAGCCACTTTAAACACTTTAAAAAACGAGCAGCAAAGCGTACTTATAGTGCCTGTATCTACGTTAATGCTACGTACTGCGCCTGCTTCGTTTATTTATGGCTCTACCCTTAATTTTAAAGTAGGCGATAAACTCGACACCCATAACCTGCGCAGTAATTTAGAACAAGCAGGGTATTTAAACGTTCAACAGGTAATGGAGCACGGCGAATACGCAATACGTGGCTCTATTGTTGATTTGTATCCAATGGGCAGTGTTCACCCATTTAGGCTCGACTTTTTTGACGATGAACTCGACTCTATTCGTTTATTTGACGTAGAAACCCAGCGCTCAGATGAAAAAGTAGAGAAAATTGAGTTACTTCCCGCGCATGAATTTCCAACCAACGAAGCAGACGTTGAGCGTTTTAGAATAAATTATCGCGATAAATTTGGTGCCAGCTCAGAGCAAGACTCTGTTTACATGCAAGTAAGCAAAGGTACTTGGCCTGCCGGTATTGAATACTACATGCCGCTGTTTTTTGAAAAGCTTGCCACCATTTTTGATTACTTGCCAAACACCACTACGGTTATGCAACTAGGTGATTTAGAACACGCCGCAGATACCTTTTGGCACGATGTAAACGTACGCTACGAAAACCGTAAAGTAGATCCCCTGCGTCCACTACTGGCGCCCAGCGAGTTGTATCAACCTATTAATGAGTTGTTTTCTAATTTAGGTGAATTTGCACGAATACGTTTATCGCAAGCTAAATTACCCACTAAAGCAGGCAATAAAAACTTAAATGTGAGCGAGCTGCCCGCAGTAAGAATCGATCATAAACAACACGAACCCTACGGCGCATTTATTAACTATGTGGCAGAACAAAAAAAGAAGAAAAGCCGTATTTTATTAAGTGTTGAGTCTGATGGTCGCCGCGAGTCTTTATTAAGTGTGCTCAAGCCAAGCGGCTTAAAGTTTAAAGAATTTGAAAGCTTACAGAAATTTACACAAAGCCAAAGTGATGTAGGCTTAATTGTAAGCCCTCTTGAGCAAAGTGTTGTACTGGGCACAAAACCTAGCCTTTCTATTATTACCGAGCAAGAGCTGTTAGGTATTAAGGTGTCGCAACGCAGGCGCCGTAAACATAAATACGAAGCAAGCCAAGATGCGTTAATTCGCAACTTAGCCGAGCTTAAAGAGGGCCAGCCAATTGTTCACCTTGACCACGGTGTTGGCCGCTATCAAGGCCTGCAAACAATTGACGCAGCAGGCGTAATCACTGAGTTTGTTACCATTACCTATGCCGGTGAAGCAAAACTGTATGTGCCGGTATCGGCACTGCATATGCTAAGCCGTTATTCGGGCGGTGAAGAATCAAGCGCCCCGCTTCACAAACTTGGCTCAGATGCGTGGGAGAAAGCCAAAAAGCGTGCCGCCGAAAAAGTACGCGACGTAGCCGCGGAGCTGTTAGATATTTACGCACAGCGCCAAGCAAAACCAGGTAATAAATTTGCACTCGATGGGCAAAGCTATCGCCAATTTAGCGACAGCTTCCCATTTGAAGAAACCGACGATCAGCGTAATGCTATTGAAGCCGTACTTGGTGATATGCAATCAAAACTTGCTATGGACCGTTTAGTGTGTGGTGATGTAGGCTTTGGGAAAACAGAAGTGGCTATGCGCGCCGCGTTTGTAGCGGTTAACGATAACAAACAAGTAGCCGTGTTAGTACCAACCACCCTGCTGGCTCAGCAACATTATGAAAACTTTAAAGACCGCTTTGCCGATTTCCCTATCGAAGTGGGAGTGTTGTCGCGCTTTAATTCAACTAAAGAGCAAAAAGACACGCTTGAAAAAATGGCCGACGGTAAACTTGATATCGTTATTGGAACGCATAAGTTAATTCAGCAAGATATTAAATTTAACGACTTAGGTTTACTGATTGTTGATGAAGAGCACCGCTTTGGTGTGCGCCAAAAAGAAAAAATAAAGTCATTACGTGCTGATGTAGATATATTAACGCTTACTGCAACGCCTATTCCGCGTACTTTAAATATGGCGATGAGCGGCATGCGTGATTTATCAATTATTGCCACCCCACCTGCTAAGCGTTTAGCAGTTAAAACCTTTGTACGCCAACGCGACAGCGACTTAATACGCGAAGCCATACTGCGTGAAATTAAACGCGGCGGCCAAGTGTACTTTTTGCATAACAATGTTGAGACTATTGAGCGAGTCTCGCAAGAGATCAGCGAATGGGTGCCAGAGGCTAGTGTCACCTCTGCTCATGGGCAAATGCGCGAGCAAGAACTTGAGCAAATAATGACAGACTTTTATCATCAAAAATACAATGTACTGGTATGTACCACCATTATCGAAACCGGTATTGATGTGCCTACTGCTAATACTATTATTATGGACAGAGCCGATAAACTTGGCCTTGCGCAATTACACCAGTTACGCGGTCGTGTTGGGCGAAGCCACCACCAAGCGTATGCTTATTTATTAACAGGCGATGCTAAAGCACTTTCTAAAGATGCCACCAAACGCTTACAGGCAATCGAGTCGTTGGAAGATTTAGGTGCAGGTTTTGCCCTTGCTACACATGATTTAGAAATACGTGGTGCGGGTGAGCTATTAGGCGACGATCAATCAGGGCAAATGCAAACTATTGGCTTTAGCTTGTATATGGAAATGCTAGAGCAAGCGGTTAATGCCCTTAAAAATGGTAAAGAGCCAACGCTTGAAAACCTGCTTCAGCAGCAAACTGAAGTTGATTTAAAACTCCCTGCCTTACTACCTGATGATTACATACACGATGTTAATGCGCGTTTAGGTATGTACAAGCGCATTGCAAGTTGTGATAACCTTGCCGATATGGACGAATTACAAGTAGAGCTAATAGACCGCTTTGGTTTATTACCTGATGCCACTAAAAACCTATTTAGTATGCAGCAACTAAAAATGCGTGCTAGCGATTTAGGAATTACAAAAATAGAGGCAAACCCTAAAGGGGGCTACTTTGAATTTAGCCAAAATACGAAGGTTAATCCTAGCTTCATCATAGGCTTGATACAAAGTGCACCCCATGTGTACAAAATGGATGGCGCAAATAAATTGCGCTTTGCGATTAATGAGGTAAACCCTCGTGAACGCTTAAAAATGGTCACTGCAATGATTGCAGATTTCGAAAAAAAGGTTAGCCATTAATGTTGCTAAAAAAATCGCTTATCGTGTTATGTTGCTTATTTAGCAGCACCGCATTTGCAGAACGTTGGTTTGAAGTAGAAGTGCTGGTATTTAAACAGCGCCCTGCCCCCTATTTACAAGAAGACTTTAGCTTAAAGCACGAGCCCATTAAGGCGAAAAATACGTTAGAGCTACTCACCCCTTTATACACAGAGCAAGCTATGCAGGCATGTATAGATGGCGATAGTCGCTTTCAAAAACGCTCGTTTACCGATTCTTTAGTTAATGCCAACCCACAATCGGGTGTGTGTGATAACAGTATCGACTTTATGAAAAGTTACGACGAGTTGCCCGTTACGCCATTAGCACCGGCACAAGATACGATGGATGAGCCCTATTTACTCGCACCTGAGCAATTACAATTTACTGCCCAGCGCCGCGCTTTAGACAGAAAAGGTTTAGCCCCGCTACTACATACCGGCTGGCGCTTTGAAGGGGCAAGTAAATCGCGTGCGCCAAGCATACATTTAATTTCTGGGGATCGTATAAAACGCGACGTTAACACTACGCCTAATTATTCAAATCCCGACTTTATTAGCCTAGTACAAAGTAAGCCACAGCTATTTAATACCTCAGAGCAGCCCCTAAGCTATTGGGAGCTAGATGGTTTATTTAAAATACATTTACGCCACTACCTGTACATAACCGCTGATTTTGACGTAAACGAAAAACTACCTAATGGGGATATAGAATCGGCCCGCTTTTCACAATTTAAACGTGTAATTAGTGGTGAAATCCATTACTTTGATCATCCTCGTATGGGCATGATTGTACAAATACGAAAGTATAAACACTAAATCAATAGGACATAACAATGAAAAAACTCCTGATCATCGCAGCAACGCTAAGCCTGGCAGCTTGTTCAAAAGTAAGCCTAGAAAACTACGAAAAAATTGAAGTTGGCATGGATAAAGCCGAAGTAGAAGCTATTTTAGGCTCTGCTGATAACTGCGTAGAAAAAACCCTACATACTAATTGTGTATGGGGTGATGAGTCTAAAAACATTGAAATAACACTCGTTTCAGACAAGGTAACTATTTATTCTAAGCACGGTATTACACAGTAATACTGCGCTAAATTAGTTAAATTTACATGACACTAAGGGATAGCCGTTGCTATCCCTTTTTTATTTTCTATTTTTTAGAGTAAATAAGTTCAATATTAACTATTTTACTGCGATTGAGGGTTATCTTGTAACGCTGGTATAAGGTTCTTTCCTCATCTTTTAATACCATCACCAAATTTAACTGGTAGCGCCTTTCAACCGCTTGCTTTGATATTTTATTACCATCTAGATGATACAGCTTGCCCTCGCCGCGTTTTAAATACCGTGCAAAAGGCGCCAAATTAAAACGCATACTTTGCTGTAGAGTATCGTAGCCTGGTAAAAACTCTTTAGCTGAAACACGTGTTTCACTGGCAAAATGCAGCCACTGCGCGGCTAGCTTGTTTTGCTGACGCCTTTTTGAAAATATTGTTTTTACTTCACTAGGGATTTTTTTAAAACGCATATACTCAAGCCACACAAACTGACTTGCAACGCGGTCTTTAGTGATGCTGTTTTTAAATACAAACCGCCATTTAGGACGCCCCCGCACAATAGCGCGCCAAATTACCCGTGTAATGTCTTCTTTGAATATTTCTCGCAAGCCGTAAATAACCCCTAATATTAAAATAAGGGTAGCGGTTACTTCGGTAAAGGTTGAGCGCGCATTAAGTATAACCACCATTACAAATGCCATAATGACAGCTGTAACCGTGCCTTTTACTAAACGCTTTAAGTAACTATTTAAATAACGCGTATTGCGATGCAAAATAACGCCGTGCTCTATAAGGCGCTGCAGTAAACGCATTTTATTCGTGATGCGGTTACCATCTTGCAACGTGGTTTCTGAGTTGTAATTTTGCTCAAACCGGTATGTATTTTCGTTTTTACAAAATTGCAGTAAGTCGTTGCGCTCTTTCGCAAAGTCACTGCTGCGCGGGCCTTCATCTAATAGCTTTAAAAACGACTGCTCAACATGCCAACTTAAATAGTTATCGGCATTGGTGTAAAACGGCACCAGCTTTTCATCATCGGGGGTATATCTGCGCAGCTTTTTTAGCAGCCCTTCACTTTGCTCAAACAGCTCTTGTGCACGGGCATAAAAAGCATCCACTTCTTGAATTTTTAATGCATCTTTAATATCAGCGTCGAGCGCTAAACGCACCTGATAACAGTACAAATTAAGGTTTTGGCGGTAATCTTGTTGCTCACCTTTGTTTTTACTAACAAAGCGGCTACGCACTAAGGGTAAGTGTATGTTTTTAGCGTTATAAGCTAAGTGCGATTTAAAGTGGTTATTAAAATAAGACTCTTCACTGAGGGTTTGCACGTTTATACCCATTTCATTGGGTATAGAAAAATACAGGTCGATACGCTGCTCAGAGCGAGGGGATAACTCTGGTTCTATGACAAAAGATAAATTTTCGTCTTGTTTTATCAAACAACTCTCCTTTTATTGAGTGTATAAGTGTACTGGTCTCCTTAATTTTGTTCAATAAAAAAGGCCCAGTAAACACTGAGCCTTAATACGATTAATGTGCTAATTAAAACTTGTAGTTTACGCTAGCAAACACGCGAGAACCCACTACATCGTAAATTTCTGGAACAGTGCCCATATCATTACCACCTAGTACTTCTTCTGGTTCTTTATCAAAGATGTTGTTCATACCACCAGTAACACGAAGTGCATCATTGATGTTATAGCTCATCGAGATATCATGGTATATAACGTTATCAGTGCTAAACGACTCACCGTAGTAATCACCATCCATACCACGAATAAAGCGTGCATTATAAAGAACATTGAATGCATCGGTAATATCATAGCTTACAGAAAGGTTAGACTTTACTTTAGAGTATCCACCAACGTTACCATCAATAGTGCCTGTGTAGTCAATATCATCTTGCTCAAACTCGATAAGGTAGGTCGTATCTAAGTTAATGCGGTAATTATCGGCTGTGTAGCTAATATTCCAGTCAATACCTGACGTTTCTTGAGCTCCGACATTTGTAAGAGCTGAGCTTAAATCAGATAAATCACCAGATGACGTAATATTCACAGAAGCACAAGACTCAGCATCACCTGCAAAACAGTTGTTCATTTCATTTTGAACATCAAGACGGGTAATTGCGTTAGTAATATCAAACTTCCAGTAATCTAAAGTCGTTGATAAGCCATCAGTAATTTCCCATACAGTACCAAACGTAAATGAGCGGCTCTCTTCTGCCTGAAGATCTGGATCACTTGTGTAGTTAACCAAAATCTGAGCGTCTTGCTCATTACCCCATGGATCTGCAAGGTAATCATAAGAACCTGAGTTACCACCAAACAATTCAGCTACATTCGGTGCTCTGAAACCTGTTGCAAGTACTGAGCGCACCATGAAGGTATCTGTAACATTCCAAGTAGCGCCCAATTTCCACGTTGTTTCGCCACCAAAAGTAGAGTAATTGTCATAACGAGCTGCACCTTCTAAGGTTACACTCTCTAAAACAGGAACAGACGTCTCAAAGTACACCGACTGTACAGAGTAATCACCTTCTGTTGGGTCTTGTTGAGCTGCTGTACTCTCGCCTAGCTGTGTAATTAAATCTGGAGTATAAAAACCACTTTCATAGCGATTCTCAACACCTATTGCATAGCCGATATCATTTTCAGTTACGTTACTGTATCCAGCTGAAAGGATAAACTGCTCATTTCCGCCTTCATTTTGCTCAGTGTAAATAGAGTCATTTGAGGTTAAGAAGTTACGCTCTAATGAGTCACCACTAAACCACAAATCTTGATTAGCATAGATACTTTCTTCAACACGGCTAGCATTTATTGAGTTTTGAACAGTATCTTTAGAATCATTTCGACCGTATGTTGCACTGATATCCCAGCTAGCATCGTTATCTAATGTTCCTTGCAACGCTAAAGATGCACGGTAAGTATCAGTTTCTTGCTCATAAATACGAGGACCAGCATCAACCATTCTGCGTCGGTATTCTAAAGTATCAGCAAGGGCACCGTCTTCAACAAATGCTGAAGTATACTCGGCATCTAAATTAGCAGTTTGAAGATCTACACTTGCTGGTTGAGGAGCTAGCTGTTGAGTTGACTCGCGGCGTGTATACATTAAATCTACATTTAATGTAGTGTCAGAGTCTAGCTCCGTGTCATAGCTTGTAAAAACACTGTATAAATCATTAGGTGTTTGTGCATAACTAGACGTAGTGTAATCATATGATGTTGTTCTATCTTCAAAAACACCATTTCCTTCGTAAGTTTTTCCACCTAAAGTCCCTTCAGGGATAAAAGAAGATTGACCTGGTTCAACAAAACTTCTGTCAGATTGAATCACTTCTCCACGACTTGAAAATTGTGCACCAACAACTAAGTTACCATCAGCAACTTGCATTCCATGAAGTAAGCTAAAGCCGTAGTTATTACCATCAGCTTTAGTCGTTCGGCTGCCTTCAATATTAAGTTCAGTACCTTCAAAATCCTTCTTAGTAATGATGTTTACAACACCAGCGATAGCGTCAGAGCCATAAACCGCTGATGCACCATCTTTTAAGATTTCGATAGATTTTATCATTGCTACTGGAATGGTATTTAAATCAACTGAAGAATCGGCACCAGTACCAGATGAAACCATACGACGGCCATTTAAAAGTACTAGAGTACGTTGTGCGCCCATACCTCTTAGATTTACAGTAGCTGAACCACCTGAGCCGTTATTGCTTGAACCACCTAAACTCATGCCAGCAGCTGATGGCTGGTTTGAAAGCACATCAGCAACTGATGTGTAACCGCTTTTAGCAATAAAATCATCACCGATGATAGTGATTGGACTAGCCGTTTCCATGTCCGTACGGTTAATGCGAGAACCCGTTACTTGAATTTTTTCAATAGCGTTTGCGCCATCTTCGGCCGCTACTACTTGCATACTTGAGAACATTGGGATTGCTGCGATTACAGCTAAACCAAGAGTTGATTTTTTCATGAATAAACCCTACTTGTTGGAAATTTACCTTGATTGGTAATGCTCACTTTTTATAAGAATTGTGAGTCAGGGGGGCAACTTAGGCTGAGTTAACTGAACAAAAACTTAATGGGTGACTACTATATATACAACACCAAAAAAGAATAACCAAAGAAGGTACAAAGGTTATAACTTGTTGCAGTGTTAACTAAAAAAAACAATTAAAAATCATAAACATACAACCAACGGAAAGAAATTAAAACACACCTGAAATCAAAGTTATGCAGATTGTAATCAAATGTAATTAATAGATAAATATACCCTTTTTAGAAAAATTAACATATTAATCACAGCGCATTAGTAAAACCGTAAAGCTGTAATAAAATTAATAACCATAAATATGCGGATTTACCGCTTAAATAGTCTTATTAAGCTATTTATTTAGTCTTTTTGGTAATATTTTTTGTTCAGCGAGACTTCAACGTTTGCTCGGAACGGGAGGAGTTATTTGATTTAGTAAATCATTAGAGGGTCTTAATTTGAGGGCGTTTAGCCTTATTAAAATAGTTATCATGAAACTAAGCAGGATCTACTTTTACATGCTCGGTAATGCAAGCAATACGCTTTTACTATAAACAAGTAAAATACACCCTATTACCGTAAGGCAGTTCACTCCATAACAAGAACGAGTAAGCACACCAACATAAACAGATGAGAATGAAAAAAAAGGTTACAGCATACAAGGCAGCAAAGAGGTTTAAATGTGTTAGTGCTTTAAATACAATTTTATACACCTGCTATTGCCATATATAAGACGTACCGCTAAGTAATGCCTTATTATAGGAATAGCTTATTAATAGCTGACTTTTGTTATGCGCCAGCTAAAAAAATGATTGGCAGGAAAAAGGTACCTTAATACGTAACATAAAAATTATAAAAATGAGTGATTTGCTCACCAGTTTGAACATTGCTTAAATTAAGCACCAGTTGCCATAGCATATTTTTCTCAGAGCATATGCCCACCATAGTGTCACTTTTATAAATAGTTGCTTCTTTAGTGAACTTTTGCGGAATAAAACCCATATACATGGTTATACTTTCAAGCTTAGCGTTATCTATTTTTAGGTGGGCGGGTAAATCAAGGTAAATACTAAAGGGGGTTTCGGGGGTAATATTTTTATCACTTAACCATACTTTAACACCGGTATTATAAATACAGCGCTGATTCGTGTCGCAATTTGTTTTTAACAGTGCTTTTTGATCTTTTTGGTTGGCATTGTCACAGCCTGTTAATACAAAAAACAGCATTAAAAACAAAGATAATCTATATATATGCATAACAAATCCGCGCTAAATAAAAACAAATCTTAATTAGCATGCTTTGAAATAACAATAGCCAGTGTGATGTTTGGTTAATATAGGTACAATCTGTATCAAAAAATAAACAACAAACTCACAAACTTTGATTGATGTCATAATTTTATGTAATTGACCTATCTTTTTTAGGCCAAAAAATTTATCATTTCACCCGCAAAAAATAAGGGTTTCTCGAGTTTGTTTTCTGAAGCATTCAGGCTTTGAACGTTTTAGGTAATACGCTTGGGGAAAATAGTAGGCCCCACTTTAAACGGTGGGTAATTCATTTCTAAACGCATTTATTGCAGCGGAAGCCAGAAAATGAGCCAAACAGTAGCATCACAAACTGAGTATAACTATAAAGTTGTACGCCAATTCGCTATTATGACAGTGATTTGGGGCATCGTTGGCATGAGTATTGGGGTTCTGATTGCTGCCCAATTAGCTTGGCCAGCACTTAACTTTGATACACCATGGTTAACATACTCTCGACTACGTCCGTTACACACGAACGCAGTAATTTTCGCATTTGGTACCAGTGCACTTTTTGCGACGTCTTATTACGTCGTTCAACGTACTTGTCAAACGCGCCTTTTCTCAGACAAACTCGCCGCTTTTTCTTTTTGGGGTTGGCAGCTTGTTATTGTATTAGCCGTAATTACATTACCACTGGGTATTACTAGCTCTAAAGAATATGCAGAGCTTGAGTGGCCAATCGATATTTTAATCGCGGTAGTATGGATAGTTTACGCAGTGGTATTTTTTGGTACGCTGATCAAACGTAAAGTATCGCACATCTACGTTGCTAACTGGTTCTACGCTGGCTTTATTATTACTGTTGCAGTGCTACACATTGTAAACAGCATGGCAGTGCCTGTGTCGTTAACTAAATCATACTCAATCTACGCAGGTGCGGTAGATGCTATGGTTCAGTGGTGGTACGGTCACAACGCTGTAGGTTTCCTACTAACGGCTGGTTTCTTAGGTATGATGTACTACTTTGTACCAAAGCAAGCAGGTCGCCCAGTTTACTCTTACCGTTTATCGGTAGTTCACTTTTGGGCACTTATTTCACTTTACATTTGGGCAGGTCCTCACCACCTTCACTACACTGCGCTTCCTGATTGGACGCAAAGTTTAGGTATGGTTATGTCTATTATCCTGTTTGTACCGTCTTGGGGTGGTATGATTAACGGTATAATGACGCTTTCTGGCGCTTGGCATAAGCTACGTACCGACCCAGTACTGCGTTTCTTAGTTGTTTCATTGTCTTTCTACGGTATGTCTACGTTTGAAGGCCCAATGATGGCAATTAAATCTGTAAATGCATTATCTCACTACACAGATTGGACTATTGGCCACGTACACTCAGGTGCACTAGGTTGGGTTGCGATGATTTCAATTGGTGCTATTTACCACCTTATTCCTGCGTTATTCGCACAAGGTCGTATGTACAGCGTTAAATTGGTTAACACGCACTTTTGGTTACACACAGTAGGTGTTGTACTTTACATTGTTGCAATGTGGATCTCAGGTGTTATGCAAGGTCTAATGTGGCGCGCAGTTAACTCTGACGGCACATTAATGTACAGCTTTGTTCAGTCTTTAGAAGCATCACATCCTTTCTATATTATGCGCTTTGTAGGCGGTGTATTCATCGTTACAGGTATGTTAGTTATGGCTTACAACGTTCTGCGTACAATTTCAGCTGAGAAAGAATCACTGAAGTTAGACGCGCAAGCACAATTAGCATAACGGAGTGAGATGATGAGCAATAAAAATTCACAAAACAAACATGAAATAGTAGAAAAGAACGTTGGCCTAATGGCTATTCTGACTGTTTTTGCTATTAGTTTTGGTGCATTAGTTGAAATTACTCCGCTAATGTTCCAAGACGATACAACAAAACCTGTAGAAGGTTTGCGCCCACTTAACGCGCTTGAAATGGAAGGTCGTGACATTTATGTACGTGAAGGTTGTTATAACTGTCACTCACAAATGATTCGTCCTTTTCGTGATGAAGTTGAGCGTTACGGTCACTACTCTGTAGCGGGCGAATCAGTATGGGATCACCCTTTCCAATGGGGTTCTAAACGTACTGGTCCTGACCTTGCACGTGTAGGTAACCGTTACTCGGACGATTGGCATTATGCACACTTAGTTGACCCACGCGCCGTGGTTCCTGAGTCGAACATGCCAGGTTTTCCTTGGTTAGCAGAGACAAAGGTTGATACCAGCCTGACTCTGAAAAAACTACAAATTTTCCGTGATACTTTTGCTATTAACCCAGAAAACCCTAAACACCCGGGTTTAGGTTATGGCAGCGACGAAGAGCTACAAGCAGATGTTGATAAAGTTAACGCTATGAATAACGGCGAAGGCGCAACAGAAATGCAAGCCCTAATCGCGTATTTACAGCAACTTGGCACCCACTTGAAGTAATTATTATGGATTACGGAACATACAGAGGCATTTTGACTCTGGTAATTTTAGTATTGTTTATTGTGATTGTTGTATGGGCATACAGCAAGCGTAGCAAAAATCGTTTTGATGACGCTGCTAATGCCATTTTCGAAGATGAAAAAAAACATAACAACACACTCTCTAACGAGGAAAAGGAGTCTGAAAAATGACTAGCTTTTGGAGTATTTGGGTTATTGTATTAACCCTAGCCTGCTTAATCATCATTTTTAGCTTATTAGTTTGGAACCTTAAAAACTATGCTGGCGTAAAAGAAGGTGAAGACTGCGGACATGAATATGACGGCATTACCGAACTAAATAATCCACTCCCAAAATGGTGGACGTACATGTTCTTCGCAACATTTATTTGGTCGGTATATTACTTAGCAGCTTATCCAGGTTTAGGTAACTGGGAAGGCTTAGGTAAATGGACAAGCTCTAACCAAGGTATTACCTCTTTAGCGGAATCTAAAGAAGCCACGGCTAAAGCAAAAGAAGAAGGCCGCTATGTAAAGCTTGATAAAGAATACGAAGCAGCACAAGAGCGCTTTGGTCCTATTTTTAACAAGCTTGCACAAGTACCAGTATTAGATTTAGTTAACTCTAAATTTGAAGGTGATGCAGCGCAGCAAGTAGCCCTTGAAAATGGCGAAAAGCATGAACAAACAGACGGCCAGTTAGCACTTGAAATTGGTCAGCGTTTATTCTCGCAAAACTGTGCGCAATGTCATGGTTCAGATGCACGTGGTGCAACTGGCTTCCCTAACCTAACTGACAAAGATTGGTTATACGGTGGCTCACCAGACAAAATTAAAGAAACGCTTCTTTATGGTCGTGTAGCCGCAATGCCTTCTTGGAGTGCAGCACTTGGTGAGCAAGGCGTTAAAGAAATGACAGCGCACGTACTTAGCTTGTCTGGTCGTACTGTTAACCAAAAAGATGCCGCTGCGGGTGCCGCTAAGTTTGCGATGTGCGCCGCGTGTCACGGTGCAGATGGTAAAGGCTCTGTTGCACATAACCTACCGTTTGGTGCACCAAATCTTACAGATAACATTTGGTTATACGGTGGCTCTCAACGCGCTGTTGAAGAAACCCTTAACCATGGCCGCGCTGGTGTAATGCCAGCATGGAAAGACATTTTAGGTGAAGAAAAAATTCACCTGTTAACTGCCTATGTTTACAGTTTATCGCAAGATAAATAAACACCGAGTTAACTATTAATTAATCTTTTTATTTCAACAGATTAATCCAGATCAAAAAAGCCTCCAGTCGGAGGCTTTTTTTTAGTCTTTTACAAATATTTGCTATAAAATAGCCCTACCTAAACTAATTTTAGAGCAACTATGCAACCTACTCCGTGGTATAAAAATTTTTGGCCTTGGTTTTTAATCTTTTTTCCGCTAGCGGCCATTATCGGGTGCATAACCTTAATTATTACTGCTGTGGGCAACGGCCCAGATATGGTGGTTGATGATTACTATAAAAAAGGCAAAGCAATAAACTTAGAACTTACTAAGTTTGAAAAAGCCAAAGCACTGTTTTTACATGGCAAGCTTAATGTTACAAACGAGCGTGCCAGTTTTGCCTTTACCAAAGGCGATTATAGTAACGTACACGCTTTAAAGCTGTCTTTTTATCATCGCACCATCAAAGCGCATGACTTTGAAGCAACGCTTACCCCTAATGCAAATAAAGAATTTACTGCCCTTTTAGATAACTACACACCAGGTGCTTACTCTGTATTTATAGAGCCGGTGGATGGTAGTTGGAAGTTAAAAGAAAACATTACTCTTCCTACAGAGCAGCCTTTGTTAGTTACCCCAAATTATAAGTAGCCACCACTATGAGCGTTTCTTGCTTTCATTGCCTTGAAAGTGTGCCAAATGGATTTCGCGCAACCGTAACAATAGATAACACGCCACAGCCTATGTGCTGTATTGGCTGCCAAGCGGTTGCGCAAAACATTGTTGACCAAGGCATGACCGACTATTACAAATACCGCACCGTACGCGCTGGTAAAGTAGAGCAGTTAGTCCCTGAGCAACTCGCGTTTATTAAAAGCTACGACAACGAAGACATACAAGATGAGTTTATAGCCACAACCGATAACTTATCCCAAGTACTTTTAAGTGTTGAAGGCATTACCTGCGCCGCGTGTGCATGGCTTATCGAAAAGCAATTACTTAGCTTAAAAACGGTAAAGCGCGTTGATGTTAATACCTCAACTAACCGTGCCATGATCCAATGGGATAAAACCCAAACCCCGCTGAGCGAAATTATTACTTCCTTAGCCAAAATTGGCTATAAAGCTTACCCGTTTCAAGCCGATGACGAAGCCCAACAAAAGCAACAAACAGCAAAAGCCTATATACGCCGCTTAGGTGTTGCAGGGCTAATGACCATGCAAGTGATGATGTTTGCCTTTGCCATGTACTTTGGCATGTTCTCGGGTATGGATAATAACTTTGAGCAATACTTTAGGTGGATAAGCCTAGTGCTTGCCTCCCCCGTTATTTTATACAGCGCATTACCCTTTTTAACTAATGCTATTAATGGCTTAAAAGCAAAACAGTTAAATATGGACTTACCTGTTTCGCTGGCTATTTTTGGTGCGTATAGCGCCAGCTGTTATGCCACATTTATGCAAGTAGGCGAAGTGTATTTTGAATCGGTATGTATGTTTACCTTTTTATTATTATTAGGTAAATACCTTGAGTTTAGGGCCCGATTAAAAGCCAGCGAGTTTACCGCCAACTTACAAAAGCTGCTACCTTTAACCGCCCGCACCCTTGATGATAACGGCCAAGAGCATATTATTGCTGCAAAAAAACTTAAGCTGAATGATGTTGTACTCATAAAAGCTGGCGAAACTATTCCCGCTGACGGAGAGCTTATCAAGGGGCAAACAAGCGTTGATGAGTCGATGATGACCGGTGAGCATCAGCCCGTTAATAAGTTTATTGGCCACAATGTGTATGCCGGGTGTGTTAATCATGATGGCGTAATAGAAATAAAAATAAATAAAATTGGCCAAAACACCCTACTAAACCAAATTATACACTTACAACACACTGCGCTTACCAAGCGCCCTAAACTGGTAGAAATTACCGATAAAGTTGCCCAGTGGTTTATTGCCTGCTTGCTAGTTTTTGCCTCTATAACGGCCATTGGCTGGTACCAAATTGACCCAGAGCACGCGTTTTGGATCACTATTTCTGTATTGGTTGCCACTTGCCCTTGCGCGCTTAGCCTTGCTATACCTACCGCATTAACATGCGCTGTAGCCACGCTCACCCGCAAAGGGGTGTTAATTAAACAAGCACATGTGCTCGAAACCCTCTCGCAATTAACACTGTTTGCCTTTGATAAAACAGGCACCCTCACACAAGGTAAATTTAGCTTAGATGCCATTGATATACTCGATGACACAATCTCTAAAGAGCAAGCGCTTAATATTGCAGCCCAGTTAGAGCGTTATTCTGAGCACCCCATAGCCAGTGCATTTAATAAATACGCCACCACCGAGCTTGCCCTTACAAACATTACTGTACACCCAGGTATGGGCATTAGTGCACAAAGCGCGGATGAACATTACGCTATTGGTAAAAGCGGCTGGTTTGACAGTAAAAAAACAAATGCCCAAGCAAGCCTATTTATAAATAAACGCGTAGTTGCTCGTTTTTACTTTATAGATAAAGTAAAACCCGGTGCCAATGAGCTTATAAGTACCTTACAAGCACAAAACTTAAGCTGTCATATGCTCACAGGCGATGCATCAGACGCCGGACAAAAAATAGCAAAACAATTAAAGCTCAACAGCAGCCAAAGCGCCCTGTCGCCTAAAGATAAACAAACCGCCGTAGAGCAATGGTCATCACAAAACGAAGTAGTTGCCATGGTAGGCGATGGCATTAACGACAGCCCAGTATTTGCCAGTGCTCATTTATCCATTGCAATGGAAACCGGCGCTGATATTTCTAAAAACAGTGCCGATGTAGTGCTGTTAAACAGTGATTTAGCCTCAATTGCGCACCTACTCAATGTTGCTAAGCAAACCAGGCGAATCATTAAGCAAAACCTGACGCTGTCTTTGTTGTATAATGCTTCTATTTTACCGCTTGCAGCGCTTGGGCTTGTTGCCCCGTGGATGGCCGTTATTGGTATGTCTGCCAGCTCAATTATTGTGATTAGTAATTCACTAAGGCTTTTAAAGTTATGAGCATAATTTATATTTTAATCCCGATTGCCATATTATTTGTGATTATTGCCATTGGCGTGTTTTTTTGGGCCGTTAAAAGCGAGCAATTCTCTGATTTAAACAAACAAGGTCATAGTATTTTGTTTGAAGATGATAAAGAACAACACAACAAAAGTAATGATTGACCCACTTTACACCAGCGCCTTTTTAATGGGCTTAATTGGTAGCGGGCATTGCCTTGCCATGTGCGGTGGTATTGCCAGCTCATTGCAATTGGCCAGTAACAAACGCCAATCTGTTATTTATTCACTTGCTTATAACCTTGGCCGAGCCTGTAGCTACATGCTGGCTGGCGCACTCGTTGCGGGTATAAGTAGCCAATTTGCAAAGCAAAATACGTTTTTTTCTGTAACCCTTTCATTCATTGCGGCTATTTTTATGCTGCTGGTAGGCGTGTATATAATGCGCTTAGGCCCCACTCTGCAATGGCTTGAAAAAATAGGCAAAACACTTATTTGGCAGCATATAGTTAAGCTTAATAAATATTTAATGCCAGTAGATTCAACGGCTAAAGCATTGGGTTACGGCGCTTTGTGGGGGTGGCTACCCTGTGGTTTGGTTTATTCAGCGCTAACATGGGCAATGACCAGCCCTAGCGCATTTGATGGTGCCCTAGTGATGCTTTGTTTTGCGCTTGGCACCTTTCCGGCCATGATCACCTTAGGCCTGGCCGCCCAAAAACTTAATAGTGTTATTAACCACCCATGGACGCGAATTGTGTTAGGCAGTATTATAATTTGGTATGGTATGTACCTGTTGATCATTGCCATCGACAAACTAGTACATTAATCGTCAGCGGCATTAAGCCACTCGGTTTATTTTCACTGCTGTGTATAAAAATTAAAACGGATTAAATTATGGATTTCTCTCAAAGTCGCGCTAAAAGTAATTGTGCAATTAGCTGTAACAACTGCAGCATCAGCCAATTGTGTTTGCCGTTTTCGTTAAATGGCCAAGAAATGGATAAACTTGACGAAATCATTGAACGCAAAAAGCCCCTGCACAAAGGCGACTACTTGTTTGAATCCGGTGCTGCGCTTAATGCAATTTATGCAGTACGCTCAGGCTCATTTAAATCGTACACATTGTCTGAACAAGGTGATGAGCAAATTACCGGTTTTCACTTAGCCGGCGATTTAGTCGGCTTTGATGCTATTAGTAAAATGGCTCATCAGAGCTTTTCGCAAGCACTAGAAACGTCAATGGTCTGCGAAATCCCGTTTGATACACTCGATGAGTTAGCAGGTAAATTACCCAAACTTCGCCAACAAATTATGCGTTTAATGAGTAGCGAAATTACCTACGATCAAGAAATGCTGCTACTTCTTAATAAAAAATCGGCAGAAGAGCGCCTAGCGAGCTTTATTTATAACCTTTCGGAGCGCTTTGGCGAGCGCGGATTCTCGCGTAAAGAGTTTAGATTTACCATGACTCGTGGTGAAATAGGTAACTACTTAGGCCTAACCGTTGAGACCATCAGCCGCTTATTAAGTCGTTTTCAAAAAGCGGACTTAATAAAGGTAGAAGGTAAATTTATTACTATTTTAGACAGCGACGCACTCGCCAAAACGGCAGCAATAATTAAGCCTAGCTAAGCTAATAGGTGTTGTAACTTTGATTTAGAACAACAATTTGTGTGCTACCCCTTTAACTACTGTGTATTTACGTTACACTGAAAGTAAGTTAAAAAGGGAGTAGCATATGAACACTATTAAACGTATTTTAGCCGTTATTGATCCCACTAAGGATGACCATCACGGTTTAGCTCGCTCGATTGATTTAGCCAAAAAGTCAGGCGCCAGTATTACCGCCTTTATGACTGTTTACGACTTTTCTTACGAAATGACCACTATGTTGTCGTTTGAAGAGCGCGAAGCAATGCGAAAAGCCGTTATAAACGATAGAGAATTATGGCTTAAGGATATAATTTCTACCTACCCAGATGTAAATATCACCACCCAAGTGGTCTGGCATAACCGCCCTTTTGAAGCCATTATTAATACCGTGATTGAACAAGAATACGATTTAGTTGTTAAAAGTACCCATCAGCATGGTGCGCTAAAATCGGTTATTTTTACCCCTACCGACTGGCACTTAGTACGTAAATGCCCCACACCTGTTTTATTTGTAAAAGAAATGGCCTGGCCTGAGCAAGGTAATATTTTAGCCGCGGTCAATGCGGTTAGTGAAAACGATGAGCATGTAGCCCTTAATAAACGCATTATTAAAGATGCACAATTTTTATGTGAACTTGCCAACGCTAAACTTAACTTAGTTAATGCCTACCCTGCTACACCCATTAATATTGCCATAGAGATACCAGAATTTAACCCAGGCCTTTATAACGAATCTGTAAAAAAACACCACATAGAATCCACCAACGAGCTTGCTAAAACTTTTAGTTTAACTAATGAGCAATGCTTTATAGAAGAAGGCCTACCGGAGGATGTGATCCCCGATGTAGCAAATCGCTTAAATAGCGAACTGGTGGTGATTGGCACCGTAGGGCGCACGGGGCTCAGTGCCGCATTGGTTGGCAACACTGCCGAGCACGTAATTGATAGCCTTGATTGCGATGTCTTGGCATTAAAACCTGATGGCTACGTAAGCCCGCTTGCCAAAAGTTAAACAAAGCCTTAACTAGCGCTTTAATACCCATAGTACTTGGGTATATAATACGCCCCTTTATTTTCAGCAAATAATTTGCCGCATTGTTTTATAAGGGGGCGTAGTGTCTCACTCAGCTCAAGCCAAAGCTCAATACAACTTAAATAAGCTACAAAAGCGTTTACGCCGTCTTACAGGCCAAGCCGTCATGGACTTTAACATGATAGAAGAAGGCGACCGTATAATGGTATGCCTATCGGGTGGTAAAGACAGTTACACCATGCTTGATATGCTTAAACATTTAAAGCGTGTGGCGCCCATTAAATTTGATTTATTTGTTGTTAATCTCGATCAAAAACAACCAGGCTTTCCTGAACACGTTTTACCTGAGTACCTTGATAAACAAGATATTGAATACAAAATTGTAGAAGAAGACACCTACAGCATTGTTACCGATATCATTACTGAGGGTAAAACCACGTGTTCGCTTTGCTCACGCCTACGTCGTGGTATTTTGTACCGTACAGCCAAAGAAATGGGCGCAACTAAAATTGCCCTTGGCCATCATCGCGATGACATGATCGAAACACTCTTTTTAAACATGTTTTACGGCGGTAAACTTAAAAGCATGCCGGCTAAGCTAATGAGCGATAACGGCGAGCATATGGTTATTCGTCCGCTCGCTTATTGCAAAGAAGCCGATATAAGTAAATACGCATTTAGCCAAGGCTACCCTATTATTCCGTGTAACTTATGTGGCTCACAAGAAAACCTGCAACGTAAACACACTAAAAACATGCTAGCGCAATGGAATAAAGACCACCCTGGGCGTATTGAGAGTATTTTTACTGCAATGCAAAATGTGGTGCCTTCGCATTTAGCCGATACAGAACTATTTGACTTTGAAAACCTAAAAACCGGCGACGTTATTGATGGCGGCGATATAGCACTCGATAAACCAGATATACCTAACGCGCCTGTCAGCGATGAAGATGAAAACCAACAGCAACAAGCTGATGTGGTTACTATTAACCTAAGCTAAGCTAACGGTTTTAAAAATACAGTTAAGGGGCTACTCGCCCCTTTTTTTATACTCATTAATCCTGCTAAGCGCCTTTATCAGCTAACCCTTTTAAAAACTCTAAACTCATTCTCTCTTGCTCGTTTGCTTGATAAGGCAACTGTTGCAAACTATCGTAGGCAAAATCTGTAATTTCAAACTCAGTAATCTCACTGCTACCAAAACTATTACGCTCACCTGGGCTTGGCGACATGCGCTCTATCACAAAGTCACTTAAACGCATGTTAACCACCCCTTGTGGTAATACCGACCAATGCGCCTTTAAATCCACCGTTTGACTGCCTTGTGAAAGTTTCTTTTTAGTCACCAAATGTGCAAGTGGGCTCGTATCACTGTATAAATTAGCTCTAATTCTATATAAGCCACTTTTAAGCACTTTTAAATGAGCTGTAGCTATCATGTTTTCGTTTTGTGCATAGGCACTATCAAAATCAATAAGCGTCGCACTGGGTGGCATATACTGTATTTGCGCAACTGCAGGCACCTTTTTACCTGCAATATTTGCCTCTACAAATAGCTGTAAATTTCGCGGATAGTCTTCACTGGCTTTAAAGCGCACTGTGGCTTCGCCCTGTTGTGCTGTGGTGTTTTTTGAACTGATTGACGCTTTAGTATCGGTATTGCTTAGCGCTACATTTACCTCTGCTAGGTTTTGCGCAGCAATATTAACGGTTATTTCTTGCGGGTATACAAACCGATATTTATCTAAACTAACTACGAGGGCATTGCCCGCATCGTCAATGGGGCTTGTAACTGGGTAAAACTGATTGGGCTTTAAACGGTCTTCATCAAGTGCGCTTAAAGGCTGCGAATAAGGCGGGTATTTTAGTGCGCTTTGGTATTGCATTGCCACATGCTCAGCGGCACTGGCCAAGTGCTGATCATAATGTATTTTGGGAGGGCTTTTTACCTGTTTTTGTTTTGGCACATCAATGGTTATTACGGTGTTTTTATCTGGGCTTGCTGGATCTGTCTTGTTTTTTATTGCCAGCGCAGCGGGAGGCTCAAGCGTTTTAACTTCATTTTTATTTGTAAACCACAGTAAAAACATCGCAATACTGACTACAGCGGCACCAATGTAAAACTTTTTCATGTTGCATCAATCCTTTCAAAGCGTGCAGCAAATAACTACACGCTCTAGCGTTTAATACCTAACGCGTTTATAAATTTAAGTACTTATTAAGGGATCACGTTATAAATAAGTGCCGAGGCACTTTGCGTGTTTGAATCCTTAATATAGCGGTAGTGCTTTTTCCAAAACCAAGTACCCGTTGTTTTATCAAATGTGTTAAAGCCAACATTTTGACCATCTACATTTATATTGTTCATGGCAATTGTGACATTCCCTTTGCGCTGCGCATTGTGGATCTCGTTGTGGCTGTAGCTGTCGCTCATCATCATTGGGTAATGGTTCGGCATAAAGCTATTAACGGCATCGCCTTGCGATTTTAACTGGCCGTTAGTATCAATACTGCTACTACAACTACCAAACGATTTAGCTGCGCTTGCTCCACACGATGAATGCGATGCCACCACCGAATCATCATTACCTTTTAAAAACCCGCCCGTTAAACCTAGGTACTCATTACCATCGGCTACAAAACGTAAACGCGGCGTACGCGCATCTGGAAACGGCGAAATTTTGCGTGCGTTATTTACTTTTAAATCGTGTAATACGCCCACCGCTTCTGTTACATCGCTGCCTAACCACCATTTGAGTGCAGCATCCACTGCAAAGTTCCATGCTGCGCCAGTTAAAGCACTTACAGCAATATCGGCAAGCTCGCTGCCGCCCCCTGCTCCCGCTAAATCAAAGGTCGCCACAATATTAAGTGGTGTCAGGCCTGCATTTTCAAGCCAATTAGCTTGGTTATCAATAATATGGCGAGCAACTAAATCGCCTGTTGAATGCGTCACTAACACACAGCCATCAGCACATAAGTTAGAACGCGATATTTGCTTTAATTTAGGCCATACCCAATCGGTCGCAATTTTACCTTCAATGCGCTCATAGGCAGGCCAATCAATACGTTCATCAGCACGGTTATTCCAATAGGTTTGCCAATAGGTTTCACCGTCGTGTATTACATCGCTGCCCGACTTATTGGTTATTTGCGATACCTGCAAGCCGTGGATCAGTATAATTTTGTGATCTTTACTCAGTGCAGAAAAGCTCATTAAAAACGCAGCGCTGGCAAAAAGTAGATATTTAAGTGTGTGTGTTCGTTTAGAGTTGTTCATATAAATCCTTAATGTGTTCAGTGTTTTATTTTTATGCCTATGTACTTAAGGTATTCATTTACACATGTGCAGGCGCACACGCATTGACCAGTATTAGGAACAACGCTCAAAAATGCAACAATTTATTATCATTTAAATTCTACTAAATCTATATTGACCGTATATTCAATTACTTAAATTTAAATAATTGCAATATTTAGGACTGTAACGATTCTATAATAATAGAATTACCATCTATTTTTAACACTTTGGTGAATGAATTAATGTATACTTAAATATATTTTTCTTTTTTAAAATGACTAATATTTACTAGTAATCTAAGTCACTAATAAATCTACTCTTTTAAGAGAAGCTTACATTAATAAAAGCTATCTAAATTGTATTTTGAAGGAAATATCGAAGTGGAAGTGCTAAGTTGATAGATCAAGCAGAACACTTGATCTAAGATGATAATTCTTAAGCTGAACTAAAAATATAGGCTTTCTATTGTTTCACCACCGATTTTAATATCACACTTATCGCCAGACTTTGAGTTTGATGACTGAATTGCACCAGCCACTGCACCAAAAACCCCTCCTTTGCTACTCAAAACTGAGCCAAAGTAACAATAACTAGAAATATGTACATCTTGATAGTCACTTGCTAAGTTTAGTGTAGGAGTATATGGGGGAAAGCGCCCTTTCAATAAAGGATCTCCATTTACAGTAAGTTGTAATTCGTTGCGATTCTCATCATACTGACCACCAAACACATAAGTTTGTCCTTGATATGCAATAGTTTTTTCTTGTGCTTGAATCGGCGGTGTTGACCCACAACCAGCTAGAGCAAGTACGGGTAAAACACTGATAATAATTTTTTTTAGCATAACTGAATAAATTTCCATATAAATTAAATGAGCGAAAAATATACCCTAATGAATATTAACTTTCAATAGAGTCTTTTCTTATTATTTATTATATATAAACATAACAATAAACAACCTTGAGAGCCATTAATAAAATAATTTTCTCTCTGCTTTAAACTTACAGCAGTATAAAACTAACTTTTCTTAAAAATTTTATAAATAAACCGGCTTTATAAAAAGAGTAAGTTCAGTATAAACTTATACTAACTTGCTAATTAAGTAAGCTATGCTGGGCTAGGGTGATTGCGTTAATAGTCAGACAAAAATTTGTTCTAAATAAGAGTTTTACACAGCTAGAGATGCCTCCAATGAGTGCTGCGGGTTAGTTATACATATTGCCGTAGATGTTTCCCTATACAGCTTATTAGATGCAACTCATATTTCGCTTTTAAAAATCACCAAAGTTATAATTTATCGTAACCCCTTTTTTCTAAGTTAATTATAATTCGTTAGTAGCTTCGCTTATAACCAAACCAATCATTACTACAGTATTTTTGAATGATTTTAAGCCCATCAAACTGTTATGAAGATTAAAGTACAGAAGTCGCTATTTTTCTGATTCCGAGAAACATTAAATTTACTACTACATTTTTTAAAGCATTAACCCACATTATAAAAGGTAATTAGAATAAATAATCATCAGTAAAGTAGGTTAACTACTTTAGTCTTTCATACAATCCTGAGGCTCTTGATACGCTTTTGCTCATGGCCAATTGCAGTACTTTTTTATCGGCCACCAGCTCAAAGGTGTTTTTAGCACGTGTTATGCCTGTGTACACCAGCTGCCTATTTACGCCCATACTGGCGTGTTTAAGCGGCGGTAAAACCATAGCTGTATAACTAAACTCCGAGCCCTGCGATTTATGTATGGTCATTACATACACTTTATCGTGAGCAGGCAGGCGCGCGGGTGAAAACGCCCGTACCGTGTTTTGCTCATCAATAAATAACGCTTTTAACTGCCCGCTTTCATCGGGCATTAAGATACCAATATCACCATTAAACAACTTAAGTTGATAATCGTTTTGGCTCACCATAATGGGCATACCACTGTAATGGCGCTGATTTGGGCTTACCGATATTAACCCTTGTTGCACAAGTGCGCGCTCAATGCGGCTGTTTAAGCTATTTACGCCGTAATCCCCCTCACGCACGGCCGCTAATAGTTGATATTGAGAAAACGCCGCGTGAACATCTGCAACACTTGCCCCTTGGGCGATTAAATTTAAATAATGAGCGTAGTGCTTAGCAGCACTGTTTATTAATTTTTCTATGGGTTTTGCAACAAAGTCATAATCTAAAATAACATCGTTAAATTTCCCTTGGGTACTTTGCTGCTCTACGTATTTTAAAATACCGTTATGGTTAGTATTAACCGCCAGCGCAAGCTGGCCAATGCCACTTTGTGTATCAAACCGGTAGCTGTGTTGTAAAAACGCAATGCAATCGGCTAGTTTAAATTCGCTATGCCCAGGCGCCGCTAATTTAGCCTCTCCTTTAAAACATAAAGCATTGAGCTCATCACATCGTGCTTGCGAGTAATTAGGCGTTTCACCCAATGCTAACCCTTGGCATAAATCACTCATTACACTGCCGGTATCTACCGAGGCAAGTTGGTCTTTATCGCCAAGCAATATTAAACGCGCATGCGCAGGCAGTGCTTCTATTAATTTAGCCATGAGCGATAAATCAACCATGCTGGCTTCATCAATAATAAGTACATCTAAATGCAGCGGATTGGTGCTGTTATGCTTAAATTTATTAGTAAAGGGTTTAACCCCTAAAAGCCGGTGAATAGTTTGCGCGCTATCGGGAATTAAGGCCTTTATATCCTCAGGAATATTTTTAAGTTGCTCTTTTGCCCCTAAAATTGATTCACTTAAACGGGCTGCGGCTTTACCTGTAGGCGCCACCAGTTTAATGCTTAAAGGTGCGCTTTTATAAAGCGACTGTAAAATAGCTAATAGCTTAGTCACGGTGGTGGTTTTACCGGTCCCTGGCCCGCCCGTAATAACGCTAAAGCCTTTTGTTGCGGCGATAGCACAAGCTACTTTTTGCCAATCAATCGCAAGCGCTGAATTATCAACAAAGTAGTCATTTAACAACTGGCTGAGTAACTGTGTATTTATATTTAAATGGCGCTCACTCATCGCAAGTAAACGTGTAGCTAAGGTGTGCTCATAATCAGCTAGGCGCGCAAAATAAAGCCGTTCGTTAAATAACTGTAAGGGTTTGGCCTCGCCCACACTGTTATGGGCACTTAAACAGCTAAGCGCATCGAGGTAGTTAAAGGCTTCGTTAAAAGGCGATGTAATATTTGGTACATTGCCCTCGGTTTTAGTAAAGTCGCTTTGGCGTAAATTAAACGGGTTTTGCCAGTCGACTTCTTTTAATGTTAAACAGCTATGCTGGCTTTGCTGTGCTAAACACAGCAATAACACTATATAAAACACGTCGTTTTGCTGGTTATCACACAGCATTAAGGCAAGCTTTACATCTACCATTCTTATGCGTTTTTCATCTAATAAGTAGTCAAGCAGCTCCACCGTATTTAACGGTTGGGCAGGTGCTGGCGGCTCATCAAACAGGCTTTGCTGCATAGGGTAGTCACTCATAACATGGCTCCTTGGCTAAATAAGCCATCTAATAGTGTGATTTGCTCTGCGCTAAGCTTATTAAAATACACTCCTTTGCCCGCCGGCATGGCGCGTAAAAACGTATAATAAACCCCGCCTAAATGGGTTTCTATTGCATAATCACTAATGCGTTGTTTGAGTAATCGGTGCAGCGCAACGCTATAAATTAAATACTGTAAATGATACTGATGGCTATTCATGGCTTGCTCTAGCAGGTCGCTTTCATAGTCAGCGGGCGTATTACCTAAGTAATTAGACTTATAATCTAAAATATAATACTTCCCTTGATAGCAAAAAATTAAATCTATAAATCCCTTTAACAGGCCTTTTACATGAGAAAACTCGAGTTTGCTTTGGGTAAAACCAAAATGCTTAACCAGTATTTCGTTTAATTTAGGCGCGCTTAAACTATCTAAAGGTAAGTTAAATTCCATTTCGACTAGGCAATCTGTCGGGGCTAATTGACTTAAGCTTAACCCCTCATTGTTTAAAGGGCAGGTTAACGAATCAAGCACCCATTGCTCGGTCACGTGTTGCCAGCTTTCGCTAATATGGTATTTATCCAGTGCATGTTTAACTACCTCTGCTAAATTTTGCTCTGGATTTGTAGGGTGTACTTGCGCACTGGTAAAGTCTATTTGCTCAAATATTTCATGCAAACAGCTTCCAGGCTTCGCCCCCTTGGGGAAACTGTAAGGCGATGGTATTTCATCTTGGCTGTTAGCAAATTCATCTTTTTCATGATCTTCATCGCTGCGCCCAGGCTCAATATGATCGGTGTGCTTTTTAAAGCTCAGCGCACTAAAGCTGGTTGCTCGCCAATCTCGCTCTATGTTAGCTGTAACCGTATTAACTCTTAACGCTTGGCTTTGCTGCACTGCGCTATTAAGTGTTAATTGGCCTTGTTCGGCCAATTGCTCAGCCGTAAATTGCTGATAGTGCATTTCGGTGTGAGCGTCGCAAAATTCACTTAAGTGGGTGCGCCACGTTTGGCTACTTGTAAGCTCAAGCCCTGCAAATAACACATGCCCTAATGCACTACTTTGTATAGCCAAACGGCTACTTTGCCCTTGCCCTATGTTATACACCCCAAGTGCACAAAAATGTACCGCGCGGGTAAGGGCAACATAAAGTAAGCGTAAGTCTTCAGCTAGGCGTTCTTGCTCGGCTTGTGCTAAGGCGTCTTCGTTTTTACTTAAATCGTAAACTAGCTGGCCGTTTTGGTGATAAAGCGCTTCTTTTGTTTCGCGATAGCCACTGGCGAAAGGCATAAATACCAGCGGATACTCGAGCCCTTTTGAGGCATGCATAGTCACAATTTTAACTAAGTTGGCGTCACTCTCTAGGCGTACTTGCACGGTTTCGCCATCTTGCTGGCTTACTTTTTGTGCATACCAACGTAGCAAGCGCAAAGTGCCTTCTAGCTCTATTTGCTTTTGCTGCAGTATTTCACCTAAGTGTCTAAAGTCGGTTAACCAGCGCTCAACGTTATAGCCAAGGCCTTGCCACTTAGCGCTCAGCTGATTATGGCTTAACAAACGTTCAAGCATCGCCATTGCGCCTTGCTTGTTCCAAATATGGCTAAGTTGAGCAAAAAAGTTTAAGTGCTCTTGCCATTTATTTTCATCATCAGCAAGGGCGTAAATTTCGTTGTAGCTTAAACAAAATAACGGCCCAGCTAATACGCCGCGCAGTAACGACTCGTTGTATTGCCCATGCAATGCCGTTAAAAAATTAAGTAAATGGTGGCTAAGCTCTTGGCTAAAAACACTGTCGCGCGATAAATACACGCTAGCAATATTGGCATTGCTCAGTGCTTTTTTCATTATTTGCGCTTCTACACGGTCGCGCACCAATATACAAATATCGGCAGCGGTCACCTTATGGTTACCAATGCACGCTCGCCCTTGCTCGGCTTGCTCAAGCAATGTCACTATTTTATTGGCAAAATAACTGGCCAAATGCCCTTGCCCAACGCCTTTGCTGGTGGGTTTGTTTTTTTCATCTGCAGCTTCATCTACAAATACATTAAATTCAAACGCGGTGGCAGGTTTGCCATCTATTGTAAATGTTTCATCGGCTTTTTTGCCTTTTGCTGTTACTGCGTTAAACGGTATGGCATCGTTATAAATAAAGCTATTAGCATGTTTAGAAAACAAACTGTTTACACTGCTTACTATATCGGTGCTTGAGCGAAAATTAGTACCTAAAGTAAATTGCTGCTCAGGCTCTACCGACTCTTTTGCGCCAATATAGGTAAAAATATCTGCGCCCCTAAAGCCATAAATAGCCTGTTTTGGGTCGCCTATCATGGCAAGCGTCGTTTTTTCTTGGCCGTATATTTTGCTAAAAATTCCGTACTGAATCGGATCGGTATCTTGAAACTCATCAATCATGGCAACAGGAAATAGCTGCGCTATTTTTTGCGATAAAGCCTCGCCCTGCTCGGCATTTAAAGCACTGTGTAAATTAGTCAGTAAATCATCTGGGGTGATCACACTTTGCTCTTGCTTGCGTTTTACAATTGCCTGTTTAACCCACCGAGCTGCGGTTTGTACAACGGCAATTTTAAGGCCCTGATTAATTTTAGTATTAAGTGCGCTAAGCTCATCAAACAGGCTAAGCAGAGGGTGGCTAAATAATGGCTGATTTTTTTTATAATTACTGGCATCACTTAAGTTTTCGCTGCTCCACACCTCAAACGAGTATTTATTGGTGCCAAATTCAAAAAATAACTCATCACCTAAACAAAATGCTTCAAGGGCCGTTAAACTGCCTTTTCGCCCGGGTGTTTTAGAGCCACTTAAACCCGAGCCCTTTATTGCAGCTATAAACTCTTGCTCCAGCACTGCTTTTTTAAAAGCGGGTACTTTAGCAATGTACTCATCGCGAGCTTTAAATACGTCATCTAAGTTTATTTGCGGCACTATGTTCGCATTGGCTTTATTTAGCACACTACTAACTTGGCTAAATAGCGATTCAGGGGCTGCAAACACCTCTAAAATAGCATCAGTGCGTTCTTTATTAAGTGGGTATACAAAGGCGCGCCAAAAATCCTTAATTGTGTCGAGCAGTATGTCGCGCTCATCTAAAATAAATTCAAGATTAAAAGCAACGCCCGATTCAAACGCATGCTGCTTTAACATGCGTTGGCAAAAACCATGAATGGTAAATATAGCGGCTTCGTCCATAGATTTAGCGGCGGCATCGAGTAAATCAAAGGCACGGTGTTTATCATCTACTGCGGCTATTACGCCTTCTATTAATTCATCATTTGGGTTTTGGCCAAGTAATGCATCGCGCGCAGCAATAATACGGCTGCGTACGCGGTCTTTTATTTCTTGCGTTGCAGCATCGGTAAATGTCACCACAAGTATTTGCTCAACGCTTAACGGGGTGTTTATCTCCCCTGGTATTTGCAAGCCTAATAAATAACGTAAATAAAGCCCTGTAATGGTGTAGGTTTTACCTGTACCCGCACTGGCTTCTATTAAACTTTGCCCTTTTAACGGCATTGTTAGCGGGTTAAGCGCTTGCATGGTCACTCTCCTTTGCATGTGCATGTAATGGGGAGAGTAATTTTTCGCTCCACTTAATAAATTCTTCTTGGCAGTCATTGAGCGATTGCACCGTTAAACGAATATACGGGTTTTCGCCCTCGCCGCGCCCTATGTATTGTGGGTTAAACTTGCTAATGGCTTTGCCAATATCGCCACCACTTTTAACGTATTCATAGCCACTTACCGGATAAAATGCCACAGGCTCTTTGCGCAAGGCTTGGTATAACGAAAACCAATCACTGAGCAAGGCATCAGCCTCATTTTTACTCAGCGGTGCAAAGCTAATTTGCTTATCGAGCCCCAGTAAAAGGGTTTCAACATTTTGCTCCATACTTTGTGCAACAAGGTGATATATAAAGCCCTTAATTAAATCTTTGGCCTTTATACTGGCACTTCGGTAAAACACTTGTTTTTGAAGGTAAATATGATTAAGCCAGCCCTCAATGGTGGTGTTCTCTATGCGTAAAGACACCTCAAGCGGGTCGGTTTTGCCGCTTTTAATATGCTCTTTTACTTGCCCGGCTAGTGCATCTACTCGGTGCGCCATGCTCTCATACACTAAATTGCCCACATTGGCTTGTGGCAGCTCCCCCCGTTGCAATATTTGCTCTGTACTTAAAGGTTGCTCATTAATGTTAGCTTGCAGTATTTCGTCTAAATAAAAGTAGCGGCGCAGCGCATCTAGGCTAAAAGGCTCTTCATCTTTTGCTACTTCGTTAAATTCAGGAAGGCGTAAACCTAATGTTTGCTGGTAAAAGCTCTCTTGGGCGTTGCACACACTGCGAATAAATACATCAAGCTCTAATTGCGCGGGCGCTGTTACATCAATGGCTGTTAGCGGCTGCGCGTCTATGCGCTCGCTTGGCAGCCAAATAGGATTAAAACTGTGATTACTCAGTTTTTCATCAGCTGCTGTGTAATACGCACGATTAAAAGGCTGTAAGTGCTGTTGATTAATTAAACACTCAGGCAGCGTTTTTTCGCTTTCATTTGCTAACGTAAAGCTGCGGCCTATGTACTCTAAAAGCTCGCTTACTAAGGTCGATGGCATACGCGGTTGATTGTCAAAACACGAGCGGCCAATGTAACTTATGTATAAATTTTCGCGGGCACTCAGGAGGGCTTCTAAAAATAAGTAACGATCATCTAATTTACGTGAACGGTCACCTTTTTGTTTTTTAGAATACGGCACTAAGTCAAACCCTATTGGCTGCACCGTACGTGGGTAATCGGCATCGTTTAAGCCAAGCATACACACCACTTTAAACGGCACGGCGCGCATAGGCATTAGTGTACAAAAGTTAACTTGCCCCACTAAAAAGCGCTGCCCTACCCCTTTTTCTTGAATGCCTTGTTTTATCAGGTAGCTTACAATTCGTTGCGATACATGTTTATCGTAATCACCATTATCGTGGTGCTTTTTAAGCTCCTCTAAAACATTTTGCAGTACCAGTAAATCCCAGCTGTCTTCGCCTTCATTGAAATAAATAGCATTTATTAGCTCAGATAAAATATCCGCTTTATTGCTAAGGGTATCATCAGGGGTTAGCTCATCTTTAAAGCGCTGCAGTACATCAATAAAATGCACCAATTTATTAAGGGTATCAAGCGCCATGCCCTCTACTTCATCGGCACTATAAATGCCGTTAAACGGGCATTGCTCATCGCGCTGGGCTATGCCTAGCAGTAAACGGTTTAAACCATGCTGCCAGGTATTTAAATCTATTGCGGGTAAGTCAAAGCTGCTTTTGTGCTCAGCATTTATACCCCATTTAACCCCTACACGCTCAAGCCAATATTGAATTTGTTCGTACTCGTGCGCCTCTAGCGCAAATTTTTCGGCAATTTGTGTTACTTGCAATAAATCAAGAATATCCGAAACACCAAAACGCGAAAACGGCAAATTGGCTAAGCTGGCAAACGAGCTCAGCACCGGTTTTTCTTGCTCTATGGCTAAATCGGCCAATGCATAAGGAATAAAGCGACTGGTGTTTTGCGCGCCGCCAAATACCGCTTCAATATACGGGCTGTACGTACCTACATCAGGCATCATTACAATAATGTCTTTAGGAGTGAGCGACGGGTTTTGATTAAACAAAGTAAGCAAATAGTCGTGTAAGCGCTCAACTTCTCTAAGCGGTGTGTGGCAATCGCTTAAAGTAATGCTGGTGTCGCTGTCGCTAATGGGCAATTTGCCCTCATCATTTATAAACCACTGCTTGTTATCGGTAAGTGACTCACCTTTAAATGCCAGTTGGTAAATCTCGCTTTGAATTTGACCCAGTAGGCTATCGTCAAACGCATCTATAAAGCCATCAATCCAACGCGCATCAAGTTGTACGAGTTGCTCAAAATAATCGCGCCCTAGTTTTCCCCATGACGATAAAAGCGGATTACCTATAAAGTAGTATTCTTCATCAGGGTTAGTTTGTTTTTTTTGCTGCGCTTCTAAAAGCGGCATTTTGGCGTATTTGGCATTTATTTTGGCTGCTGTTTTTTCATCAACCACATCGCCCCAATAATGCTCGCTAGGATTAAAAAAGAATAAAAACACCTCTGTTTTTTTGCTCAGCGCTTCAAACACCTCAAGCTGCGAGCTCGCAATCGCCGATATACCAAATAAACTAATGCGCTTAGGTAGTAAGCTATTATCCATATTCTCAAGGGCGGCGAGTAGCTGCCCTTGCATATTGGCACGATGGAATTGGCTTTGCCCAAGCGCTTTACTGTGCGCCACCAGCTTTCGCCATAAATCGCTTTGCCACGGAGCAATGCTTACATCAACATCGTCAAGTTCGTCTTTGCCGCTATCCCAAGTGGCAATCCAATGCGGGCGGTACATTAAATATTGGTCGTACACATCGGCAATTTTTTCACACAGGGCAAAGGTTTTTTGCCCGTCTAGGTCGCCCTCTAAATAGGTTTTTAAGGGCAAATAAAGCGGTTCATCAATACAGCTGGGCAGTATTGCAAATAATTTCCAAGCAAGGTTAGGCTTATTAAATGCCGACTCTTTAGGTACATTGGGCAGTAACTGCTGATACAACTGCCATATAAAGCTCGATGGCAGCGGAAAATCGACCTGCGCGGCTAACCCTAGGTTTTCGCTTAAACCAATTTTAAGCCACTGCGACATACCCGGCGACTGCACTAATACCACTTCTTTATCGAATGGGCTTTGCAATGGGTTTACTTTTAATAGCTGATTAAACTGAGCCTGCAGCGCTTCCATACGGTTTGATTGAATAATATTGAGCATACAACTGGAGTCCTTACTTGAAGTAAAACCAGTTTAAGATATTTTCATTTATAGGGGTAGCGCAATCAGCAAATTGGCACTAATAAATCAGCGGGTTAGCAGGGAGTTTAAACGCACAGCGTTAATTTTAATCACTGTGCGTTTTATTGCTCAGGCCATTTTATTTATAAGGGCTAATGCTTGATAAGCTAAATGCGCTTTGCATAATCACTTTACCATCTATCCCTTTAAGCTTAAGTGAGATGGCCGGATCTGCTTGTTGCCAATCTATGCTTAAATCGCCGTAATTAACATTGTGGGTGTAATCACCTACACGGTGTTTATTTGGGCTTACGTCTTTCCACTTTTCAGTGAGGCCTGAGCTGGTCATTTCTATTAAAGGGTAATCAAGGTTTTGTTGATACTTTGATATTTCGCCCCAGTGCGTATCGCCACTGATGATAATAACCCCATTCACTTGATGCTTTTTAATTAACGCAAATAAACGGTTACGATCCTCTGGGAAATTAGCCCACGACTCCCACCCTGTAAAATCGGGTAATAACTGCAAGCTTGAGGCAATTAGCTTTATAGCCGCAGGCTTTTTAAGCTCTTGCTCAAGCCATTGCCACTGCGCCTCACCTAGCATAGACGCGCCTTTCACCTCTGTTGGGCTATACGGGCCTTGGTTATTAAGCTTACGCTTAGTGTAATATTCAAGCTCGCTTACGTGGTTAAGTGCATCACGGTTCCAGCGTAAATCGGGCATTATTACGTGTACGGTTTGCTCATCCTCACCATACATATACGACGTGTAAATGCCATCCGTGCGGGTGCGTCTGGGTGAGCTTTTAGGCTCACCCCAAAAATCGAGCATAATTTGGCGAGACTGCTCTTTATGTGGGTAGTCTTTACCAATATCGTTTTGACCAAAGTCGTGATCGTCCCACATCGCAATGATTGGCGTATTCGCTTTTAGTGTTTTAAAGCCTGGTTTTGCACCTAATTTTTGGTATTTATTGGCAAGTACCGTCATATCGTTGGTGTCGCCGTAAATATTGTCACCTAAAAATATAAATAAATCGCCCTGCTCTTTATTTATGGTGTCAAATATTGGGATGTCTTTATCTTGATGCCCACACGAGCCAAATAAAATTTTTGAAGGGGCTGCCATAGTATTTGCGCTAAACGCTAACCCTAATGCTAATACGGCGTGTGTAATAGGTTTTACTAACTGCTTCATTTTAAAATCTCACTTATTGGCGATGCCATGTTTGAATTTAGGTGTTTAGGGTTTATACCCAATGCGCTTAAAACAGTGGCTGCAACCTGTGCTTGTTTAAGCTCATTTTGTGTTTTAATTAAGCCGTGCCCTTTTATTGCAGGGCCAATGGCAGCAAGCCAAATATGCTCAGAGCCGACAATGCCCTCAGGAAATTTATTACCTGCTAAATGCAGCTCAGCCAACGCACGTTTAGAGCTATGATGTTGCCAGTCACTTGCACTGCCCCCGCGGCCGTGGTCGGTGGTAACAATAAGCGTTGTATTGTTTTTATAGCCCGGTGTAGTTTGAATTGTGTTCCATAAGTCTTTTAAAAACGCATCGCTTTGCCTTGCAGATTTTAAATACTGGTCGTAATGGCCATCGTGCGCAAAGTCATCGGTTTCACCTAAGCTAATAACTAATAAGCGCGGCGTTTTTGCCAGCATATACGCTTTAGCAAATCGGTAAGTAAAACTGTCTAAGCGTACGTTTTCCCATGGGCTTGGAATTTCATTTTGCAACGCGTTTAAAAGCTTAGCATCGGCAAATAAATCGTTTTCTATGGGCATAAAACCCGCATTCACATACACGTTACTACGCTGAGTATTCACAATGTAAGGAAATACATCCCAGCTCCCAAACAAAGCGGTTTTACCTTTAAAGTCTGCACGCTCATCTAGGCGCTCTAAAATGGTTTTATTCGCGTTTAATACTTTATTGTTGCTATTAATTTTTTCATCTACTTCGCCGGTGAGAATTTCGTTATACCCAGGGTATGAAAAATACCAAGGGTTGCTCACCGACATATTAGAGCCCTTTGCTCTATCACCTACAATTACGCCCTTTTTAGCCACATGCTGAGTTAAAAATGGCATGAGTAATTGCTGGCGCTCATTGGCGGTAGGCGCCCAAAATTGCTTATTTAATTGCGTTGGGTTTTTAACAAAATCGGCATTATTAATGAGGTTTTTATCTGCGCCGCTAAACACCTCTTGCCAGCGCACACCATCAAGGGTCACTAGCACTACATTTTGCGCTGCGCTTGCGGTATTGCTGATTAATACAATGATGCTAAATACCGTGGCTTTTATAATTGAGTTCATCATTACTGTGTACCTTTAACAAAAAGCCCATCAAAGATGGGCTTTTAATTATTTACTGTACATTATTGCTATTAAAACGTAGCCGATAACGTCAGTGCTGCTGTACGTGGTGCACCAATAAAGTAAGTGCTGCCATTGCCCGTACCACCCGCTAAATAACTTTTATCGGTAACGTTATAAACAACAAAGGCAACATCAATAGCTTTAAATGGTCCTGCGTTTATATCGGTTGCGTAACCTGCGTTTAAATCAACCACGGTATAGCCATCAACTTCGCCACGCTCACCGGTGTATTTAGCCGATAAACCAAAGCGGAAATCACCGCTAAAGTAATCGGTCGATAGGACAAATAAGTCATCTACTGAGTCTATTACTTTTTCACCGGCTTCAAACCCGGGTGCATCGCCTTTGTACTCTGAGTCATTATTCGTGTACGAGCTATATACACTCCATTGTGGGCTTAGCATGTAACTTGCCGATAGCTCTAAACCTTGCGATTCAATACCCCCTACATTTAAGTAAGAGCCATTTGTACCTATGGTGTAATCAATACCGCCGGTGTCACTACCTGGGGCAATAAACGTAATACGGTTATCAAATTCAATTGAATACGCTGTTGCGGTCAGGTTTAACGCGTTATTTTGATAACGTACACCTAAATCGATGTTTTCAGCGGTTTCAGCTTCAATGGCTGATAAATCAGAGCTGTCGCGCTCAAGCACCCCGTCTTTAATAGCTGCAAAGTTTTCGCTGTAGCTGGTAAATAGCTCGGTTGAGTTATTTAATTGATACAAAATACCACCACTAAATAACACATCAGAGTCGCTATTAACTTTAGCGGTTGTGGCATTTTGATAATGGTCGTACTTTTCAATATCAACAAGGTACTTTTTAACACCTACGTTAAGCGTGAAATCGCCAAGGGCCATTGAATCCTGCGCGTACCATTTAAGTGTGTCGGTCTCAAAGGTGTTTTTATACTGGGTCCAGTATGGCGTGCTATCAAAGTGGTGGTAAATGCTGGCATTAATTACTTTGTGCCAATCGCGAGACTCGTCACGGTCGCTTTGCTCATACCAAAAACCGGCTTCTATGTCGTGCATGCCAAACGTAGCTTGGTAGTTGGCAGTAACCCCTAAGCGGTCTTTTTTGTAATGCGTATGACGATACGACATTACAGGTATTGCCGTATCATCGTAACATGCTGGATTTAAACCAGGGCCCGACTCCCACGGCCAGCTTAAACTTGCCGTACAACCTTCGTTTGGTGCCAGTGCGTTACCTGCGCTATCTACAAAACCGTAAGAGCCTGCGTTAGTGCCGCCCTCTGTAGTTGGGTTGCCGTTTTCATCTACTGGAGTTGTTAAATACGGTGGGATCCAATCGCCACGGCCCGAGTTTTTATGATAATAAGGGCTCACTGTAATAAGCGATGTTGGCGAAAGCGCATATTCAAACTTTAAATACGCTAACGTATTTTCACGCAGTGTACCCCAGCCCTCAGCAAACATTTGGTCGTAATGTGGAACGCCTGTCCAGTTCCACGTTAGCTGATCCCACTCTGGCGTTTGTTCAAATTGCGCAAGACTTACACTGTTGTAGTTAGTCTCGCTTACATCATCGTAAGATAAACGCCCTGTAATTGTTAAATCAGCAAGCGTTGTTACAAATTTAAGCTCTGCGTGTTGATTATCTTTTCCGCCATTGCTACCCGAGCCAATCCAGCGGCTAGTATCAGTTTGCGAGTAACTTACATACGCTTGTGTATTATCAAATAAAGTACCCGTTTCGTGCTTAACGTAAAAGCGGGTCGCATCGTGACTACCCGAGGTGTAAGCAAAAGTGGTGCTGCTATCAAGGCTTGGCGCTTTACTTACAAAGTTAAATGTACCGCCTAGTGCCTCAAGCGATGCCGATTTAATATCTGAGGTGCCTTGGCCTACTTCTACAGTGGCTAAATTTTCAGTGTCTAGGTAACGGTTTGCTTTAGCGCCACCACCATAGTTTGAGCCACCGTTAGGAATACCATCAACGGTCATCCCTAATTGCTGCTGGTTCGAGTCAATACTAAAACCACGCATAGTAATTGTGGTAGACCAGTCATCGCCACCAAATGCATCGCCTTCGTTTATGCTAATGCCAGGTAAGTTATCGATAACCGATAACACACTCGAAACCGTTGTTTGTTGATCAAGCATTGCAGGCTCAATCACATTATTTGCGTAACTGGTTGGTTTTGCAGTAACGGTTATTTCTTCTATTTCGTTGTCATTTGCATAAGCTGACGTTGATACAGCCATAGCAATTGCCATGCTCAAAATCGATTTATTAGTTAAAGCGTACATTGTGATCCCGTTTGGTTTTAATTATCTAAAGTAATTATGAAAGCGGGCACAGTATGATTTCGAATTATGACAACAAAAATGAAGTTTATTTACAGGGGTGTTAAAAAAATGTGGGGTTTTTATGGCTTTGTTATGTCATTTGTAAGTCAGCCTAAGCACAAAAACCTAGGCTGAATTATATATAAATACTAGGGCGTGTTGATCTTTGCGGATTGAAATTTGTTCAATCTAGGGGTGATTAAATCGCGGCACGAGGTTTGTAACCTAGTGGGCTAAGTAAAAACCGAGTAAAGCTTCCGCGTCCTGCTCACGCCCCTTACCTACATCCATGTAGGCAACAAAGAGTTTATCGCCCCTAGGCAGAACCCGAAGGGCAGCGCATGTTTGGCATTTATGCTGCGTTATCGCCTATTTATGGGGAGTAACCACACTTCATAGGCTCTGCCTTGCCTAAAAACCAAACATACTGCTGCAAATTCAAACGCCAAAGGTCAACACGCCCTAATTAATTAGAATAGTTTAGCTAACATCTCGTCACTATAAGCAACAAGTTCTTCATTATTAGCCACTTTACTAATGTAATCTGGATTAGCAATAAATGGACGACCAATCGCAATTAAATCAAACTGGTCATTGTTTATTGCTTGTTTTGCATCATCAAAACTATAGCTACCTACCCCTACAAGGCTGGTTTGAGTGTTAGCGCGCAAATACTGCGAGGTTGTTTTACCTTCTAAAGAGTCAAATTGAGTGCTGTCATCAAAAATACCGCCATGAATGTAAGCCAGTTTTTTGTCATCTAGCTGCGCTAATAAATAATCAAATACCGCTTTATCACGCTTATCTTCTTCCATATTAAAATAAGCACCTGGCGATAACCTAATTGCCGTACGCTCATTACCTACTGCATTAATAACCGCATCGGTCACTTCTATTGCAAAACGCGCCATATTTTCAGGTGTTTGGCCATATTCATCTGTGCGCTCATTTGCAGCGTAATGTAAAAACTGATCAATTAAATAACCATTTGCGCCATGAATTTCTACACCATCAAAACCAGCTTCAATGGCGTTTTCGGCCGCTTTAGCAAAGTCGGCTATCAGTGAATTAATATCCTCTTTAGTGGCCGCTTTTGGCGTAATGTATGTTAGCTCGCGCATACGTGGTACAGAGCCTTCAACACCAATTGCCGATGGCGCTAATACTTCGCCGTCAAAAAAGTGAGGGTGAGCAACACGGCCAACATGCCAAAGCTGTGCAAACATTTTACCGCCGTTTGCATGTACGGCGTCGGTTACTTTTTTCCAGCCTTGAATTTGCTCGCTGGTAAATAACCCCGGTGTATTTGGGTAGCCTTGTGCATCTGGGCGAATAATAGTGGCTTCGCTAATAATTAAACCGGCATCGGCACGGCGCGCATAATATTCGACCATATCTTGCGTAGGTACTAAATTATCATCAGCCATACAACGGGTTAAAGGCGCCATAAAAACGCGATTTTTAAGTTCAAGTGAGTCGTTTAATTTATACGGTGCCAGTAAATCTGTGGTCATTGTTAAATCCTTCATTAAGAGTATGCATATGAGATGCGGCCTTTTTAACAACATTCAAGGGCAATTTTGAATGCTCGCTCAAAATATACTTAGGGAGTACCAAAACAGATCTGAATTACAAAATAAAATAACCTGAACTCTGGTTAAGAGATTTACTAACATATTTTATCATGATGATGGTTAAGCTTATTTTGTCTCTAGCCAGAGATTTTCAGTAAATTCCACGCAGTTAGCGCTTAAAATAGCTGCTAGAGATAGATTTATTATCCAGAGTTCAGGTTAAATAATAATTTTTCAACACACTGTCACATAACTCGATATACTTGTAGCAGTAAAATTCAAATTTGAAGCAATAAAGAGTGAGCCAATTATGACAACTGCAAATGCGACTGAAGAACAAACCGTAATTTTAGGGCTAGGGGCAAAAAAACGACTCGCTTTTATGTTTGAAACCGTACAACAGTACAAACAAGTATGGATTTTAAACGACGATGATGGCTGCGTAATGCTTGCCAACGAAGATGACGACTGTGTACCAGTGTGGCCAACCCGCGATTTTGCACAAGCTTGGGCCACGGGCGAATGGGAAGGCTGTACACCAAAAGCCATTCCGACTAAAGATTGGTTTAGCCGCTGGACACCCGGCCTTGAAGAAGACGACTTACTGATTGCGGTGTTCCCTACCGAAGAGGACGACGGCACGGTGCTTTTTCCTGATGAATTTGAAAGCCAGTTAAAAATTCCTAAAAAAAGAAAGTACTAAGTAGCCAGCATCACGTTATTTAGTTTATAAACGCGGCCTAAAATAGCCGCGTTTTTTATATCTGCTTTCTAAATTTTAAATAAGCCTCGGTTATAGCCTTGGCATCTTCTATTTGTGGGTAGTGTCCAAGCTCAACAAACCCTTGTACGCGCGCATTAGGTATTGTTTTTTTATAGTGCTCAAGCATGTGCTTACCCGATATTGGGTCTTGCTCACCTGCAATAAACGTAAGCGGTATATCGCTATTAATCATTGCCCCAACCCAGCGCTGCTCGTTTTGTTTTCGCTGTGTAATATATTTAATTAGCTTGGGCATTACACGTAAACCCTTGTTATAAATTAACAACGCCCAAAGGGTATCAATTACCATAGGGGCTGGTGGCGTGTTTTTGCCAAAAATAGTGATTAAATTTTTAGCAAACTTTTGTTTGCTCATTAGCTTAGGTACTAGCCAACCAAGTTTTGAAAGTAGCAGCTTTTGGATAAATAAAGGTTTATGTATGTGTGGAAATAACCCGCCATTTAAAAAGCATACACTGTGTATGCGTATGTCGCTTTGAGCAGCAACTTGCCTTGCTAATAGCTCTTGAGCCACGGTATCACCATAATCATGGGCTAATAGGTGTACATTGGTAATATCTAAACGCTTTAAAAATTGCGTGTATAAATCAGCTTGCTCTGTAATGTTATAAGCCGCATTTATTGGTTTATCCGAAAGGCCAAACCCCAGCATATCAAGTGTAATTAAAAAGTAGTGTTTTTTGAGCTCATCCCACATACCTTCCCAGTCCCAGCTTGCACTAGGAAAGCCGTGTATCAAAAGGAGCGCGGGGTTATTAGCATCCCCCGCTGTTTGAGTAAAAATTTGCTTGGCATTTATATCAATAAACTGCCCGCTTGATTGCCACTGCGAAAGCGTATACATAGGCTGCTACCCATTAACTTTTATTATTGTAATGGTTAGTTTTATCACATTGAGCTTTAATAAAAAGCCGATATTGAACGTAAATATCGGCTTTTGGGTAAAATTTAGTTTTTAAGCTTTAAGTGTTATCGCGCCATAAGTATTGGCAAGGTGGTGTTTGCTAGCATGTAGTTAGTCATACCACCAAAAATTTGCTCATGGATTCGCCTGTGAGTAAATGCGCCCATCACCACTAGATCAGCGTTATGCATTTGCGCTACCGACATAAACGCTTTAGCGGTCGATTGCCTGCCATTATTAAATGTTACAAACTCACTTTTAATATCGTGCTGAGCTAAATATTTAACCACTTCATGGCCGTTTGGCATTTTATCGGCGCTGCTTGCGCTGGTGCAAATAACAACCTTTTTAGCTTGTTTTAAAAGCGGTAAACTATAAGTGAGCGCGCGCGATACCTCGGTACTGGCGTTCCAGCCAATCACCACTGTTTTTATATCAAAGTGGATCATTTGCCGTGGTACCAATAATATAGGTTTACCACTTCGCATTACCGATGCCTCAAAGGTCGAGGTTGATTTACCACTTTTAGACTGCGGAATAATAATTAAATCAGCAACTTTGCCTTGCTCTGCAATTATTTCGCTGCGCACACCTATATTAATATGCCATGAAGCGCTTGGGTGCGTGGGATGCTCTGCGCTGTCGTCAGTGTATTTAACTTGCTGCTGGGCACATAAACTAACAAATTCGGTTTTTAAATTTGCCGATTCGGTTGTTGCAAAGCGCCCTGCTACAGAGTCTAACTCTTTTACCAATTTAGTTGGTAAGCCCAGCTGCCCTGTTGGCAAAAAGCGCTTTGGGTCTAAGTGCGTGTGATAAACATCAAGGTGCGCATTAAAATACTTAGCAACGGCTAAGCCCCCTTTTAAGCGCTCTGTTACATGCCCACTTGTAGAAAGCGGCATTAAAATAAGCTTAGGTGAAATCATAATTATATCCTTCTTAAGCCAGTGCCTTTTAGAGCGAATGTAAACCGTGCTAAGCGCTGCTTGTTTTGCTTAGCACGGCGGCGTTTACAGCTGCGTAAAGCTTGCCACTTCCTGTAGGTAACCGCTTGGTAAGTCTAATACCATAAAGTGCGTTAAAGTAAGTAAGAATGCTAACGCACACACTGTCAGTGTTAATGTTCTAGCAATTGATATACGTGCTTTTACAAGTAAAAATATTATGAAAAACAACGCTATCGAAATCACATAGCCCAGTAAAAAACACCCAGCTAATAAGCCACACAGCCAAAATACATAATGCCAAAGGCCAGTCACGCTTGAGTCGTTTACATACCCCGCAGAGACCTCATTATCGTAATTTACAGCATCGTCTACTTTATTAAGTAGCAGCTTGATCAGCACAACCGCAGAGAGTATTAACATGAACGAGCACACCACAGCAGGAAATACTCCACCTAAGAATGTGCGTTGGAACGAGTCATACAAACCGTATGCAAACACTAAACAAACAAAGCCAGAAAATGCGATTTGTGGTTTAAGGTTAGTTGGTTTTACCTCAGCATTAGCTGTGTTTTTATTGGCTTTTTCTTTTTTAGCAGCTTTAATAGAGTGGCGTGCTGCAAAGAAAATAGAAAGCGCGGTTAATGCACCAATAATCATCACACCCGGTTTTAATAAAAACTCTATGCCGTCAAACTGAATAGCTTGATAAAGGTAAGTTTCCATGCCGCTTGCTAGTACAAAGCCAATTAAAAATGCCGGACGCGGCCATCCAAAGCGCTTCATTAATATGCCTAAAATACCAATACCAATAAGTGCGACTAAATCACCTAAATCACGGGTTGCCTGAAACGCCGCAAAAAAGATCACCATAACCATAAATGGTGCCATGAGCGTGTAAGGAATAGTTGTTACCTTTGCTACCCTTTTAGAAATAAGTAAACACGCGCCCGCGCCAATTACATTAGCAAGCGCCAGTGACCATACAATGGTGTAAGTAACATCAAGGTCAGTGGTGATCATCGCAGGGCCTGGCTCTAAACCAATTAATACCATACCACCTAAAAATACAGCCATGCTGCCAGAACCTGGAATACCAAATAATAAAGTTGGAATTAAGCCACCGCCTTCTTTGGCATTATTTGATGACTCAGGGGCAATAACACCGCGTATGTCGCCTTTACCAAAGTTTTCGGTGTCTTTAGAGGTTTGTACCGCATGACCATAAGAGATCCAATCAACTACGCTGCCACCAAGGCCAGGTAGTGCGCCAACAACACAGCCAATGGCAGCACAGCGCGTAGCTAGCCATTTATTTTTAACAACATCTTTTACGCCTTCAAACCACCCACGACCCAGCTCAGAAGCTTCTGAAATAGAGCGGTTTTGACGCAGTAAATCGATAATTTCAGGTAACGCAAATATACCTAAACCAACAACCACTAACGGAATACCATCCATAAGGTAACCGTTATCAAATACCATACGGTATTCACCGGTTGCAGGAGCACCGCCAAGTGAGCCTAAACATAAACCTAAGCCACATGCGCTTAAGCCTTTTACTAGGCTATTACCGGCCAATACACCCACCATGCTTAAACCTAGCAAAGTAAGCATAAATAATTCGGCCGAGCCAAACGCTAAAATAACGGGGCGGGCAATCAGTACAAACAGCGTTAAAATAATGGCGCCAAAAAGGCCACCAAATAATGACGAAGCAAACGCTGCTGAAAGCGCACGCGCTGCTTGACCCTTTTTAGACAGTGGGAAGCCGTCAAGCACTGTGGCTTGTGAGCCACTGGAGCCTGGAATACCCATTAATACAGAGGTGAAGGTGTCAGAGGTTGGAATAACCGCCACTAGGCCAATAAGCATAGCAAGCGCTGAAATTGGGTCCATACCATATAAAAATGGCAGTAATAACGATAAACCCGCTATGCCGCCTAAACCCGGAAAAATACCAATCAGCAAGCCTAAAAAAACGCCGCCGCATAAATACATTAAGTGTGTGGGGGTAAGAATAGTTTGTAGCGCAATTAAAAATGCATCTAACATACTGCTCTCCTTAGATTAAAAAAGTGGCTCACTAAATGCGAGCCACTGTGTGTACAACAAATCAACATGGGTTTTTAAAAACGCGCGTTGTAGTTTTCGGTTAGGTAATTTCTTACCCATTGTTTGTCAGTTTCAGAAATTGTCAGTGCTGAGCTCAGTGTGTTTACTGCATCTTCGTTTACAAGTTGTGGGTATTGGCCAAGTACTAATTCAGACTCTTCTTTAAAGTTGTCTTGATCAATGACGCGCTGTGCTGCATTGCGCCACTCTGCAATAACGGCATCAGGGGTGCCTTTAGGTAAAAACAGTCCTTTTTGCGCGGCAAAACCGGCTACAAAAAAGGTTTTCCATACGTTGTATTCAACGCCTGTTGGCTTTTTACCGTGGATCATTTCGTATACTTCGCCTACGTGTGGTAAGTCAGGAAACGTTGGGTCGCGTACAATTTTGCCTTCTTTATTAAGTACGCCAAACGACATAAGCGGAATCGCTTTACCTTCATCAACTAGCGGCTGTACTTTTTTTAAGTAGGCAGAGGTAGTTTGAAAGTCGATATCCACCTCGCCACGCTCAAACGATAAACGCGCACTGCCACGGCCTTTCATACCAAAAATGGCATGAATGTCTAAATCAAGCATGTCGAAGGCTAATAACCCAACCAAGTCCATTGACGCGGCGCGTTGGCTACCAAATTTAAGTTTTTGACCCTGCAATTTGGCAAGCTCTGATGCGTTTTTAATACCCAGCTCTGGGCGCACATATACCACCGCACCTGTCGGTGTGGCCATAATCACGTTCCAACGTTTTACTTCGTATCTAACGCGTGAGTCGCCAAGTAAGTAAGGGATTTGTGTAGAGGCAGAAGTACTAAATACATTTAAACCATTTGCTTTAGCGCGGCGTTCAAAGCGGTTAGCGCCTTTGGTAGAGCCACCACCTGGAATGTTTTTAACTACAACCACAGGTTTACCATTTAAATGCTGAGAAAAACGTGGACCAAAAAAACGTGCCCATGTGTCAGAGCCGCCACCTTCTTTAAAAGGCACAACCCACTCTACTCGCTCACCATCAAAGCTTACTTCGTCGTTATTGTTTGCATAAGCTGAGCTGATACAAGTGCTTGCTGCTAACACAACAAGCATTGCTTTTAGTCGATTAGGTGCAAAAGTACTTAATTTAATCTTCATAATTTGACCTCTGTTATTCGCTGCAATTATTTAAATAGGTCCTAATAACGTCATTGCATCTATTACGTAGATGAAAGTATTTCGTTAAAAGAAGTTAACAACAGCTAGACTAATAGCCGAAACTGTCATCTACCTGTCATCGATGCCAAACTATCCATTAATTTAAAATTATTTATAAGGCGTTGTTTTTAAATAAAAATATATTTAGTTTTATTTATTTAAAGCATAAAAAAAGCGATAACAGACAATCTGCTATCGCATTTTCGGTTGGTTTACTAAGGCTTAACGCCAATTCGCTTAATTAAGTGAGCTATTTTGCCCATTGGTATAAGTTAAGCTATTTTGCTTTCATCCCATACTTTTGCAGGTATGTGTACTTCACCTTTAAATAACATTCTGGCGGTGCGCATTAACCCCGCCGACTTTATATCTAGCGTGTCGTTTTCAAAGCGCCCCTCAAGTAGTAAATCTATTTTACCGCTGGGGTGTTCAACTACTATATTTTGCTGCTCTGAGCTTTGTGGGGTAATTAAGTCGTACGCCACACTGCCTGGCAACATGCAACTAACACTCACGCAAATTGCCCCAGTAACAGAATGGCTGGTATGGCAGTTTTGCGGCACAAAGTAGCGCGAAGTTATCGTACCGCCAAATTGCGGCACCGACAGTAAACCGACTTTAGGAATGACTTTTCCGGTTGCATCGCCAAGGCCCATTTTTAGTGACGCCTGCAGGCGAATGCTTTCTATTTTTTGCAGTAACTCTGTATTTGCATCAAGCTCTTGTTTAGTTTCAGAGCCTTTTACACCCAGTGATGGAGCAGGTATTAGTACCATTGGCATGGCAGCATCTACACAACTTACCTCTACGCCATCAAAGGTATCGCGTACAGAGCCAGTAGGCAGTAATTCACCGGTTTTAGTGCCACACACATCAAAAAACTTAAGTAAAATAGGCGCCCCAGAGCCTGGTACGCCATCAATGGTGGCATCGCCTTCGTACTCTACAAAGCCGTTAGGCGTTTGTACCACAACTTCAATCAGGGTATTGGTATTTACATTTTTAACCCGTACCGTTGTTTCACCGTCATTTGCAGTAACCAATCCGTATTCAATTGCCAGTGGTGCTGCACCAGATAAAATATTGCCACACGAAGGGGTTATATCGACTTCATTTTGCTCAATAGCAACTTGCGCAAATAAGTAATCAATGTCTGCATCGGGGTCAGTTGAGCGTGAAATAATGGCCGCTTTACTGGTTAGTGAGTTTCCTCCACCTACGCCGTTTACTTGCAGCGGATCGCCTGAGCCCATAGCTGCAGTTAAAATTTCTTTGCGTTTATCCCACTCTCTCGGTAAATCGTTGGCTAAAAAATAAGTCCCGCGAGACGTTCCGCCGCGCATAATGACACAAGGTATTTTTTTTTGAATAGTCATAATAATCCAGCTTCTAAATCAATTTAAATGAGCAGTAACGGGTTAGTTATTACTTAAAATAACCACGCACTCTTGTACTTGCTCTTGCTTACTTTGCAAAGATTGAGGGGCAAAATTAGTATTACTTGTTGCACTAGCAGCCATGGCCGTTTGGTGGCTATTTGCACGAAAGTGAATGGCTCTCGGCGTAGGTTTTAACTGAGGTGTAGCGTGTGTTGAGTTCATCGTTTCGCCCTTTCAATGCAATTAAAAACAAGTAACGTCGTTATCAAAACGTTGCCCTTTTTTTAAGAGTAAGGAGCCAAACTGTCACTAACCTGTCACGAAATAAAAATTGATTAAAAAATAACTTTTAAACATTAAAAAACGCGCAGCATTTTCATGCTGCGCGTTAAAAGCCAATCGAAGGGGCGTTTAAAACTTAATGGTGTAATCTACATATACACGGTGATCTGCTCTATCTCCTTTTACACCATCAACACTGCCGGTTTCATCTGTGGTGTAATCTAAAAATAACCAACGTAGGCTTAAGCCTTTTACAGCCGCTACTTTGTAGCGTGTATCAATGGCCCAATATTTTTCATCGGCTGTGCCACCTGCTTTACCTAAGCTTGAATTTTCTGCATCGCTGCCGCTGGTGTAATAAAATTTTGTGGTTAAACCCGGTGCCACTGCTTTTAGATCAATGCCTAAGCGAGCCTGCCAGGTTGCCTCATTTTGGTTTGTTAAATCGGCACCAATTAATGAGCGCGTGGGAAACGGGTTAGTCCCGTGATCGCCACTAAAGTTATCTTCAATCCAAGCATCGTTCACTTTGGTAAATGCGGCGCCCAGTGTCCAAATATCTTTTTTCCAATTAGCATCTAGGTAATAGGCAAAACCATCGTTTTCACTTTTAGTAACGCCTGAAACCGCACCGAGTGCATCTTCATCATCTAAATCGCCACCCTCTGCGCCGGTTACAAATAAATCGCCATCGTCTTGTGAGGTAAATACGCCACTTGAAAGGGTTAACTTACTTTGATCGAGCTTTATAGCGTAGCTGCCTTTAAGCCCAAGCTTTGATAAGTAGTCATGAGAGTTTAAATATTCTGCGTCTATTTTTAGCGCGTCTTTTTTGTAGCTTGCGCCCACACCCCAAACAACACTAATTGCGCCGTTATCTGACTGGTCGGTAGAAAAATCTTCCCACTTGTCATCGTGGCGGCGGCTCCATTTATCGTAGGCGTAACCATATACTTTGGTATTGCCAAACTTGTAGTCACCAAATACACCTCTAAAAGTATTGGGAATTGCGCGGCTACCTGAGCTTTTTAACAACATGCTTTTGGTTTTTTGCCCGCCTATTTTTACATGGCCATTGTCGCCAAGTTTAACGTCGATAAAATATTGACCAAATTTAGAAAAACTATCGTCAACGCCGCCTTTTTCATCCCCTGCGGGTAAAATATTATTTTGTGCGCTGCCGGTTGAGTTGTAATTAAGTACCGTATAAGTAGAGACACCCATGCTAATTAAGTCATTAAAATAGCCCGATTGATAATTGAGCTCTATGCCTTGTGCAAACGTTGAGTCGTCGCTGGCGTCGTTATCGTAATCGCGGTCAAAGTAAATTGACCTTAGCTTAATATTAAATTCGTCTTGCTCTGTAAGCCCATTAAAAGAAGCATACGAAGGAATAGAAACACAAGTTAATACTGCGCCTGTTACTGCAAATATTTTAGAGAACTGTTGAGCCATAGTTGTCTCCGCTACCTTGTTTAATTAAATTTATAGTTGTGTGTAGTGTGTATAAGTTTATTCATGTTGCAATTTACACGGCAAAGCTGTCACAAACCTGTCACAAGATAATTACATTTTAGGCAATTGTATTTTTTAGCTATTAAATTAAAACTATAGCTTATCTTGCTATAAACGAAGGCATTTGCGTATTGTAAACGTTGCAGTAATTGTTTAGTGTCTTGCACAACTTAAAATTATATTTTTTAATTGCGACTTTGCGGGTGTGCTTAATGAGAATTTTAGCAGTTGAAGACGACGAAGTGTTAGGAGAAGCAATTTGCCAACGCTTCACCAAAATGGGCCAAGGTATAGACCTTGTAACCAGTGGTGATGTGGCTAATTCGCTGTTAAAACGCCATGAGTACGACCTTATTTTACTTGATTTAAACTTGCCCAATTTAAACGGTGAGCAAATATTAAAAAAGCTCAGGGCTCGCTCATCAAATACGCCTGTATTAATTTTAACGGCACGCGCTCAAGTAGAGCACCGTATAGAATTACTCGACTTAGGCGCCGACGATTACCTCACTAAACCCTTTGATTTTGGCGAATTAGAAGCCCGTTGCCGCGCCCTACTTAGGCGTAACCAAGGCCTTGGTAAAGACATTATTAGTTATGGCAACCTCGATTTTGACCGAAAATCATGCACGGTCACTATTGCTAAAGAACTTATTGATTTAAAACAACGAGAATTTAGGTTGCTAGAAATATTTTTAACGCATCAAGGTAAAGTGCTTAATAAAGATGAGTTACTCGATCACTTATATTCGTTTGACGACTCACCCAGCCCCAACGCCATAGAAACCTACGTAGCAAGGCTTCGTAAAAAGCTGGTAAATAGCAGTGTTGATATAAAAACACTGCGTGGTTTAGGCTATCTTTTAGCAGAGCCTAATGAGTAGCAAAACCCTCCCCTCAATTCGCCGGCAGCTGCTTACAATAACCATTGCTTTAATGGTTATAATTACACTTATAACCTATTTTATGGCTAATAATTACAGTAAAAACGCCGCCCAAATTTCATACGATAGACTACTTGCCAGTGCTGCTTTACAAATTTTTGAAAATACCCACATTGATTACCACGAAATTATTGTTGATTTACCCAGCGCTACATTCGAAACTCTCTCGATGGCCTCAAATGACAGATTGGTGTATCAAATAACACAAAATCAAGGCGAGCACTTAACTGGCTACAATGGCTTATATCAACACATTTTGCAAAAAGCCGACACTCAGTGGCAACGTGCAGAGTATGACCCACGAGATAACCTACTGATACAGTTTTGGGAAGGTGATTACAAAGGCGAAAACTACCGCTTTATTTTACTCTCAGATAAGCTTTATGAAGTGGGTGAATCGTTTGATGTAAATATTTTAATAGGCCAAACCACCCAAGCTCGCGATCAGCTCGCCTATGAAATGAATTTGAATGTAATACAAATGGTTATTTTAACGTTTGTAATAGCTATTGTGCTTATATTACTAGGAGTGAATCAAATTTTGCGCCCTATTTACAGCATAAATAAAAAAATACGTCGGCGCTCCCCCACTGATCTACGCCCTATTGATATGTCGGTTCCCAAAGAAATGGCCGACTTAATTTCAACCATTAACCATTTTATATCGCAATTAGAAGTCTCGCTTAATCATTTAAAGCGCTTTACTGGCGAAGTGGCCCATCAAATAAGAACGCCCCTTGCAGGCCTTAAAAGCCAGGCGCAAAATGCCATTGAAGAAACCGATGAAAAAATAAGAACAGAGCAGTTAAATCGTGTTTTATATTCAACAGATTTACTCGACAGCACCGTTACGCAACTGTTAAACCAAGCCACTCTTGCGCACCGTTTTCATAGCCAGCCTTTAATAACGCTTTCGTTACCGGAGCTGGTAAAGTCTGTGTGTAGAGATGTTGCGGTATCGGCGATTCAACGCGGCGTGATCATCACATATCAAGGTGACGATAATTTAATGATCAATGGCGATTCGTTTGCACTTAGCCAAATGCTACGCAACATTTTAGAAAACGCGATTAAATTTAGCCCGCAAAATAAAGAAGTTAATGTCTCTACCGAGCTTCACAGTACAGACAGTGGTTACATAGCTCGATTATGCGTGGCTGATCAAGGCGTAGGTGTACCCGATGCGCAAAAGCAACATGTGTTTGAGCGGTTTTACAAAAGCAAAGGCGACCCACGTGCCGGCAGCGGCCTAGGCTTAAGCATTGCTAAAGAGGTAGCAGAGCATCATAACGCTGCTATCAAGCTGCTTGATAACAGCCCGTCGGGGCTTATTTTTGAAATAAACTTTCCGTTAATGCTGACCGAGGACGAACATTGAAACTTTTATCGCTGATTTATATTGCCGTTGTTTTAACGTGCTTTGTAGGCTCGCCATTCGTTGCTGCAAAAACTCCTTTAGTATTTCCGGCACAAAGCGAAAATAAATCCGTGCTTAAAATATATGGCGGCGCTGATAAAATGGAAATTGCCCCTTTTTTATCGGCCTTTCAAAAAAAATACCCTTTTGTACAAATTGACTACTACGAGCTGAGTACTTTCGAAGTGTATAGCGAATTTTTAGCCGACGTTAAAAACCCGCCCGACGTATTATTAAGTTCAGCAATGAACTTGCAGGTAAAGTTAGTTAACGACGGTTACGCACAGCCTTATAGCTCTGAGCAAACAAATAAGCTTCCTGCATGGGCTAAATGGCGAAATGAAGTATTTGGCTTTACCTATGAAACAGCAGTAATTGCATTTAATAAAGAATTTTTAGGCGAAGAGGTCGCACCAAGTAGCCGCAACGAATTATTAGAGCTAATTCGCCGGCGCAGTGAGCAAATTAAAGGCCGCGTTGGCATTTACGATATTACTCAAGTGGGCATAGGCTATTTGCTGTGGGCTCATGACCGCGAGCAAAGCTCAAGCTATGGCCGAATGCTAGAATCGTTTGGCTATCACAGCACACGTGTATTTAGACGCAGCGCCGACATACTTAAAGCACTTTCAACGGGCGAGCTCACTGTTGGCTATAACATATTAAGCTCTTATGCGCGCACATGGGCGGCGCAGCACCCTAATATTATTGTGGTGCAACCTAAAGACTACACCTCGGTTATTATGCGCAGCGCCATTATTCCTAAACATGCTAAAAATGTCATTGGTGCACAGCTGTTTATTGATTACTTAGTGTCTGTACAAGGACAAACAGACATGGCCAACTTCACTAATTTTGAGCCTATAAATAACGAAGTAAGAATTAAACAAAAACATTTACTTGATATATCAGAAGGTCAGCTGCGCCCCGTCCCCCTTGGCATAGAAATATTAGTGATAGACGATCAGATGAAGCGCCAAATAATCATTCAAGAATGGGAAAACGCGTTATTTGAGTACCAATAATCCAATGTGCTTAAAAAGTACGTCTGGCTAATTGTTAATATTTAAGTCTAAGACTTTTCGCTCCCTATAGGGTTCCTAAAGAATTTAACTAATAATTAGGTGTTTGTTATTACTGCTTTATTTTTTGTAATGCTATACAAAAATATAATTTCACAAGCTTGTGAAAATTTAATCTAGCTGGCTTTAATCTTTTTTATAATCACTAAAGTTAATGATATTACTTTTATCGATTATTTCGTTTGATGAGCCATCATCAAGCTTACGTGCAGTGATAAGTGATTGGCAATAATGTAATAAACGCTCTATGGGTATAAACTTCTCTTTGCGGCCAGTTGTTTTATTAGTAATACGTTTAGGTTGGGTGTTTAAATAAATAGCTAACTCAATGGCAAGGTCTTTAGGTAAATCATAAAGCCCCTCTTCTTGTAGTGTTTGAGTAACCCAAAGTGCGGCATCGCTAATATGCCCGCTTATACTTAAATCGGTATTTTTAACCCAGTGCGGCATAAACTCTATTTTAGATAGCTCACTTAACAGCACCGCAATATCGCTGCGTGGTATTAACTGATACACCTCAAGCGTTTCAGCCATTATTAATTGCCATTCGTACTGCAAACGTTGGGTTAACTCTTCTTGCGATAGCTTTAAACTAACCGGTATAAAAAACGTAAAACGGCTATTCGCTTCACAAACAATGATTGTTTTTTCACGAGATTTATAGCTGTTATCAATAATCTGTAATTGCCAGTTAAAATTATCGCCGTCACTAATAAGGGTATTTACCCCCGCTTGTTTACCGGGTTCATGTGGCAAACGAGGTAAATCAACTTTTAGGTATTTATTAAGTGCGTTTGAGGCACAAAGTTGAAATTTCATAAACTAAACTTATTCTGCTAAAACACATTAAATAACCGCTTTGATGAGCATATAATCTGGCAGCTAAAGTACTACTATAGATTGCTTAACTACTTTTCCAGTTTGGTTATTTACACAGCCTCGGAATAATAATGCTTGTATCGACCCACTCATATTTTGGCTACTGTGATGTTTTACAAATTTTTGATTATCAAACATATCACCCACTTTAACTTTTTGTAGCTCAAACATAGGAAAGGCTAACTTGAAACGAGCAAACAATAACTCAAATAAACAAACTAATTTTTTATCGTCTTGATTGTTACTATTGTTTATTTCAGCTTTAATATAGTCCCAGAAGCTAAATATAAACTTTTCTTGAGTCCCGCAAACAACCAACCCTTTTGGTGTTGTATCTTTAAAAATATTTTTAATTGATACTTTAGTTTGTGATGAGAGATCCTCATAAACCTCTTTAATCCTTAGGTCTTCCTCAAAGTTATCTCTGTAAAATGTAATTTTTCTCTTTAGCTCTTCATATAAACTTAAAGTTTCTGTAAGTGTTTTTTCACTTTTTTCGACATCACTCAGAACTACAGATAAATTTTCCTCAAGACCTGATTTTTCAACATTTAAAGACTGAATTAAATTTTCACTTTCCACTAAAGCAGATTCTTTTAGTCCCAGCATAGACCTAAGTTTTGCATTTTCTTCTTTTAACGTATCCTTTTCAGCTTGTAGACCATGACACTCATTTTGGCTTGATTCTTCAATCTTATTTGGCGACAAAGTAGTTAAGTGTTTCTCTGAATGCTCGAATGCTATTTCACAAACTTTACTTCTAATGTCTTCATCTTCTAGAAGAATTAAGATCTCTGTTTTTAAACTACTATTCTCCATAACTAACCTTCCTTTTTTAGCTCATTAGTCTTTTTACGGTAATGAGCTTGTAAACCATTTGAACTGCCTTCTATCGAAGTGTTTTTCGCCTCGCAACTCATACTACCCTCAAGGACATTATGATCTTCAGTATTTTCGTTAAACTTTTGTAATTCAGGTACATTTGGATGAAATTTAACAAAAAACAAACTAGCTTTTACTCGCGCTAATAGCCTATTTAATTCACTTTTATCAGTTGCAAAATCGTCAGCAATAAATATATCAGGATCAACATCAAATTCTTCGTCATCAGAAACAACAATAAATGCTAAACGCTCATTCTGAATGTACTCAACTTTACGTTTAAATTGTTCCCAAAAGTCAGCACTATCAATCCATAATTCACCTGAAAACCGAACATCCTCTAACTCACCTTCAATAACTCTGCACGTTCTAATTTTGCAATTTTTATTTTCAACGTAAAAGTCTGTCATTTAATTACTTAGTCCCATTACTTTATTTTCAATTTCTTCTATAGATAACTCTGGCTCCAACTTCTGGTACGCTTCTACCAAAGCTGAACTATGTTTAGTTGTTTCATCAAGAGTAAGCTCATCGTTTAAATAAAGATCATAATCTTCTAGTTTTAAGTCGTTCTCTTTGTAGGCTTTAATAGTGCTAACTATTTCTTTCGTTTCAAGCTCTTGCGAAGCCACCGTAGCCATAAATTCAGGCGTTACTACTGAATCTAATTTTTCGTTAATTCCCTTTAAGGTTATTGAAGCCCCTATTGAAGAGCGAGCTAAAAGTTCTTTTTCATCTAATCTGTCAAATTTGTCCTTATCAAAGGTAACGTTATTGTTTAGGTGATTAATATATTCATTGATTGAGTCAAAATCTTCAGGCTTTTTTTCACTTAAAATGGCCTTTTCACCTAACTCTTCGAGATTATCTTCTGGTCTAATAATACCTAACGAAACACCTACACTTCTTATTGCATCTGTCACTTTAGCCGCAAGGGAAACACCCAAACTAGCAATACTCGTTGCTGTACTTGCAATGCTATTACCGATACGTGATACAGCGCTACCAATAGCACTACATGCACTGCTAACAACGCTACACACACTACTCCAAAGTCCCATAAAATTTTCCTTAGTTAAACATTTATACTTTTGTTAGTTGAAAGGGCATTTTTCTGCTCCAAAGTAAATGCTACATCAGGGTTTAGCTTGACCTCAGATAAGTAGTGACCTAAACAATTACTTCTAAAATCTAGCTCTTTTATATTTTCTTTTGACTCAGCAAGAGGTTTATAACAAGAGGCAAGAATATATTGGTGCATAAACCCAACGCCATAACTTTGTATACAGTTATGTAGCGCTTTATTTGATTTACGTTTCTTTAATGTTTCAACCCAAGCTAATAGCGGATTCCCCTGAAGAATATCCTCAATAACATCACCTGAAGGAGGGCTCTCAAGTAATTCTAAACCTTTTATCAAACCCGATTTGTAATTATCTGCGTAATATTGAAGTGCTATTTTTCTAATATTATCGGGATCGACATCTGCTTCCTCTGTTGTACTAACAAACTCTTTAACTTGTACCTGCAAGGGTTTTGTCGTTCCCGAACTCGATAGAATTACGCGCCCTGGTTCAAGGTTAGATAAAAAGTCTTTTTGCTCATCAGATAAAGCCATAGTATTCCCAACTGCTTCTTTATCATCTTGAGCAAAAAGTTTATGAATAATTTTTGTATTCGTGTTTTTTAAAACTTCTGCCGTTAGCTTATTTGGAATTTGATCAACAATGATTAGCGACTCTCCATATTTACGCACTTCTGCCAACATATCAGAGAAGGTTTCAACCCCCTGTTTTTTATTCGAGCTATCCCCAGCCTCAAATTTAGATAATAACCTATGCGCTTCTTCAATTAGTGTAATGTGTCTAAACTTTTCACCACGTTTACGATACTCTTCGTAATTAGCACGTATAGCTTCATTTAGATTAGCTAAAACAAACCCCATTATTAGAGACTTTTCACTTGGGTTGCGTATCTCTTCAAGTTCTAAAATTACATTGCGTTTAGCTAAATCTTTAAAGTTTATAGACCGTGGTGTATTTAACATTTGGCCTTTAGAGCCAATTAATAATCCTTGTAAGCGGGCTTTTATTGACCCTACATAATCCTGTTTCAACCTATCATCAAAACCTTGATCGTTTACAACAACCTCTGTCATATCAATCAATTCTGCAAGTGTAGGAAACGCATACACCCCAGGCGCGAATGGGTTTTCGTAATAGCTATTTTTAGAGTTAGCAATATTCCAACCTTTAGCTTCGTAGCACCTATAAATAGCTGCTTCTATTAACTGTGGTATTGCAGCTTCCATATCAAATGCCGACTCTATGCTCGCCTTTATCATATCGACTCTAGAGGTGATATTTTCATGCGGGAAAAATTCAAAAGGGTTGAGCCTAAAAGGAGCAACATTGTCATTACCCAAGGTAAAAATTAAGATGCTATTATCTTTTTTTGTTAGTACTCGATATTCTGTTTTAGCTGGCTCAATAACTAAAAATGGCATTTGAGCTGAGTGTAATAATCGATGGCAGGTTGTCGTTTTACCACTGCCTGTAACACCTGCTATAAACGTATGTTTGTCTAGATCACGCTTATCTATACTCACCTCTGTTTTTTGCTTTAAACCACTTTTAACTAAGTTACCCAAAAAGAGTTTGTTTTCATCACTGGCCTGTTGCGTCATATTCAAGCCAAATTCAACTTCTTCTTTTAAAGTTAATCCCACGACTTCTTTTTGAGGTAAGCCAGCAACAACACTCAATTCATTAGTAGACAACCAATTACATAAGTATCAATTAAAAGGATTTTTAGAAAGCAACAAATTTAACTGGTGAGTATTATCACTTTTCGCAACATCAGCACTTGATGCTTGCAAAGCAGGCAATTGAAAGTTCTTTAATGTAGAAATCTCATTTTTAATCGTTAATTTTTTAAGTTGTAAAGGTGACTTATTTGCTTCTTCACCCGAAAATATTGATTTTGCTGTATTTCCTAGCTTTAAAACACTAGCCTCAGAATTCGATAATAAGTAGATATTAGATAGGTAAAGTCCTTTATTTTTGCCTATTTGAATACGCTTTAATAATACCTCATCAATATAATTTACCCAATCCTGTAATGTTTTATCAGAAAACTCTCGAGATTCACTCGATGAACTACCTGTCTGCTCCGATGTATTTGTACCTCGGTTACTGCCTGTAGCCGTTGACTCTGAAGTGCCTTTCGTTGTACTTTCATTTCCATTTATATGACGATTATGGTCGGTCTCAGAAAAACCTGATGATGACTGCTTACTACCTCCAGTGTCATTTGTCCCTTTTGTCGTACTAACCGATTTGCCTGTATTCGTTGTTATAGATTTTCCGTCATTTTCACTCGTTGTTTTAGTGGTACTAGAACCTTCAGAGGCTCCTTCTGTCTTAGCCTTATTTGTTCCGTCTTGAATGCTTTTTTTAGATAAGGGCAGTAATTTGTCATAAATTTCATGTAATTGCCCTTCAAGTTCGTTTACCTCAGTCAGTGAAAGAGGATCAGCCAAAACAGCTAAGCAAAACTTATCGCCACTCATTATATCAACCAAACGGTCAACACCTTGAAACTGTTCGTTATCTTCATGAACGCTTGGCACACCTTCAAGCTTAGAGACTTTAGAAAAAGCATCCACATCGCTTTTAACTTGCTTGCGTTCATATTTATCAAGCTTTTTAACTATGCTTCCTCTAAAATTCCCCTCTAAAGAGGGTTTTAAAATACTTTCGCCTATATCGTCAACATCAAGCAATAAATCTCCCTTATAGCGCTTATCTTTTGCAATACCAAATAAAAACTTAACGCTTTCTCCATCGCCAATGAGTAAATAAAGAAAGAGAATACCTTCAATATTTAACGAATTTAACACATTCTCAAACCCCTCTTTTCGAGGAAGTTCTTCATCAAAGGTTACTTCTTTAATATGGTAAAGTGAAAATTCATGCTCAGCTAATAAAAAGGGCTTTTCAATTGCTGGTACTTGCACTTTTCCATCTACACTATTTGCTTTTAAAAGCTCAACTAGCGATTTTTTTATCCTTGCCATTTTAAAAGTCCTTCATTACAGCTTGTTCGGCTTCTTGTTGAGTCATTGTTGGTTCAGCATTTTGATAAGCGCTAACCAAGCAATCACTATGGCATTTAGTTTCATTCAATGATAACTGCCCGTCACTGTAAGCTTCTATTTGCTCTATATTTAAGCCACTGTCTGAATACGCTTTAATAATCTCGAAAACCACTTTCGAGCCTACACCTATCTCTGCTACTTTATTTAAAAATGGTAAAGAAATGTTGGTACTCAATTCCGTGTTCAAACCTTGCAGTAAAATGGCACTCCCTATCGCCTGACGAGCTAAAACACTTGTTGGTTCATCAGATAGAGTTACTTCTGCTACATCATTTCGTAAATACTCGATATAATCATTAATTTCATTAAAGTCTTCAGGTGTTTTATCAGCAGCGATAGCTTTAGCGCCCAGCTCATTAACGCTTTCATTCGGTTTAAGAACGCTCGATGCAATGCTCAACTGCTCAATGGCTTGAATCACTTTAGGTAAGTTTTCACCTACTGTTTTTAATACCATAGGTGCGGTTCTAGCTATCATTGGCCCTAAAGTTGAAGCTAATTTACTAACCGCTGTTATTATTGTAGGGATAAGTGTGGGTGCTAACATAATCTTCCTTAAATATTATAGTTCTATGCTTTGAGGTTCATTTAGATAAATGTTATTTTTAATACCCTGCTCATCTGCTATCACGTACTCAATCTGAGTAGGTGATATAATTTTTATGTAGACCATTGCTTCATCATCAGTTAAATCAAGTTTAATACTCTTCTTTTTAATACTGTCATCTGAGGCAAGTACCTTACCAGTACTTGATGTAGGTTGTTCTGAGTAATAAAGTTCAAATTTTTGATACCCCGCATCAATAAACTCTACCCATTCATTAAACTTATTTTCGCGGTCAACAATAGGTTTAAATTTACCCTTCCTATTTTCTCCTAAATAATATTTAAAACGAATATCCTCACCACTAACATTACGATCAATAACTTTAATATTGCCGCCTTCTCGTGATTCAATTAAGCCAAAGGCAACGCCAGTTTTGCCCGTAGGCTTTTCTATATTCGTTTTATCTGCACCAAGTGGTGCAAATAATTTAAAATGACTTTGCCCCTCAGATCCAATTTCTTCATCTTGCAGCGCAATATGCTTTTCAAATAACGCTGTCACATAGCTTGATTGACTTGAATTACCAGCCAAAAATATATTTACATTTTCTATGCCACTAAGCTGCGCTTCACTGTGGCTAAATGCCAAACGCAAAGCATCAAAAAAGTTTTCGACCCCTCGTTCAATTCGATCTGAAAGTAATTGCCTTAACTCTTCTTCATCAACATCTAAGCTAAAAGCTGAATGCTGAATACCACGACTATCAGTTAGTGTAATACTTAAAGAGCTCGATGAATCAATACTAAAATCGTCATGCTCCTCCCAAAATGGACGTAACGCAATACACAGCTTCTTTGTATTGTTTTTGGCTTCTTGGGAATAACTTAATAACTGCTCACTACCTGCAAACGCATCTTTTTCAGGGTGCTTTTCAAATTGAATACCGGCTTCTAATAGTGCTACTCTATTTTTCTTAAACACTTCAAACGCCAAAAGTTCAAGTAAATTTTCACCGCCTAAAAATTTGTCTCCACCCGCCCCAAAATGCTCTATAACATAGTCAAAACGGCGCTCTTTGGCACCTTGCGCTTCTCTAAAAACACCAAAATCAAAGTCAGTGGTACCACCACCAAAATCAAATACACCATAAAAAATATGTTCATCGTCTACGGGGTCAAAGTTGTGTGATTTAAATGCTGTTAGTGCATAGGCTGCCGGTTCGCTCGCCCCTTTTGTTACTGTTAAGTGCTCAATAGTATCAGCGCCTAGCTCACTCGGGAGGGATTTTTTAATGCCTCTTTCAAAGCTTTCGATTATTTTATCGCGCACTGGCATTTCGTAAGTAACAGGAAATGAAAGAATGTAATCCATAAAAATGCCATTATTTAAGTTGTTAATATACAAACCTAAAAAGTAGGCATAAATTTCAATGGGGTTAAAGTCGTCCTTTGTGAGTTCTAAAAACGGAGGTAAGTCAATCACTTTACCTTGTTGACCAACTACTTTTAGTTTTCTGTTTTTATCACCTGCCCACTGTTTTATTTCATCTAAAAATGTATTGAATTTACTAGAATCCGTTCCTTCCAATGCATTTTTTGCTGTATGTGAAATGGTTAAATCTTGCCAGCGTGTATAAGGCTTGTTGGCTTTTGCACTATAAGCACTTATAAAGGCGTCAAGATCTCTGAATTCCATAATAGTTGGATTTTCATAATGATGAGCTTGTATATCTTTGCTTAAATCGCCTGTTCCAATACGCATTGGATGTATATTCACATTATCTTTTTGATACACCACAACAGTACTTTTTGTGCCAAAGTCGATTGCCACCACACCATCATTAATACTCGACTTTGGATCTCGCGCGACCATCGGGGTGGGTAAGTCAATAACTTGCTCAGCATCACTATCTAGCTCCTCGGTCCATAAAGACCAATGACCAAGCTCAGTATCTTCGAGTATTTTTTCTTGATAAGGGGCAATATCAGCACGAATAAAATCCTCTAAAAGCAATATGTTAAATATTTTTTGCTGTATAAGTTGTTCTAAAACCTGTGTTTTATCTTTAAACCCTTCAATCGCCGCTTTTTTGCTGTAATTTAATGCAACAATTAAAGATTTATACAATTCATTATCTTTGAGTTTAGGTGGAATAAAGCCGCTGTATATAGCATTAATAAACACCCCTTTATCGCCTAGCTCAGCTACATCACTCTGAGGTAAATACGGTAAACAACGGCCAAAGCTAGAAACTTTAAGTATTGAGCGATCACAATCAAATCCTTGCACCTTATTTTCATTTTTATATAAACTATAGGCGGAAAAGCTATAGCGACCGTTAGAAATTTTAAAAGGTGTATTAGATAAATTAGTTAAACACTTTAAAATTGATAAGCTTGGCACACCCCATTCATTAAACGCATCTTCAAGCTCTGAATTTATAATTTCAACAACATCTGCACAAAGCTCCCCAGAAGTAAAGCCATTATTTTTATTGAAGTTTTTTATCTTATCTTCGCAAAGCATCCAAAAACCTTTGGCATCCTTATCAAAGAAAATATCACCTTCAAAGCTTATCCAGCGGGCTGCCTTAAATTCACTCTCAACAGTCGAAAAACATGAATTTAAAGCGTTAAGTAATGGCTTATTTTTATTAGCTTGACCATTATTAATAAATGCAGCGATTTCTGCTTGTATTGTTTCATCTAGGTTTGCCACCATATTGTCAAATGACCCATCTAACCCTCTTTGCTGTGCTTCTTTATTCGACAATGTCCATTGAGAAATTATTTTTGTATCCATTGTTTATCCTTGACTAAATTTTTTATTCTGAAAATGACCTATTTAACAGTTACATATTGCAGCAGTTTAAGAAAACTAAATAGATTACTAAACTTTTAATGTGAGTTTATTTTCACAAGCTTGTAAATCAAACTCCTTTTACAACTCTATTATGGCATTAAGCATTAGCCATTTGCCTATACCACTCTACGCTCAACAAACTAAACCCAGTACACTAATACTTATTATTGAAGGTCGCGTTATTAGTTATTTGTTTACACAGTAAAAACGTTAACCGCGTGTAATCCCCGACGCTAAAATGATAGGTAAATAACGCAGCACGATGGGAGCTTCTAAGTTTCTTTTTGATAAAAACTCAGTGATAAAAATAGTTACATTGTCGAACTCAATTGGTTTAGTGATTGTTTCTAGCATACCAACGTCCTTGTTACTCTTGTTTTATGGTAATCGCTATAGTTCGCCTGCAAAGGCTTTTTGGCTTAGTGAATTGAAGTTATTAGCACTATTTGAATAACTAACATTCATCTTTGATATGATACTTACCTGTTTATTAAACAATTCTTCAAACTCTTTTTGTTTTTCCAATGGCGGTAATATCATCTCTACATTTTCAAGTTTCCCTTTACTAACCATCCCTTTCATTGAGTTCGTAGATGCGTTCTGAATAACCTTTTTCCCAAAAAGGATCAAAGAATACAGAAACCACTCAGTTACATATTCATATTTTGGGGTCAGAGCATTTATTTGCTGGTTAAATGCTACTTTTCTGTCTGCAAAAGCTACATTACCGATACAGTCAAAACTACCTGCAATACAAGTTATCAGTATTGATCCTTTCTCCACTGTTCTCGCTACTTTTTCACCTTCAGAAGAAAGGTATTCAGTTGACTGAGTAAGTGTATGATTAGGGGTGTTTATATTATCTGACTTGATCCACTCTAAATCACTGCCATAATATTCAGGTATTTTCCGTGATGGAGTATTTCCAGTAGTAACACTAGTAAAATCTTTGATTTTTTTAACTTCCCAGCCCTTTGGGTTGGTTACAGGATCGCCAAACATGTCTAGGAATACGCTGCGTAGGAAGTCGTCGGCGAGATTGATAGCTTGTTGGCGTTTGCGGCGGATGGCGTCAGCTTTATCTAAAATCGCGGCAATGCGTTTTTGTTCGTCAAGTGGTGGTAGTGGGATTTCTAACTCCTTCAAAAAATCTGCAGGAACCCTTTTTTGCCCACCACTACCTGACATATTTCGCTCACCTAAATGACGAAACCATTTATTCCAAACTAGATAAAATAAATACTTAGCATCTAGCTTTTCTATATCAGCTCTAATTACATGAAACTCTGTTGTCCCAAAGCCTATTTGAGTCTCTAAGCTGCCTAAGTACGCTGCTTTACCATTTTCAAAACAAGGAGTGATTTTAGCTACTACAACATCATTCTTTTCAAAATAGGTAAAACCTTTTCGAGTTTCATTTAATATTCGTTTTTCTTGCTTTAATATTTGCCCTTGCTCTGAAACTGCAGCCATTGGTAAAAATGTCACAATTTGAGATTCATCAACATTTTTAGGCAATCTGGGGTTAATCTCAGCCACATCTTTTAACTTCACTAATGGCCAACTCACAACATCCCCTCCAACTCTTTCAAATCAAACAGTATTTCATTTTCTAAGCTCACTAGCTTACCTAAAATCTCTTTTGGCGGATCGTACGTTTCTTCTTCGTACACCACTTCTTTATAGCGGTTGATTGAAAGGTCGTATTTATTGCTGGCTATGTCGTCTTTACTTACCCAAAACGCTTTCTGGGTTTTATCATTTTTGTTACTTGTCGCTTGTGCTTTATCACGAGCTTTAAATTCGCTGATTAGGCTTGGTAAGTCGTTAGCTTTTATTGGGGTGCGCTTATCGTCAAGGCTAAAACCATCGGCTTGTACGTCGTAAAACCAAACGTGATCTGTGCTGCCGCCTTTGGTGAAGATTAAAATCGCCGTTGATACACCAGCATAGGGTTTAAACACACCACTTGGCAATGAGATTACCGCTTCTAGCTGATTGTTATCTACCAGCATTTGACGCAATTGTACGTGCGCTTTTGATGAGCCAAATAATACGCCATCGGGCACGATAGTTGCCGACTGCCCGCCTATTTTTAGCATGCGCTCAATAAGGGCAACAAACAGCAGCTCGGTTTTTTTAGTTTTTACTTTACGCAGTAACTCAGGGCATACGTCTTCTTCGTCTAGGCTGCCTTTAAATGGCGGGTTGGCGAGTATTATGTCGTACCCTTCTTTAGCCTTTTGCGGATAGTGCTCTTTAAAGTTTTGGCTTAGGGTATCTTGATAATGTATGCCCGGTTGTTTAATACCGTGCATTACTAGGTTCATGGCGGCTACGCGTAGCATGGTGGCGTCAAAATCAAAGCCGTTGAACATGTGAGCATCTATGTGGCTGCGCTGCTCTGGGGTTATTAAATCACCTGAGTAAAGTAAGTTTTCAAGCGGTTTACCGTTATCATCAAGCTGTACGTTGCCATCTACATCAAGCACGGGCTCGCGCTCTATGCCCTCGGCTGATGTGTATTTTTGTAATAGGTATTCGTAACTTACCGACAAAAAGCCACCGGTACCGGTTGATGGGTCGCATATTTGGCTGGTTACATCTGGGTCCATCATTTCGACCATGGCGCGTATAATGTGGCGCGGGGTTCTAAATTGGCCGTTAATGCCTGCGGTGGTGAGTTTGCTAAGCAAGTATTCGTATAAATCGCCTTTGGTGTCTGAGTTTTCAAGCGGTAAGTCGTTTACCATTTCAACCGCTTTTACCAATAGGCTTTGCTTTTGAATCATCAATTGCGCGTCTTTCATAAACTCGTTAAATATCGCGCCTTCTGGCGATACGTCGTCTGAGGTTTTTGAAAAGTACGGAAACAGCTCATCTTTAACCAGTTTGTATAACTCTTCTGCCCCTAAATGGCGCAGGTTTTGCCAACGAATGTGTTGCTCGGCGTCACTAAAGCGGCGGTTAAACGGCTGCTTAGTACGTGCACTTCGTTTTTCATCGGCTTGCTCGTTCATGTCGAGCATGCGGGCGTACATTAAAAAAGTAATTTGCTCTACTACAGTCAGCGGGTTAGTGATGCCGCCTGTCCAGAACTCTTCCCATAGTTTGTCGATTTTACTTTTTAAAGGTCCGGTGATCATAGTTTTCCTATTCTGAGCGCTTTATAACGCTCGTTGTATTGATTAAATTTTTATATCACATTGTTGGATGGCGCTCTGACTTATCCAACATCGTCGGATGGCGCTTTGGCTTATCCGACCTACGTTTTATGCTATTTCAGCTTGGCTTAATAAATTTTCGGTTAAGCGAATAATGGTGTCTTTTTCTTTTGGGTTTGACTCTGCTACTAGCAAGGTAATAGCCGCTAACCCTGTATCGTTTATTACTGGTTGATAATACTCGTTTAGCAGGCGTTGATTACGATTTAAAAAATCGACAAACAAAAACGCTGCAGTGCGTTTGTTGCCATCACTAAATGGGTGGTTTTTCACCACGAAGTACAATAAATGCGCAGCTTTACTTTCTACGCTTGGGTAACCAGGTTCACCGAATACGGTTTGATCTAACGCTCCCCAAATAGCTGCTAAACCATCATCACGTTCTTGTGCAAATAACTTGGTGGCTTCACCTTTTTTATAAGGTTTTGCTTAAGCTGATCAATCGCGATTTTTGCATCATTAAGTGGTGTAAGTGCACCGCCTAACTCACCTTTTGGTGAATTAAGCAGTCCTTCATCATACTGTTGTAGCCATAAAAAGGTTTGCGTGTAACTGGCAATTATATCTACAAGCCCTGCACCAAACTCACTGTTTTGTGGCAAAACAGCAATTCGTTTAACGAGTTGTAATGCGTTATCTAGCTCTGTTGCGTTTTGTGCTAATCGCTCTTGATTGAAGGTGTAGCCTTTTAATAAGTGCTGCTTTAACGTTTTAGTCGCCCACTGGCGAAAGCGTGTTGCCTGGGCTGAGTTAACGCGGTAGCCCACAGATATTATTGCATCAAGATTGTAGTGTTTTAATTTACGTTTTACTTGGCGTTTACCCTCTTGGCGAACTACCGAGTAATCCTCGGTAGTTGCGTTTTCATCAAGTTCACCTGACTGATATATGTTTTTTAGGTGTAAACTAATGTTGTCTGTTGATGTTTTAAACAGTTCAGCAAGCTGAGATTGCGATAACCAGATACTTTCTTGCTGCACTTGCACTGCTAACTGTAGGCTACCATCTTCATTTTGAAACACTTCTACTTGATTAGCCATTTACACTATCACTTCTTTATCTACCGTTTGGTTTTTATCACCCAATTGTACATCAAACTGCTTAATAAATTGCTCAATTACGTCGGCTTGTTGCTGGCTAAATACGCCATCGAGCCCCATGTCGTGTATTTGGGTAAAGGGTGCACCGTAAAGTTGGGCTATTTCAATAGAGCCGTGGCGAATTAAGTGGTTTTTTAGCATACCAATAAAACGCTGTTGTTTGGCATTTACATGGGTGTGTATTTGCTGCACAAAGGTAGTAAAGCTCTGCTCTATGGCATTTTTATCCATGCCGACTATGGTACGCAATATTTTGTCTAAGCTCGCGGTTGATTCGGGAAAAAACTCTTTTAATGTATTTAAATCTACACTTGGGTTTTGCGTATGCACTAACGAGCTTAATTGCGCTAAGTCGGCTTCGGTTACTGGTTCGCCATTGCGGATTTTTTTAAGCACGATGTCGGTTTCAAATAACGGGGTGAGTGTTTTTTCAACCTCTTGGCGATATATTTGATAATCAATAGAGACTATTTTTGTAAGCCTGTCGGCTTCGTGTATTTGATTTTCGTCTTCTTTTATATCAAGCACAAAATCACTTGTTGGCGGCTTCACGCTTTTATTACGCAGGTGAATAATACTGCGTAAATTAATGCGGCTTTGCTCAAGCGCTGCATGGGTTAAATACTGCCAATATTGCTGTGTTTGTATTTCTGCTATCGCAGGTGCTTTGCTACGCACTTCGTTTAGGTGCATTTGAAGCGATTCAACTTTGTTCATTATACTTTGTTTAGCTAAATCAATTTGGTTTGCATCGGTAAATATTAGTGTTTGGATAGTGGTTAGCTCTAAATCAAACTTATAGGCTTCACTTTGCCCCATTATGTTACGCCATTGCATAAGCGGCTCTACTTCTTCGAGTAACTTTTGTACATCATCAGGGATAAACTGATTAAGGCGTTTTAGGTCTTTAAAGGTTTCGACCACTTGCCAGTTGTCGCGCACCGATATTGATTCCATTGGCAGTAAGCAAATATCGTCGTGAATTAATTTTATTGTTTGGTCAAACACATCTATATTGGCTTTTTTGAGGGCAGTTTGTGCAAGGATTACACGCGCCTCAAATAGTTTTTGCAGTAACGATTTTGCTTGTTTTACGTCGTCTTCTTCTGGGTTTTCGTCAAAGTATTCAAAGTTTGCCCAGTGGTCGAATATTAAAAAGTGAGTTTTGTGCTGCCCTGGTCCATAGAGGTTTTCGCATAAGCGTGTGCCACGGCCAATCATTTGCCAAAACTTTACTTTTGATTTTATGGGTTTTGCAAATACCAGGTTTACGCATTCAGGCACGTCTATGCCGGTGTCGAGCATATCGACCGACACTGCTATACGCATGCTGTTTTCGTCGCTTGATTTAAAGTCGTCTATTAGCTCTTCGGCTCGTTCGTACTTTGAGTGAATAACGCGGCAAAAATTAGCACCATGCTGCGGGTAAAGCTCACTAAATAACTGGGCCATTAATTCGGCATGAGCTATGTTACGGGCGAATATGATTGTTTTACCGGGCAGTTGGCCGTCTTTATCGCGCAGACCTTTTTCCATTAGGTTACGCAGTATGAGCCTGTTGGTGTCTTTATTTTTAATGGCTTCGTCTATTTGTTTTGCGTCAAAATCGAGCTCGTTAGGGTCAATGCCTTGCTCTTCTAATTGGGCTATTTGCTCATCAGTTAGGTTGTCTTTTTTAATGCCTTCGCGCAAAAACTGCGTGGTGTAACTTACTATTTTGTAAGGGACTAAGTTGCCTTGTTCTATCGCGTCTTCAAGTGGATAGTTAGCTGTGGGTAGTTTGTAATCGCAACCAAACAAATCACACGTTGAGCGCGATACCATTTCAACCGGTGTAGCGGTTAAGCCGACTTCTAGCGCGTCAAAGTATTTAAAAATATCACCATAAATATTGTAAATTGAACGGTGGGATTCATCAGCTACTATCAGGTCAAAATAGCCTACGTCGTACTTGTTCATTATGCGTAGCATACCTGGGTACGTTGCTATAAACACCCGCGCGCTGGCTGCTGTGTTTTTAGCGCTTTTACCTACAATATGCACTGGCTCTTTGGTGAATTCGGTAAAGGCGTTACCCGCTTGTTTACGTAGCTCTTTTCGGTCACATAAAAATAGTACGCGCTTAGCCCAACCTGCATCGAGCAGCCGTTTGGCAAGGGCAATAGATACGCGTGTTTTACCTGTGCCGGTTGCTTGCACAATAAGCGCTTTGCGGTGTTTATCACTAAAACGCTCACACACTCGGGTTATGGTTTCCATTTGATACAAACGCCCTGCCACAGCAGTATCTATCGGCGTTTTATTTAAGTCTTTTTTAAGTGTGCGCTGCTTTATTAAGTACTGTAGGGAATCTTTTGAGTAGTAACCGTATAAACCACGGCTATTATAGCCTTGCGTGTCGTCGAGAATTTTTATATCCCAGCCGTTTGAATAAAAAATAACGGGGCGTTGGCCATATTGCTTTTCGAGCGCATTGGCATAAAGCGTTGCTTGCTGGCGGCCTTTTTCGATATTTTCGCGTGTGCGTTTTGCCTCTATTACCGCAAGTGGTTTACCGTCGTCATCCCATAATACATAATCAACATAACCTACGCCTGTTGTTGTAGGTTGGTCGGTTACTTTTACTTCTTTGCCAACGTCTTCTGTTGATTCGTCGTCAAGTGCAACGTGCCAACCAGCATTACGTAAATCTAAATCGATAATGCGTTTACGGGTTTCGCCTTCGTTAAAGTTAAAACTAGAGTTAACAATTTGCTCATTGCGGGTTTTAACCTGAGCCAGCTTTTCAGCATCAATAGTTTGTTTTAGTTTTGCTGCTTGCTGCTGTGCTTGTTTTTGTGCAAGCTCTGCGGCTTCTAGTTCGTCAAGTGCGCGTTTTAAACGGGCCTGATTTTCGGCTAGCTGCTTGGTGAGTTGCTTGTTCTTTTTTGCAAACTCGGCATCACTTTGGTTAGTCGGCTGTGTTTGCTCAGGCGCTTTAAACTCTGGGCACTCTTGATGCGTGCCATTGGCATACGCCATAAATAAGTACGAGGCTACAAAGTAGCTTTCTTTTAATATCCAAATAGCTTGTTGTTGATCAACTTTGCCTTCGTGGGCTGCTTGATTACCACTTTTACGAATGGCGTGAAGCTTATCGGTAATTAAACGCGGAACTGCGCTGGTAAAGTCGTCGGCGGTAAGTTTATCAAAAATGTTAGAAGTGGGTAAAACAGGTAAACTAAGTTCTTTATATAAGTAACCTACTACTTTTTCGGCAAAGCAACGCAGCTTAACCAGTGAGCTTTGTGGATCGGTAATCGCATACTCTTCTGCAAAAGCGGCTAACTGGTGTAGCTCTGGCCACTTAGATTGAATATGTTCAAAGTTCATTGATTGCTTCATTCCTGATTACTTCCTTATCAACTAATTTACCATGCGTTATTATTTTTATGCGTTTGCAAGCTTGCGAAAATTAAGCCGTTATATTTATTTTTATATTGTGTGTTACTGCACTTAACCAGTAGCTTGTTTCAAAGCTTTGGTTATTGGAGTCAATCGCTATTTTTTTAGCAAGCTCGTTGGGTAACACCTTATTTATTTTACTCTTTATGCGGCTACAAGTTTGCTGCACAAAGGTTTTTTCCATTACCTTTAAATTACTGAGCAAACCATCTCTAAAATCTTCGGGCTCTATGCCAAACGTATCACGAAATATACGTAAATCACTGCTATTTTGCTGTAAAAGCATGAGGTATTCTTTGCTGTATCGCAAAGACTCTTCAAAATCACGACCCACAACTAGCTTTTTATGTTCACTTTGGCTGTATTGGTTTAACCATAAATAAAAGGCGGTTTCTTTTGCGGTAAGTTTAATTTCGATACCTGCAAAGGTGAGTGTTTTTGCTTTTGTGTTTACCTCTAGGGTTAAATCTTTTTTATGCGCTGAGTTTAAGCTTGCTACTGTTTGCTAAACGATGCACTTTGCATATTGGCAATGAGGGTTTCGTCGATAGATTGGCGCATTCGTACAAAGGGAATTTCGGCAAGGGTAACCTTTGCATTAATACAGTTTACCTGAGTGCCATTTTTGCCGTCAATAATGTGGTCATAAGGTGTTGGGTAGTAAAAGTCTCTCACAAATTCAAATTCGCTATTTACAAATACATGACTGAGTGAATCTTGCTCACGCCCCAATAAAGACATGGCATAACCTAAATAAAATGCCATTGTTTTACGGCCGCCTGCAATAGAGGCATGAATGCTAATATCATTTTTATTGGTGAGTTCAAACACTTTGCGAGTAATAAAGTCGGCCATGTAGGTTTGTTCTATTTCAGATTTAGCATCATTAATAGGTTGGCCTTTATCGTCTTCTATTAGGCATATGTTTTCATCGGGAAGTTTAATGCAGGGAAGTTTATAATCTGCTATTAATTTAGCTAAATGACCTTGCTCAAATAATCCATCAGTAAGCATAGCCTTGGTGCTTTTTGTAGTAATTACAAAAAACTCTTCAGGCATAAGCTTACCCTGCTGATAAAGCGCAAAAAGAGTTTCAGTTAATACTTGTGGGCTTGCACCGGTAACTATTAGTAGTACATTCTTCATCAACGATCCTTTTGTATGAGGAATCTGCATAATACATAAATTACATAGTTAATGAAACTTGTTTGAGCTCAGTGGATTAGAGGCCTTATTTCTTGCCTTTAAGCTACGGTGCATAAACAACAGTCGCTTTAATTTAATAACTCTTTAATCAACACAGATCCCAACTGCCGTGTATTAAATGGATTTCCGTTGCCATTTAAAATTGAAACACCCAACTCTTTAGCAATATCACGTAAGTAAGGCTTACTAGGTGTTACAAGCTCATTATTTAAAAATACTTCTATGGTGCCGTTTTCTAGCTCTACCAATTTGTAGTTATTCCATGTAGCTTCTTTTACATTTAGTAAAATACGTGGCTTAACAGGAGGGTTTATTAACTTACTCATCGCAATAGCGCTCTTACCTGTTGGCCCAATATTCATGAGTAGTTTTGCTTTTTCAACCGGGGCATCTAATAAAGTCTCAACCTGCATTTCTTCAGTATTTATTTTCAGGATAATGATACGGTCAACCAACGCTAACGTATTTGTGTTAAAGCTTATATGGCCGCTTGACCCCATTTTAGCTGTTGTTTTTACCGATATCCGCTCACCACTACTTGATACAACATCGTACCCTGCCTGGTTAACCTCTGTTGCCATACGACCATTCGTGATTAGTGCAGCATAAAGCTCGCCTATTCGGCCGGTCAAGTGTCTTAGCTCAGTTGGGGGAACATCCCAGCTTAACTCCCTTTCTAACCAGCTCATAGCTTCACCTAGTGATTGAATAATCTGCATTTGAGTTAAAGCCATTTTATTTCCTTATTTGTATATATCTACTTTAAAACGTTTAGAGGAGTTTATGATTCATACTAATTAAGCCCCTTGATATGCATAGTGTATATGACCAATCTACGTCTCCTTTCACTTGTGCTTATTTTTAGCACTAGCAGAACTACATTTTTAGTATACCTAAGCAGTGCTTTTTTTGTAGGATACTAATACCAATCGACTTAAATATTTAGCCTATTTAGCGTGTTAAATAAAGCGTTAAAGGCGTTATAAACTTCTTATATGGGGCAACTACATGTCGAAATTTATGCCTTGTTGTCACTCTATTTATCTATCGCTATAAATGTTTAGAAACCTAACACGATTGGTATAGAAGCGAATTAAAACTATCAGCTTTGGTAAAACGAGCTAAGAAAGGATAGAGCTGCAACCTACAAGATTTAACGTAGTTGCAGGCACAAAAAAGGACGCTAAAAAGCGTCCTAATATTGAATAATGGTGGAGGAAGAGGGATTCGAACCCTCGTTAGGGATTAACCTAAACACACTTTCCAGGCGTGCGCCTTCAGCCACTCAGCCATTCCTCCACGGTGTTGCTTAGCAACAGCGCGTTATATTATGAAATAGGTTACACAGGTGCAAGGTCTTTTTAAATTTGTGCTGTTAAGTGTCTAATAATCAATCAGCAATTTACTTTAGGCATAAAAAAACGGCTAAACCTTAAGGTTTAACCGTTTTTTATGCATTAGGCTAATTACTTAGCCATGCTAGCTGTAAAGTCTAACATGCGATTAAGTGACTTGAGCGCGCCTTCGCGTAAGTCCATATCTACAAACACTTCTTTACCACGAGGGTCTATCAGGGCTTCTTCAATCGCTTTTAAGCCGTTCATTGCCATCCACGGGCAATGTGCACAACTTTTACATGACGCGCCTTCACCCGCTGTTGGGGCTGCAAAAAACTCTTTTTCTGGGCATAGCTGCTGCATTTTGTAAAAAATACCGCGGTCTGTCGCTACAATAAACTTATCGTTATCCATTGTTTGCGCAGCTTTTATTAGTTGACTGGTTGAGCCAACCGCATCTGCTAGTGCCACTATTTCCGCAGGTGACTCTGGATGCACCAATACACCCGCGTCTGGGTGCAGGGCTTTCATATCTTTAAGCGCTTTTGTTTTAAATTCATCGTGTACGATACATGCGCCGTTCCACATGATCATATCGGCGCCAGTATTTTTTTGAATGTAGCTACCAAGGTGTTTATCTGGGCCCCAAATAATTTTTTCACCTTGCTCATCTAGGTGCTCTACAATTTCAAGCGCGCACGATGAGGTTACAATCCAATCTGCACGGGCTTTAACCGCTGTAGAGGTATTTGCATACACTACAACTTTACGATCAGGGTGCTGATCGCAAAACGCTGAAAACTCATCAATAGGGCAACCAATATCCAACGAACACGTTGCTTCTAGCGTTGGCATAACAACTGTTTTGTTTGGCGTTAAAATTTTAGCGGTTTCACCCATAAAACGTACGCCTGCAACGATGATCATGTCTGCATCGTGGCGAGCACCAAAACGTGCCATTTCTAATGAGTCGGCAACACAGCCCCCTGTTTCTTCGGCAAGTGCCTG